>CAJUAW010000001.1:0-7376 GCA_910584605.1 uncultured Oscillospiraceae bacterium
AGCTTGTGTGACTGGAGTTCAGACGTGTGCTCTTCCGATCTGTCGTCCACAATCCATAGCTCCAGGATGCGGGTGGTGCGCCGGCGGTTGTTGCTGTAGTGGGTCCTGATCTCGTCCCGGAGGAATACCCCCCGGATGCGGGCAATGGAGGTGACCTCGTCACCGAAGACCCACTCCTTCCCAATGGCCACCCGGTCAAACCACTGGCCGTTCTCCCGGATATCCTTGTCCACCATGGCAAACAGCTCCTCCACCGGAGGAGCCTCCTCCGGGTAGGGCAGCTGGGAACGGATGGATTTGGCCAGCTTGCTCTTTGCCGGGCAGAAGGCATCCCGCAGATCGGTATAGGCCTCGATAAGGCCCAGGGCCGTACCGCCCAGGCACAACACTGCGGTGAATATGGTAAAAGCCCAGTCTTTCAGCTCCCATAAGGAGCGGTCCTCCTGCATCTGCATATAGAAGCACACGCCCCCGGCAAAACCGAAGAACAGATACAGCAGCGCCCAGAACAGCTTGGCCAGCCCCTTCCGGGTCCGGTCCAGACAGTAGCTGCCCTCCGGGGCGCTTTTGGCCTTTCTTGTCGCTCCACAGGCCACCAGAATCAGCGCGGCCCACAGATAGCCGATCATCCTCCCCGCGATCAAAAAGGCAACGCCGTACAGCAGCCAGTTCCAGGGCCATTTGAGCTGAAACTTTTTCATATTCCCCCGCCTCCGTCAGTTGAACTTATAAATCTTCTGCGCAATCCGGTACAGGGCCACGGACAGCCTCCGTCCCGGCGCGGTGGGCAGGTTGGTGGCGGCGGGGACGGCAAAGTAGCGCATCCTGGTGTAAAGCCCCTTGTCCACCGTCCGCAGATACTCCCACAGCTGGGTCCGCTTGCCCAACGACTCGGGGCTGCCCTCCATGGTGAGGAAAATGGAGGAAATGGTCATCATAATGGCCAGATAGTTGTACATATACCGGGCCAGCTTTTTGTTCTGTTTGGCCACAAAGCGGAGATTCCAGCAGTCGATCATATGGTAGTTCACCCGGAGCTGCTGGTCCACCCGGCCCATCATCACGCTCTCGTTCACGCTCTGGTCCGCCCGGCCGATGAAGTAGCGGTACAGGTCCACATCCATATAGTAGAGGTTGCGCACCAGGGGCAGAGGCTCATACACAAAGATGTTATCCACATAGAAGGTGTGCTTTGGCAGCTCCAGCTGGCAGTCCCTCAGAATCTGAGTGCGGTAGATGACGCTGTGCATCAGCAGATACTGCCCCGGCTTAAAGCGGCCGACGTGCTTCCAGTTGAACACCCGGCCCACCGGGAACACATTTCGGTAGTGCACCGCCCGCTGGGTGTTGTCCTCCACGTGCTCGTAGACGTAGTTGGCAATCATCAGGTCCACCGGCTTGCCGTCCCGGACAAACTGGCGCAGCTTGTCCAGCACCTGGTGCAGCGCGTCCACATCCAGCCAGTCGTCGGAGTCCACCACCTTATAATAAATGCCCTGGGCGTTGCGGATGCCCTGGTTCACCCCCTCGCCGTGGCCGCCGTTCTCCTGGTGGATGGCCCGGACGATCTCCGGGTACTGCTCGGCGTAGCGGTCGCAGATGGCGGGGGTGTCGTCCTTGGTGGAGCCGTCGTCCACCAGGATAATCTCGATGTCGTCCCCGCCCTGGAGCAAGGTGTCTACGCAGTGCTCCATGTAGGCCGCCGAGTTGTAGCAGGGGACGGCGAAAGTAATCAGCTTTTCCATTGGTCGTTCTCTCCTTTACGCCAGCCGCTCCGCCAACTCCAGAGCCCGAGCGGCGATGGCGTCCATGTTGTAGTACTTATATTCGGCCAGACGGCCCAGCAGGTAAAGCTGCTGTTTTTTGTCCGCCTCCGCCTTGTATTTGGCGTACAGGGCGTTGTTCTCGGGGTTGATGATGGCGTAGTAGGGGGTCTCCTGGGGGGCACCGATGTAGGGGCGGGAGTACTCCTTCACGATGGTGGTCACGCCGGGCAGGTCCTGGCCAGTGAGGTGCTTAAACTCGGTAATGCGGGTGAAGTCCTCGTCCACCGTGTAGTTGACGGTGCCGTGGGTCTGGTAGAAGCCGCCGCCCCGGAGGGGGTGGTCCGGGTCGGGGTAGGGCATGCCGGGGGCGCTGTGGTCCCGGTCCTGCCAGGTCTCGAAAACAAAGTCCAGGGTCCGGTAGGGCAGACGGCCGTAGCACAGGCCAAAGAACTCGTCCAGAGGGCCGGTATAGATCAGGGGGACGGACAGGGGCATCCCCGCGCCCTGGAGGAAAATGTCGTACTCCTCCAGGGACAGGTACTGCCGCACGTCGGTGTTCAGCAAAACCTCGATGTTGGGGTGGTCCAGCATCCGCTGGAACATTTTGGTGTAGCCCTCCAGGGGCATACCCTGGTACTCGTCCTGGAAGTAGCGGTCGTCCCGGGAGAGGAACACCGGCACCCGGGCGGTGGTGTTGGGGTCGATCTCCTCCGGCTTCTGGCCCCACTGCTTCATGGTGTAGTGGACGAAGACGTGCTCATAGACGTAATCCGCCAGGGCGGCGATCGACCGGTCCGGGTTCTGCCGCAGCTCCAGAATGGTGACCTTTTTCTCCGCGCCGTAGGCGGCGATGAGCTTATCCCCCAGCTTTTTGCCCTCCTCGGGACCGAAAGCGGTCTCCAGAGAGGTGAGGTTGAAGGGGACGGGGTATTGCAGCCGCCAGCCGGGCCTTCCGCCGCCAGCCGGGTCGGGGATGTTGGCTACCACCCGATGCTGGTAGTCCCGCCACTCTGTAAATCTGGACAGGAAGTCAAAAACCTTTTTATCGTTGGTATGGAAGATGTGGGGGCCGTATTTGTGAATCAGCACCCCGTGGCCGTCCAGGCAGTCGTAGGCGTTGCCGCCGATGTGGTCCCGGCGCTCAAAGACCCGCACCTTTTTCCCCTTCTCCGCCAGGGCCCGGGCGGATACCGCGCCGGCGTAGCCCGCTCCGGCCACCAAAACGTCATATGTCTCCAATCTGATGTCCATCCTTTCCTGGTCAGCTTTTATCCGGTCATAGTATAGCACAATTTCCCAGGAAAACAACTTAAAATTCCTTAAAGAATTTTCGCCGCCCGCGTTACCTTTTGCCCCGCTCAGCCGTAATACAAACAGAGAGACAAGGAGGTGGTCCCATGACTCAGGCCGAGGAGCTGTTCGCTCAGGTTTGGGAGGCATATGGCCCCAGGCTGTACCGCTTCTGCCTGCTGCAGATGAAAAACCAAGCGGATGCGGAGGACGTACTGCAGGACGTCCTCATCAAGCGGCTGTACCAGGCGCCCCAATTCAAGTCCCCGGAGCACGAGCGGAACTGGCTGTTCCAGGTGGCCATCAACCTGTGCCGGGACGAATGGCGGCACCGCCGCCGGTCGGAACTGTCCCTGGAGGCGGCGGCCAACGTATCGCTGCCCCCGGCGGATCTGTCCCTGCTGGAGCAGGCCGCCTGCCTGTCGGAAAAGCAGCGCACCGCCCTCCATCTCTACTACTACGAGGGGTACACCGTCCGGGAGATCGCGCGGCTGCTGGGCGTGACGGTCCCCACCATCAAAATGAGACTGAAGCGGGGCCGTGAGGCCCTGCGGAAGGAGTGGTCAGAATGACGAACCCGTATCACGACGCAATGGACCGCTGCACCCCCCCGGAGGGGCTGCGGGAGCGGATGGAAGAAAACGTCCTGGCAGGCCGGCCAAAACGGAGCAAGACCTTCAAGCCCAGGGGCTTCCGGAAAAAGACGGCGGCGGTCCTGCTGGCGGCAGCCCTGCTGCTGGGAACCGGCGCCACCACCACCTGGGACCCCCTGTTCATCCGCCGCTTCGGGCCCGGCGCAGCCCTGTCCGCCCTGGGCGGGGCGGTGTTCCAGGAGGTAAACGTCACCTCGGTGTGCGACGATGTGTCCCTCACCGTCACCCAGGCCCTGAGCAGTGACAGGACCATCTACCTCCTGCTGGAGTACCAGCTGCCCGAGGGCTTCTCTCCGGGGGAGGGGGAGCGGCTGAGTTACCCTGGCGCCGTAAAATATTACGGCACCGGGGACTATACCTGGGAGGAGCTCAAGGCGGTGGAGGAACACCTCTGGCAGGACTACGACTGGTCAACGAACCTCTCCTATGGCGACTACTTTGACCGGGAGGACTTCGTTCTGGCCCCCTATGACCTCACCCACAGCAAGGACGGAAACGGAAATTCCAGCGGCAGCGCCAGCACAAAGGACTACGACCAGTCAACCAACACCATTACCTGGCTGTACACCCACGATTTCAACACCGGCTGGAGCCTGAATGAGCAGCCCCTCACCGTTTTGGTCACCCCGCCTATCCTGGAGCGCGAGGACGGGACCAGGAGCGCCGTCACCGGCCACCCGGCCATTGTCACCTTCCAGCCCGCCTACGACGGGCCTCAGGCCCTCACCGCCCGGCTGGAGGAGGGAGATGTAACAATTTCCGCCACCCTGTCCCCTTTCTCCCTGGCACTGGAGGCGGAGGGCATGGGCTATCCCTACTATGAGGACATGGTGAAGGACACCCGCCTGGTCACCCGGGACGGCACGGAGAAAGCCGTCAGCCTGATGGGCGTCACCGGCGGCGGCGGCAGCTTCGGCCCCGAGGGGCAGCCGCAGGAGGTCTCGACCATCCTCCACTTCCTGCTGATTACCGACATTGGCAGCTATACCGCCATCCGCATGGGGGACTATGAGATCCCGCTGAGCTGAACAAACGCAAAAAGGGCCGCCCGGCTGGGCGGCCCTCCTGTTTTGCCATTACTTCAAATTTTTGTACATCCGCAGGGCGATGGACAGGGCCTGCTCGATGGTGGCGGAGCCCTGGGGATCAAAGCTGCCGCCGCTGCCGCTGACGATGCCCTTGCCGGACATGAAGGCCACCGCGTCTCTGGCCCAGCCGCCGATGGCGCTGTCGTCCGCGAAGGTGGTCGCTCCGGCAGCGGGGATCTCGCCGCCCAGCTTGGTGTACACACGGGACAGCATGGAGGCCGCCTGCTCCCGGGTCACCAGGGCTTCGGGGGCAAAGGTGTCCTCGGTGACGCCGTAGACAAAGCCCAGCTCCGCGGCCTGGAGGACGGCGGCGTCATTGGTGTCGGCAAAGGGATTCGCCACCGCGGCGGGGACCCGCTGGCCGCTCATAGCCTCATACAGCTTGACCGCCGTGGCGGCGAACTGGGCCCGGGTGATGTTCACCCGGTAGTCGGCCCCCAGCTTGTCGGACACCAGCCCAGCGGAAATTGCCTCGTTCACCTGATCCTTGGCCCAGTCACTCACTTGAAGGCCACCTGTCGGTTGCTCAGGCGCAGTGGTAGACACAGAAGCGGCCAGCCCCGTGACTTGGTCGGGAACGGTCTGAGCGGGTCCCCCACCTCGCATTGCATTTCCCTGGCCGCCGTTGCCCAGCTGGCCGAATTTGTTTGACCCCCATGCCCAGAGGGAGCCATCGGTCTTGATAGCGACGGTGTGGTCGTTCCCGCAGCTGACCGCCGCTATGTTGTCCATCACCTTCACTGGGATGTTGGAACGTTCCGTGGAGCCGTTGCCCAGCTGGCCGTAATGATTGTCCCCCCACATCCAAAGGGAGCCATCGCTCTTGACAACGGCGGTGTGGTTGTACCCGCAACTCACCGCCGCCACGCTGTCCATCACTTTCACCGGGACAGTCTGGATGGTGTGGCCATCTTTATCTTCTGCATTCCCTGTACCGCCATTACCCAGCTGGCCAAATTGGTTGTCTCCCCACATCCACAGGGAGCCGTCGTTCTTGATGGCGGCAGTGTGACCAGTCCCGCAGCTAACTGCCGCCATATTGTCCATCACCTTCACTGGGATGTCGGAAGGTTCCACGGAGCCGTTGCCCAGATGACCGCAGTGATTTGCTCCCCACGTCCACAGGGAGCCGTCGCTCTTAATGGCGGCGGTGTGGTAACCCCCGCTACCAACTGCCACCACGTTGTCCATCACCTTCATCGGGACAGTCTGGATGGGGGGCGGCCCAAACAAGGCCTCCGAACTCCCCGAACCCGTTGAGATACCGATGCCGACCCCCTGATCATTCCCCTTGCCGCCGTTGCCCAGCGCGCCGGTGCCGTTCCATCCCCACGTCCATAGAGAGCCGTCGCTCTTAATGGCGGCGGTGTACCCGCCTCCGCCACTCACTGTCGTCACGCCGTCCATCACCTTCACCGGAGTGCTGGAATCCGTCTTGGTGCCATTGCCCAGCTGGCCGGATTGGTTGTTCCCCCACATCCAGATGGAGCCGTCGGTCTTGAGGACAACAGCGTTGGAACCTACGTAGCTGACCGACGCCACGCTGTCCATTACCTTCACTGGAACAAGGGAATCCTCCTTGGAGCCGTTGACCAAGTAGCCGCTATAATTTCGTCCCCATATCCACAGGGAACCGTTCGCATCAACGGCAGCGGTGCACCACTGCCCCGTACTGAGGATAATGCTTTCACCCGCCTTACCCATGTCATAGGCTGAGGCAGAAACAGTCAGGCCCAGGCACACCGCTAGGGCCAGCATGAGGGATACCGCTTTCTTTTTCATCCTGAAACATTCTCCTTTCGATCCATTCGGTGCACGAATATGGTCTCAGTATAGCATGGTTTTTTGGAAAAAACAATACGATATAGCCTACATAGTATTTATGCTGTTTCCAGGCAGGAGAAAATTCGCCCAAGGGGGTTGACAACGGGCTGAGGATGTATTATTGTATTAGATACATAATACAGTAATACAAGGGAGGGACGCCACCATGGCCTGGACGCTGGACGACAGCCGTCCCATTTGGCCCCAGCTCAGCCAGCAGCTGGCCCGGCAGATCATCGCCGGAGTCTATCCGCCGGGGAGCCGGCTGCCCTCCGTGCGGGAGCTGGCGGCGGAAGCAGGGGTCAACCCCAACACCATGCAGCGGGCCCTGGTCCAGCTGGAGCAGGAGAACCTGGCTAAGGCCGACCGCACCGCTGGCCGGCTGGTCACCCAGGACGTTGCGGCCCTGGAGGCGGCCCGCCTGCGGGAGGCGGAAGCGGTGATCCGAGACTATCTTGAAGCGATGGCCGCCCTGGGCTATACCGGCGAGCAGGCGGTCCAGTTGTTAAAGGAGGAATTTCAGTGAGCGACTATCTGATGGAATGTCATGGACTGTACAAGTCCTACGGCCTGCGGGCCGCTCTGCGGGGGGTGGACCTGGAGGTGGGGCCGGGCCGCATTGTGGGTCTGCTGGGGCCCAACGGCAGCGGCAAAACCACCCTCATCAAGCTGCTGTGCGGCCTGCTCCAGCCCACCACCGGCTGGCTGACGGTGGACGGCTCCGCCATCGGGCCCTACACCAAATCGGTCATCAG
>CAJUAW010000001.1:7386-77822 GCA_910584605.1 uncultured Oscillospiraceae bacterium
AGCTACCTGCCCGACCGGATGTACTTTGCCGATTGGATGAAGGCCACCGACCTGTTCGACCTGTTTCAGGATTTTTACAGCGACTTTGAGTACGAGAAGGCCCTCGCCATGTGCCAGAGCCTGGGAGTGGAACCCCGGGACCGGCTGAAGGCCATGTCCAAGGGCACCAAGGAGAAGGTGCAGCTGGTGCTGGTCATGGCCCGGAAGGCCAAGCTGTACCTGCTGGACGAGCCCATCGCCGGGGTGGACCCGGCGGCCCGGGATTTCATCCTGCGCACCATCCTCACCAATTACAACGAGGAGGGCACCGTCCTGATCTCCACCCACCTGATCTCCGACGTGGAGAAGGTGCTGGATGAGGCCATTTTCCTGAAGGAAGGCAAAATCATCCTCCACGACACGGTGGATAACATCCGGGAACGGGAGGGCAAAAGTGTGGACGCGCTTTTCCGGGAGATGTTCCGGGCGGAGCCTATGGAAGGAGGGGAGTTCTGATGCTGTTTAAGCTGTTAAAATACGACTTCCGGGCCATGTGGAAGCAGTTTTCCCTCATCTGGGGGGCGGCACTGGTGCTGGCCCTAGTGAATCGGTTTAGTATTTTTTGGGATGTGGACGACCACGTTATCGGCCTCAGCGATACCACCGCCTCAGGCATTACGATTTTCGCCTTTATAGCCGTTCTGGCTGCCATGTTCGTCATCGCTGTCATCTTTGTGGTCAACCGCTTCTCCAAGGGACTGCTGGGCAATGAGGGCTATTTGATGCATACTCTCCCCGTCCGGCCCTGGGAGCTGGTGCTGTCCAAGCTGATCTGCGGAACCGTCACCTGGATAGGTTGCGGGGTGGTGGCCCTTTTGTCCCCCTTCATCATGGCCCCTGTGAACTGGCTTGAGCTGATACAATTCTCCTTCTGGTCGGAGGCTTTTCGGGGAATTTTCCATGGAGTCATGAAGCACCCCGGCGTGCTGGTCCTGTTGGCGGAATTCTGCCTGGTAATCCTCTCCCTGCTGGTGCTCTTTATCGCGTCCATGTATCTGGCTATGGCCGTGGGGCACCTGTTCTCCCGCCACCGGCGGCTCATCAGCGTGGCCGTATTCATCGGACTGTATATCTTGATTGTGAATATATATGGGCGGGTGTTCTCCGTCCGCTTCGTACAGGCTCTGATGAACATGGCTACCGTCAACGCCTACGGCTCCATGCTCACCGCCAGCGCCATTATGCTCATTCCCGCCGCCGCCTTTCTGGCTGTGGTGTGCTGGATTCTGGAGCACAAGCTGAATTTGGAGTAACAAAACCCGCCTGGAGCATACTCCAGGCGGGTTTCCCTTATTCCATGCACCACAGGGCTCGGATCTCCTCGTGCCGCCGTCTGGCCGCGTCGGTGTTGGCCAGGTTGCCCTCGCAGCTCCACACTCCATTGCGGCGGATGGCGCTGAGAACGTCGTCCCGATGGTCGATGCGGCTCAGCAGAAACAGGACCTCCCGGCGGATAATCCCGGCGCAGGGCTCCTGAAAGACCACATATTCCTCCACCGTCTGGCCGCAGAACACCGTCTTGGCCAGCAGCTTGGTATCCACCTCCATGTAGCTCCTCACGTCCGCGATGAGCCGGTAGACGGCGGACTCCTGCCCGTCAAAGGCCATGCACATGCACCGGTCCTGCTCTCGGAGCAGCGCCAGGGTAAAGGGGAAGGTCTGGTACACCGTCTTCCGGAGGCGGCGGACATAGGCCCCCTCGCCCCGGAGGACGAAATGCAGCTCCAGCCGGTCCAGCTCTCCGCCGCAGAACCGGTCCAGCGTCCCCTCCAGCTCCCGGACGGTCCAGCCCTCCCAGGGGATGGTCTCCGGGGCGGGGCGCTTTTGGGGAAACAGCCCGTACACCCAGGGCCGGGAGGGAGCCCGGCGGAGCGCCTTGACGCCGGTGAGGAAGGGCAGGCAGGTCTCCGGTCCCGGCTCCCGCTCCGGCGGACGCTGTCCGCCCTCCCGGTCCGGGGCGTTCTCCTTCGGGGAGGAGGCGTCCGGGACCGGGGCCGTCTTCGTGGGGGCAAGCTGGCGGGAGGTGAGCATGTCATAGGCCCAGGGGACCAGATTGTTCAAAAAATCCTCCAGCTGCCAGCAGTCCCCCCGGGGATGGCGGTCGCCGGGGTGGGCCGGCAGGCCGCCGCCCGCCCGCTCCGCCTCTGTCCAGGGAGTCAGGTACCCCACAATATCCTCCCGGCCGGCGGGGAAGTATTGGGCCAGACGGGCCGCCCTCTGCTCCGGCGAGGCGTTGTCCCCAAAGCCGTCCTGCAGACCGTCGGGGACCGTCTGAAACTGATCCGTCAGACTGCCCTTGTAGCACAGGACGTAGCCCCACATGGCGTCATCGCGGACGTAGGCCAGCAGAACGGCGCAGTTCAGCCGTCCGGACAGGATGCGGGGCACGCTGGTATCCAAAATGCTCCGCCTCCACCGGACAAACACCCCCTCCCGCCGCTCCGCCCACTCCATCTCGGGCACCTCCAGCCGGGACATGTCCAGCTCACCCATGTAGATCACGCCGGGCTTCAGCCGCTCCAGCTCCGCCTGGACATGCTTGCGCCGCTGGTGCGGACAGATCAGCACATTTAAGAATCTGCTCATACACACACTCCTTCCAGATCCCTGTCTATCTGTATTATAGCGGTCCGGGAAAGAATTGCAAGCCTTCGATTTTCCTTGCTGTTTCAAGGGTTCTGCGGTATAATGGGACACACTATAGATAGGGAGGTGCCCCCATGCTGCGTGTATTTTTAGTGGAAGACGAGAGCACCATCCGCGAGACGCTTCGGGACACGGTCCCCTGGGCGCAGTGCGGCTACGAGTTCGCTGGAGAGGCGGGGGACGGGGAGATGGCCCTGCCCCTCATCCGTCAGGCCAAGCCGGATGTGCTGATCACCGACATCCGCATGCCCTTTATGGACGGCCTGGACCTGAGCCGTTTGGTCCTGCGGGAGTTTCCCAACGTGAAAATCATCATCATCTCCGGCTATGACGACTTCGAGTACGCCCGTCAGGCCATCGACATCGGAGTGGAGCGTTTTTTGCTGAAGCCCATCACCAAAAACAGCCTGATGGGCGTGCTGACCGAGGTAAAGGAGAAGATTGAGGGGGAGCAGCACAATTATCTGGCCCAATTCCACCAGGAGGCTCAGGAGTATGAGCAGTACGCCCGCCGCCGCTTCTTCGAGCGGGTGGTGGGGGGACAGCTCACCGTCCAGCAGATCTACGAGGAGGCCGCCAAGCTGGACCTGGACCTGCGGGCCCAGTGCTACACCATCGCCCTGTTCTCCATCCTGCCCAAGGGGACCGGCGTGTCCGAGGTCTACTCCGAGCCCGCCGCCCGGGTCCGGGACGCCCTGCTGGAGCATTTTATGAAGTATCCGGAATACTTACTGCTGAGGTGGAATCTGAACACCTACGTGGTCCTGATCAAGGCGGACAAGGACAAGATGGACGGCTGCATCCGCCGGTGCGTCGACACCGTGCGGGACCAATACGAGTCCTGCGCCCCCGACCAGAACTGGTCGCTGGCCATTGGCTCCCCCACCCAGCGGCTCAGCGCCCTGCCCGTCTGCTTTGAGGAGGTCTCCCGCCTGTGGTCCTGCCGGTACATCCTGCCCCGGCAGCACATTTTGTCCTCCGAGACGGTGGGCTTCCTCACCCAGCAGGACGGCGGGGACAATCTGGCTGGCCTGGACCCCGCTAAGGTCAACCCCTCCATCTGGCAGGGCCTGCTCCAGTCCGCCGCTGCCGAGGAGATCCCCAGCTGTGTGGACGAGTTCCTCCTCAGCGTGGCCCAGGCCCTGGGCTCCCAGCCCTTCTGCCAGTTTCTGATGCTCAGCGTCCGCTTCACCGCCACCGAATATGTTGCCGGCCTGGGCGTCAGCCAGGAGGAGTTCCTCGCCCTGCTGGACTGCCTGGAGCTCACCGGCCAGAACGTCACCCAGGCGGACCTGAAGCACTACCTCACCCAGGTCCTCTTCCAGGCCCTCACCCTGCGGGACCGGGCCTCCAGCAGCCAGTACGGCTCCCTCATCGGCCAGGCGGTGGACTACATCGACAACCACTTCACCGACGACACCCTCTCCCTCAACCTGGTGGCTCGGGAGATCAACATCAGCGCCAACTACCTCTCCGCCGTCTTCAGCCAGGAGATGGGGGTCACCTTTACCGAGTATGTCACCGGCAAGCGCATGGAAAAGGCCCGCGAGCTGCTGCGCTCCACCGACAAACGCTCCGGAGAGATCGCCTTCGCCGTGGGGTACCGGGACCCCCACTACTTCTCCTTCCTCTTCAAAAAGACGCAGGGCTGCACCCCCCGCGGCTACCGGGCGGGAGGAGGACGGCGCACATGAACCGTCCCTCCTCCATCCAGCACCGGCTCCGGGGGCTGATCCTCACCTTTGTGCTGCTGGCCGCCCTGATCCTGGCCGCCGCCTTCTCCATGATGGCCCGGTACAACAGCCGCTACAAGGACCTGCTGTACAATGTGACCACCGCATCGGAATTCAACCAGGACTTTAAGGCGGCCATCGACCTGAAAATGTACTACTACCTGATCGAGAGCCAGTATTCCGACGGCCTCCCGCTGGAGGAGGTCCGGGCCGCCCAGCAGCTGGCCCGGGATCTGCTGTCCTCCACCACGGAGAAGGACAGCCGCATGGCCATCTCCAGCGTGCTCAGCCTGTGCCAGAACCTGGAGGAGAAAATCTACGAGCTCCGGGACACCGGCAGCTACGACGAGCGCCAGAACCAGCTGGAAAACAACATCTACGTCCTCACCTCCCTCATCCAGGAGTATATGTACAACTACCTCTACTACGAGGCGGTGCATCTCAACGCCCTCCAGGCCCAGACCGGCCGCCAGCTGGTGGCTGATTTTCTGCTGATCGCCGCCTGCACCGCCCTGCTGGTGCTGTTCTTCTCCTGGAGGGCCGCCCGGCTGGGCCGGTCCATCACCCGGCCCATCGCCGCCCTGTGCACCCGGGTGGCGGGCATCGGCAGCGGCGACCTGGAGGAGCGGGAGCCCATCCGGTCGGAGGAGTATGAGATCCGCACCCTCAGCGAGGGCTTTGAGCAGATGGTGGGCCGCCTGAACCGGCAGATCCAGGAGACCTCCCGGAATCAGGAGAGCCTGCGCCGGGCCGAGCTGGCCTTGATCCAGGCCCAGATCAACCCCCACTTTCTCTACAACACCATGGACACCATCATCTGGCTCATCGAGGCGGAGAAGACGGAGGAGGCGGTGGAGATGGTGTCCAACCTGTCCTCCTTTTTCCGCCACTCCCTGAGCCGGGGGGAGGACGTCATCACCCTCCGGGAGGAGGAGCAGCACGTATGCAGCTACCTGCAGATCCAGCAGGCCCGATACCGGGACATCATGCGGTACACCGTCAACATCGCGCCGGAGCTGAAGGACGTCTCCCTGCCCAAGCTCACCCTCCAGCCCCTGGTGGAGAACGCCCTGTACCACGGCATCAAGCTGAAGCGGGGACTGGGCCACATCTACGTGGTGGGCCGGGCCGAGGGGGATGACATCCTCCTCCAGGTCACCGACGACGGCGTGGGCATGTCCCCGGAGCGGCGGGAGGAGCTGACCCGCGCCATGGAGCAGGGGGAGCGGGTCGGGTTCGGCCTGTCCACCGTCCACGAACGGGTGCGGCTCTTCTTCGGCCCGCCCTATGGCCTTTCCATCTCCAGTCAGGAGGGGATCGGCACCACCATCAGCGTCCGCATCCCCTGGAGAAAGGAGGACCCGGTATGAAACAGCTTGTTTCCCTGCTCCTGTGCCTGTTCCTGCTGGCCTCCTGCGGCCTCCGGCAGTCCGGACAGCCAGAGTCGGAGACCCCCCCTGAGCTCCTGGTCATCGGGGTCAGTCAGGTAGGGTCGGAGTCCGGCTTCCGGGTGGCCAACACCGAATCCATCCGCTCCGTGTTCTCTGAGGAGGCGGGCTATCACCTCCTCTTTGAGGACGCCCGCCAGAAGCAGGAGAACCAGATCACCGCCATCCGCAAGTTCATCCAGCAGCAGGTGGACTGCATCCTCCTCATGCCCCTGTGCGTCACCGGCTGGGACTCGGTGCTTCAGGAGGCCAAGGCGGCGGGGATTCCCGTCATTTTGGTGGACCGCACCATTGAGGTGGCGGACGACAGCCTCTATGCCGCCCACGTGGGCTCCGACTTCTGCTGGGAGGGAGAGCAGGCCGCGGCCTGGCTGGAGGAGACCTTCCAGGACGCGAACGGGCCGGTCAACATCCTGCACATCCAGGGCACCTTGGGCTCCAGCGCCCAGCTGGGCCGGAGCGCCGGTCTGGAGCAGGCCGTCCAGACCCATGAAAACTGGACCCTCCTGGCTCAGCTGGACGGCGACTTCACCCAGGCCAAGACCTACGAGGTCACCTGCCAGTGGCTGGACAGCCAAAGCGAGCGGCCAGAGATCCACGCCGTCTACTGCGAGAACGACAACGCCGCCTTTGGGGCCATCCAGGCGCTGGAGGAGCGCGGCTACCGCTGCGGCGAGGGAGGGGTGCTCATTGTCTCCTTCGACGCCACCCGTCAGGGGCTGACCTACTGCCTGGAGGGGAAGATTTCCCTGGAGGTGGAGTGCGACCCTCTGGCCGGTCCCCTGGTGGAGAAGGTCATTCAAACCCTGCAGGCGGGCGGCACACCGGACAAACACTACTACGCCCAGGAGCGCCTGTTCACGCCGGAGGACCTGACCCAGGAGTTCATCAGCCAGCGGCCCTATTGACCAAAACGAAGCATCCCCCGGCCAAAGGCCGGGGGATGCTCTGTGTTCAGCCCTGTCCGTAGTAGGCGCCGGGGCCGTGCTTGCGGAAATAGTGCTTATCCTGATAACGCTGGGGGGCGGGGCCGGCGGCGGCCCGCACCTGCCGGGTGAGGATGGCCATCTTGGCTACCTCCTCCAGCACCACCGCGTGGTACACCGCCTGGGCCGGGTCCTTGCCCCAGGTAAAGGGGCCGTGGCTGGCGCAGATCACGCCGGGGACGGCCTTGGGCTCGATGCACCGCTCCCGGAAGGTGTCCACAATGATGACGCCGGTGTTTTTCTCATAGTCCTCCTCCAGCTCCCCCTGGGTCAGATGGCGGGCGCAGGGGATGGAGCCGTAGAAGTAGTCGGCGTGGGTGGTGCCGAAGCAGGGGATGTCCTCTCCGGCCTGGGCCCAGGCCACCGCGTGGGGACTGTGGGTGTGGACGATGCCTCCCACCCCGGGAAAGGCTCTGTAAAGCTCCAGATGGGTTTTGGTGTCGCTGGAGGGCTTCCATTTGCCCTCCACCCGCTCGCCGCTCTCCAGGCTGACCACCACCATGTCTCCAGCGGTCATGCCGTCGTACTCCACCCCGGAGGGCTTGATGACCATCAGGCCCTGATCCCGGTCCACGCCGGACACGTTGCCCCAGGTGAAGGTAACCAGATCGTACTTGGGCAGAAGGAGGTTGGCCTCCAGGACCTCCTGCTTGAGTGCTTCTAACATGATCTTCCTCCTCTCAGGCCCCCTCAGCGGGGGCTTTTTACTTCAGCTTCCAGGCCAGATCGGACAGGAACAGGTCATGCTCCAGGGACTCTACGGTGGTATCCTTGGTGATGTGGACAAACTCGATGTCCAGCATGTTGGCCCAGTCCTTCATCTGCTCGGCGGTGACGTCGTAGCTGAGGACGGTGTGGTGGGCGCCGCCGGCGGTGATCCAGCACTCCACGCCGGTGGTGAGAGAGGGCTCCGCCTGCCACATCACCCGGGCCACGGGCAGATTGGGCATGGGCAGGATGGGCTTGACGCAGTGGATATCCTGGCAGATCAGGCGCAGGCGTCCCCCCATGTCGATGAGGCTGACCACGATGGCGTCCCCCTCCTTGCCCTCGAAGACCAGGCGGGCAGGGTCCTTCTCGTTCATGCCGATGCCCAGGTGGTGGGTCTCAATGCGGGGCTTTCCGGCGGCGCAGCAGGGGCAGACCTCCAGCATATGGGCGCCCAGGGAATACTCCTTGCCGGGCTCCAGGTTATAGGTGTAGTCCTCCATGAACAGGGAGCAGCCGTTGCCCCCCTCGCCCATAGCCTTCATAATGGCGGTCATGGCAGCCACCTTCCAGTCGCCCTCGCCGCCGTAGCCGTAGCCCTGAGCCATCAGGTGCTGGCTGGCCAGACCGGGCAGCTGTTCCATGCCGTACAGGTCCTGGAAGGTGTTGGAGAAGGCTTTGCAGCCCTCGGCGTCCATCATCTTCTTGATGGCAATCTCCTCCCGGGCCTGATAGCGGATGTGGTCGATCTTGTCGGTAGCAATGTCGTAACTGGCCTTGTAGGTGTCCATGAGGGCGTCGATCTCGGCGTCGGTGACCTGATCCATCACCTTGACCAGGTCGCCCACGGCCCAGGTGTTCACCTGCCAGCCCAGCTTGGTCTGGACCTCCACCTTGTCGCCCTCGGTGACGGCCACCTCTCTCATATTATCACCAAACCGCATCACTTTCAAGCCCCTGGATACGACCACCCCCACGGCGGCCTTCATCCAGCTGCCGATGCGCTCCCGGACGGCCTCGTCCTGCCAGTGGCCGGCGATGACCTTTCGGGACATCCGCAGCCGGGCGGCGATAAAGCCGTGCTCCCGGTCGCCGTGGGCGGCCTGGTTCAGGTTCATGAAGTCCATGTCGATCTCCTCGTTGGGGATGGCACGGTTGTACTGGGTGACAAAGTGGCAGTAGGGCTTCTGGAGATTGGCAAAGCCGTTGATCCACATCTTGGAGGGGGAGAAGGTGTGGCACCAGGTGATGATTCCGGCGCAGGAATCGTCGTAGTTGGCCTCCTTGACCACGCTGGCGATCTCCTTGTTGGTCTTGGCGGTCACCTTGTAGATCAGAGGGAAGGGCAGGGCCTTAGACAGCTCATCCGCCATCTCCTGGGCCCGGGCGGCCACCGTCTCCAGCACCTCGGGGCCGTACAGGAACTGACTGCCCACCACAAACCAGAACGAGTAATTCATAAAAAGTTCCTCCTTACAGTTTTTCCACAGCGGTTTTTTCCACCTCAAGCAGGGCCTTGTACCGCCGGATATAGGTATTGAAGCCCTCCACAGCGGCGGGGTCGGGCTGGATGGTGGAGCCGGACGCTCCGGCAAACACCTTGCCGGACAGGAATTTCTCCAGACTCTCCCCGCCTGCCCGGTTCAGCCGGTAGGAGGCCAGCAGGGCCATGCCGTAGGGTCCGCCCTCCCCGGCGGTCTCCATGCAGGTGACCGGGGCGCTGCAGGCGGCGGCCATGTAGCTCTGGCCCACCACAGGGGTCTTGAACAGCCCGCCGTGGCCGGTGAGGGAGTCGATGGCCACCCCCTCCTCCGCCAGGATATCCATGCCGATCTTCAGCGTGGCCATGGTGGAGTAGAGCTGGGAGCGGAAGAAGTTGGCCAGGGTGAATTTGGTCTCCGGGGTGCGGACCACCAGAGGACGGCCTGCGTCCATGTGGGTGACCCCCTCCCCCGCCAGATAGTTGCACACCAGCACGCCGCCGCAGTCCAGGTCGCCCTCCAGGCTTTTTTCATAGAGCCTGGTATACAGCGTCCCTGCATCGGGCTCCGCTCCAAAGAGCTGGGCGGCCTCGTTCAGGACATTCACCCAGGCGTTGGTGTCGTTGGTGCAGTTGTTGCAGTGGACCATGGCCACCGGGGCCCCGGTGGGGGTGGTCACCAGGTCAATTTCCTCGTAGACCTTCTCCAGAGGGTGCTCCAGCACCACCATGGAGAAGATGGAGGTCCCGGCGGACACGTTGCCCGTCCGGGGGGCCACGGCGTTGGTGGCGGTCATGCCGGTGCCTGCGTCCCCCTCGGCGGGGGCGAAGGGGATTCCGGCGGGGAGCAGGCCGGCCAGCAGGGCGGAGCCGGCCTCGGTGAGCGTTCCCGCATCCTCTCCGGCCGTCAGCACCTTGGGCAACAGCTCCTCCAGCTTCCAGGGCTGGGCCTGGACGGCGGGGAGGGCGTTGAACTTGGCCATCATGGCCGCGTCGTAGTCCAGCGCCCCGCTGTCGATGGGGAACATCCCGCTGGCTTCCCCGATGCCCACCGCGTTCACGCCGGTGAGTCTATAGTGGATGTACCCCGCTAGGGTAGTGATGTGGGCCACCTGGGGGACGTGCTCCTCCTGATTCAGGATGGCCTGATACAGGTGGGCGATGGACCACCGCTGGGGGATGTTGAAGCCGAAGAGCCGGGTCAGCTCCGCCGCAGCGGGGCCGGTGATGGTGTTCTGCCAGGTGCGGAAGGGAACCAGCAGATTCCAGTCCTTGTCGAAGGCCAGGTAGCCGTGCATCATGGCGGACACCCCGGCGGCGGCAATGGCTTCCCGGTGTTCCACCTTGGACAGGGCGGACTTCAGGCCGGTCCACACCTCGTCCATGGAGTAGGTCCATACCCCGTTTTCGTAGGTGGAGGCCCAGGTGTAGTCCCCGGAGGAGACAGGCCGGAAGGAGCCGTCGATGGTGACGGCCTTGATGCGGGTGGAGCCCAGCTCCAGCCCTAAGCAGGTGCGATGTTCAGACATATCCCGTTCTCCCTTACTTTTTCTTTTCCTTCAGGAAGGCAAACACACTCTGGAGCACGATGAAGAAGCACAGCAGAGCGGCGGTGAGGATGTTGGGCCAGGAGGAGGCCAGCTTGCCGTTGAACTGGACGATGGAGGAGATGGTGCCGTTGATGAGCACGCCGAAGAAGGAGCCGATCACGTTGCCCACGCCGCCGGTCAGCAGGGTGCCGCCGATGACGGAGGAGGCGATGGCAGACATCTCCAGTCCGGTGGCCTGGGAAACGCTGGCCGCCTGGGTGTTCAGGCAGTAGCAGATGCCCCCGATGGAGCACAGGAAGGAGGACAGGATGTAGGCTTTCATCTTGGTCTGCTTCACATTCAGGCCCATCATGGCCGCCGACTGCTCGCTGCCGCCCACGGCATAGAGGGAGCGGCCGAACTTGGTATACCGCAGCACCAGGAAGATGACTACCAGCACCACCAGCGCGATGAGCACGCCCACCCGCAGATAGGGCATGATGAGCACGCCCTTCCGGTTGGGCACCCCGCCGAAGGGGAGGTTGAGCCGCCAGTTGGCCCAGCTGTAGAAGGTGGCGTTGGTCTCCTGGGTGATGGACAGCTGGTTGGTGGAGATCACCGCCGTCATGCCCCGGGCGAAGAACATGCCCGCCATGGACACGATGAAGGGCTGGATCTCCAGATAGCCCACGCAGAAGCCCTGGACCATGCCGAAAACAAGGCCCACCACCAGCACGATCAGGCACATCACGGGGGCGCTCATATGCCACTCTCCCATGCCGTAGGCCAGCAGCATGCAGTCCAGCGCCACCAGCGAGCCCACCGAGATGTCGATGCCGCCGGTGAGCATCACACAGGTCATGCCGCAGGCTACGCAGATCAGGCCCGCGTTGCTGATCAGGATGTTCAGGAAGGTCTGCAGGTTCGTAAAGCCCTTACTTCCATAAATGACGCAGCCCCCTGCGTAGAGAACGAAGAACAGCACAATGGTAATGAGCAGCAGCAGCGTGTTGCCGTTCATCTGTTTGCGCTCTTTCACAGCGTTTGCCGGTTTCATGCGCGGGCCGCCTCCTTTCCGGTGGACTTGCTGGTCAGGTGCTTATGCACCCAAGCCTTGACAGGCGGAGCCTGGATCGCCACAATGGCAATGACGACAATGGCCTTGAACACCGGCGTTACCGCGCTGGACACGCCGAGGTTATACATCGTGGTGGTAATGGCCTGGATGGTGTAAGCGCCGATGATCGAGCCGGCCAGATTGAACTTTCCGCCGCCCAGGCTGTTGCCCCCCAGGGCCACCGCCAGGATGGCGTCCAGCTCAAAGTTATTGCCGATGTTGTTGGAGTCGGCACTGGTGATGCGGGAGGACGCCACGATGCCCGCGATGGCTGCGCACAGACCGCACAGCATGTAGCACATAAAGATGATCCGCTTAGAGTTCAGGCCGGCAATGCGGCTGGCCCTTTTATTGATGCCCACAGACTGAATATACATCCCCATGGCTGTATGCTTCAGCACCAGCGACACCACCGCAACACAGACAGCGGCAATGATGATGGGAGTGGGCATAAAGCCCACATAACCGCCGAAGACAGCGAACTCATCCACACGGACGTAGACGATCAGGTTATTGCACAGAAGCAGGCCGATGGCCCGGGCCGCCGACCAGAGGATCAGGGTGGCCACCATGGGCTGGATGTTGAGATAGGCCACCAACGTGCCGTTGAAGGCCCCGCACAGACAGCCCATAAGCAGCGCGCCGATCAGCCCCACAATCAGGGGCCGCGCGAACTCCTCCACGCTGTTGACTGCGGACACCCCAAATCCGGCCACAAGCATGCAGCAGAAGGAGGCGCACAGGGACATGACAGAGCCCACCGAAATATCGGTCCCGGCGGAGGCGGACACCACCAGGGTCATGCCGATGGCCAGAATGGCCACCTCACTGCCCCGGTTGAGAATGGTGATCAGGCGGCCGGAAAGCAGCTGCTCGCCGGAGGAGCTGCTCTGCATCGTAATGCGGAAAAAGTCGTAGAAGGCGTTGCCCTGTGCAATGTCATACACCACATTGACAGCCAGCACCAGCACTACGCACATCAGGGGCAGGAAGAGGGGGTTCTGGGTCAGCTTTTTCTTAGTCATGGTCAGCACCTCCCGCAATGGCGGCCATGACCCGCTCCTGGGTCAGCTCGCCGTCCAGCTCCCCCACCTTGGCGCCGTCCCTCAGGACTGCCATGCGGTTGCAGGTGCGGAGCATCTCCTCAATTTCCGAGGAAATGAACATGATGCTCTTCCCCTGCTGGGACAGCTGGATGATCAGCTTTTGGATCTCTGTTTTGGTCCCGATATCAATGCCGCGGGTGGGCTCGTCAAGGATGAGGAAGTCCGGGTCGGTGGCCAGCCAGCGGGCCAGGATGGCCTTCTGCTGGTTGCCGCCGGACAGCTGCTTGATAGGGGTCTCCCGGGTGGCGGTCTTGATCTGGAGGAGCTTGATGTACTCGTCGGCAATCTCCTCCTGCTTGGCCCGGGAGAGCTGGCGGAACATGCCCCGCTTGGCCTGCATGGCCAGGATGATGTTCTCCCGGACGGACAGCTCCCCGATGATGCCCTCCGCCTTCCGGTCGTCGGGCAGCAGGCCCATGCCCAGGTTCATGGCGTCCAAGGGCTGGCCGATCTTGGCCT
This sequence comes from uncultured Oscillospiraceae bacterium, assembly GCA_910584605.1. Lineage (GTDB taxonomy): Bacteria > Bacillota > Clostridia > Oscillospirales > Oscillospiraceae > Lawsonibacter. Next base: position 20,638 of record CAJUAW010000001.1, read on the forward strand.
CCTTGCCGGCCACCTTCAGGGTGCCGGTCTGGGCCTTGTCCGCGCCGTAGATGGACCGGGCCAGCTCGCTACGGCCGGAGCCCAGCAGGCCGGTCAGGCCGATGACCTCCCCCTTGTGGATGTCCAGGTCGAAGGGCTTGATGGTGCCCTTGTGGCTCAGGCCCCGGGCCTCGATCTGCATGGGGGCGTCCTTTTGGGCCTCGAAGCCCTCCGGCTTGATGGAGGCCAGGTCGTCAAAGTCCTTGCCCATCATGGCGGCCACCAGCTTTACCCGGGGCAGGTCAGCGATGGGATACTCCCCCACCAGGGTGCCGTTGCGCAGCACGGTGATCCGGTCGCACAGCGCGTACACCTGCTCCAGAAAGTGGGTGACGAAGACAATGCCCACACCTTCGCTCTTCAGCTGGCGCATCACCTTAAACAGCTTTTCCACCTCGCCGTCGTCCAGGGAGGAGGTGGGTTCGTCCAGGATGAGCACCTTGCAGTCCATGTCGGAGGCCCGGGCAATGGCAATCATCTGCTGGATGGCCAGGGAGTAATTTTCCAGATTCTGGGTTACATCCACCTTGATGTCCAGCCGCTTGACCAGCTCGTCCGCCTGGCGGATCATGGTTCTGCGGTCGATGGTGTGGAAGGGAGTCATAGGCTCCCGGCCGATGTACAGGTTCTCCGCCACGCTCAGGTTGGGGCACAGGTTGACCTCCTGATACACGGTGGAGATGCCCACGTTCTGGGCGTCCTGGGTGGAGTGGTTCTTCACGGCGCCCTCAATGCCGTCCACGCGGATCTCACCGGCCTCAAAATCGTTGATGCCGGTGAGGCACTTGATCAGGGTGGACTTGCCCGCGCCGTTCTCCCCCATCAGGGCGTGGATCTCCCCCTTGCGCAGCGTAAAGTCCACGTTGTCCAGCGCCTTGACGCCAGGGAAGGTCATGGAGATGCCCCGCATTGTCAAAACTACGTTGTTTTCCATCCAATGTTCACCTCACCTTTCCAATTTTTACAACAAAACAGGGGAGGCCCCCCGAATTTCCGGGGGCCCTCCCCTCGATGACCAGGTTAGGCTTGCTTTTTTAGTAGGGACGGTTGTCCACGACCTCCTGGGTGGCGTGAATGACCTCCTGGGTCTCACCGTTCACGGTGATGGAGGTGACATTGTCCTCCGCAGCGAACCAGTGCTCAGCCACATAGATCTCCTTCTCAGGAGTCTGGCCGGCCTCCAGCTGCTGGATGATCTCAGAGACCGTGGGAGCAGCCAGGGGGTTGCACTCGAAGTTGGCGTTGAGCTTGCCGTCGCAGACCATCTGGACATAGGGCTTGTTGGCGTCGAAGGACACGATGATGACATCGCCGCCCACACCGTAGGTGACACCAGCATTGTCCATGGCAGTCATGGCGCCGGCAGCCTCGTTGTCGTTCTGGCAGATGACCACGTTGAACTGGCCCTTATAGCTCTGGCAGTAGGACTCCATAACCTCCTGGCCGCCGGCCTCGGTGAAGTCGCCGGACTGAGAAGCCAGAATGTTCCAGCCCTCGCGGTCCGCGATCTCCTTGAAGCCGTCGGTACGGCCGATGGTAGCGGAGGCGCCCACGGAACCCTCGATGACCAGGGCGTTGATCTCAGAAATGCCCTTGTCGGCAGCATAGGCCTTCAGCCACTCGCCGCAGGCCAAGCCCTCGACCTTAAAGTCAGAGCCGACCCAGGCCACATACTTGTCGGAGTCGTCCACAGTACGGTCAATGACGATAACAGGGATACCGGCCTCGTCGCACTCAGTCAGGACAGTGTCCCAGCCGGTGGCCACGATGGGGTCAATGATGATGTAGTCCACACCCTGCTGGATGAAGTTGCGGACCGCCTCCAGCTGCGCGGCGGGATCGTTGTCGCAGTCCACGAACATCAGGTCGTAGCCGTTGGCGGCGGAGAACACATCCTGAGCGGACTTGGTGGAGGCGGTGCGCCAGTCGGACTCGTGGCCCACCTGGGCAAAGCCCACCAAGATGGTGCCGTCACCGGTGGCGGAGGGGGTGCTGCTGGCAGGAGTACTGCTGGCAGGAGTACTGCCGGCGGGGGTGCTGCCGGCGGGGGTGCTGCCGGCAGGAGTGCTGCTGTTGCCGCCGCCGCAGGCAGCCAGAGACAGGGCCATTGCCGCAGCCAGCGCCAAACCAAGAATCTTTTTCATTTTACTTCCTCGCTTTCTATTCGTTGCTGTTTCCCGATCAAGGTCTGCCGGAACCACTGGCCGGTCCTCTCTCGGGGCTACATTCGCATTTAACTCCATTTATTGGAGAAAGTCAATACGTTTTTTGTCTGTTTGAACAGATTCGTACCATTAAATAATACAAATTATATCACTTTCTAATAAAGTCATACAAATTCGGCAAATGATCTTGTTTTTCCTTTGGAAAAAGTTTATTTTTTGGAGATAAGAACCTGTATTTAGTTTGTTTTTTTCCGCTCCTCTCTGCTGTCCAGAATGTTTCTCCGATGGTGAACTTGCCTATCCGCCCCTCAAAACTTCATTTTCTTCCACCGGAGGTTCAAAAATTCCCGGTCAAATGTCCTGTTTTTCTCGGGAAAAAGCAGACAAATTTTCGCTGCACGTATGTGTAAAATGTGAAATTCGATAAGATAGCCAACCACTTTATTCGTTGGTTTTCACACAGACCCTGCTATAATGAGAGGCGAACTGTGTACCTCACACCAAAAGGCGGAATGACAACATGGCAATGAAGTACAAATTTCTGGCCGGCCTGCTGCGGGAAGAGCTGGCAAAGAACGGGAACCGCGGCGGCTCCAAGCTGCCCACCGAGGCGGAGCTTACCCGCCGCTACCACATGAGCCGTCAGACGGTGCGCCACGCCCTCCAGCTGCTGGCGGACGAGGGGCTGGTCCAGAGCCGCCAGGGCAGCGGCACCTACACCACCGGCCGCATCCAGGAGCCCGCCTCCCGGCAGATCGCGGTGGTGACCTCCTTTTTGGACGACTACATCTTCCCCACCGTCCTCCACGACGCCCAGAGCCTCTTCGCCCAGGAGGGCTACTCCACCCTGGTCTACGCCACCGAGAACCAGGTGGGGACCGAGCGGGACATCCTCCAGCGGCTGCTGGAACAGCCGGTGGGCGGCATTCTGGTGGAGGGCTCCAAAACCGCCCTCCCCAGCCCCAACGCCGACCTGTACCGCCGCCTGCAGGAGGCGGAGATCCCCCTGCTCTTTCTCCACGGCGCCTACGGCGAGCTGACGGGGGTCCCCTGCGTCTGTGACGACAACTACGGCGGCGGCTACCTGCTGGCCCGCCATCTCATCGAGCGGGGGCACACCCATCTGGCCGGCATCTTCAAAAGTGACGACGTCCAGGGCCCCCAGCGTTACCACGGCTGCATCTCTGCCATCCGGGACGCCGGCCTGCCCATCTCCGACCGCTGCTTCCGCTGGTACGATACGGAGGACCGGCTGGAGATGATGGAAAAGCGCCGCTTCGACCTGCTGCGCCGCTTCCTGGCCGAGCGCCTGGAGCCGGCCACCGCGGTGATCTGCTACAACGACGAGATCGCCTTCCTCCTGATCCAGGAGCTGCTGTCCATGGGGAAACGGGTGCCGGAGGATGTGGCTGTGGTCAGCTTTGACAACAGCTATTACAGCCAGATCTGCCCTGTCCCCATCACCTCCCTGCGCCACCGGGAAAAAATGGGCCGGGTGGCGGCGGCGGAGATGATCCGCATCCTCGGCGGTGTGCAGCGGCAGTCCAGGGCTCTGGAGTGGGAGCTGCTGGAGCGCAGCAGCAGCTAAAAAGGTCCTCCGGCTGTTTGGCCGGAGGACCTTTCCCCTTGTGCTGCCTATTTTACCACAATGATCCGGATGCGCCCGCCTTCGGATTCGGCCTTGTCGTACCAGCCGGTGACGTCGCCGCCGCTCTCCGCCCGGGCCAGGCTGGACAGGTAGTATCTGCCATCCCGGTACTCGTAGACCACCACGCCGTCGGCCAGGGTGTACCGCTGGCTGCCTGCGATAAGCTGATTGCCGGTGACCTGCCCCGCCTTCACCGCGGTAAGCCCGTACAGCCGCTCCGGGTTGGAGGGCTCGCCCAGAATCCGGACCCCTCCGGCGGTGACCTGGAACTTGGTGCTCCCGGCCATGGTGTAGCTCACGCCGCCCACGTCATACTGATAGGTGGAGTAACGGCTCATGCCCTCCCCCTCCTCGTCGTAGCGGGTGATGACGCCGTACTGGTAGGCGTCGCCGGTGACGTCGTTGAGGATGAGCGTCTCGATCTCCCCCTGGGGGTTGAGGGAGTAGTAGCGCACCTTGCCGCTGGTCAGGTTCAGCCCGGCCAGGCGGGCGGGGTAAATCACCGCGCCCCGGTTTTCGCTCACGTCCAGAACCTCCGCCCCCTGGGCAAAGGTGTACTTGTCCAGCTTGGTGCCCTCCTGGTTCACCTTTCCGGTGAGGGAGGCGTTGGACAGCCCTCGGAGGGTGACCTCGCCCCCCTGTCCGGCCACCACGGCCCGGACCACGCTGCCCACCCGGTAGCCGCCCCGGGTCTGATACTGGTAGGTCTGGCCGTCGGTGGCCAGCAGGGTGACCGTCTGGCTGGTGTAGCTGCCGCCGGAGCCGTCGGGGTAACCGGCGCTGGCAATGGCGGTCACGATGCCCACCCGCTCCCCAGCGCTGACCGAGACATCTTCCACCGCAGCCACGCCGCCGCTGCGGCCCAGCAGGAGGGTCACCGTGTCGCCCAGATGGTACTGGCCCAGGTCGGACAGGGCCAGGGCGGCGGCGGAGCTCTCAACGGCGTAGGTCCGGCCCGCCACCGTGACGGAGCTGGGATTGGCCCCGGAGGGCTCCAGCGCCTGGATGGGGCCGGTGGCCTTCTTGGCATAGGCCCACACCGTGCCCATGGAAGCGTTCCAGTAGACCACGTCGTAGTCCTGAATGTTGGCCAGCGACGCGGCGCTGCCGTTGCGGTAGACCTTGGAGGGGGTGAAGCCCAGGGAGGACCGCCACCCGCTGCCCCGCGCCACCACCGGCCCCTCCATCTGGCCGTTGACCAGGGAGACCACGTCAGGCTTTCCGGAGGCGTCCAAGCTGTGGCCCAGCCGCTGGATATAGGGCGCGCCCTCCTTGGTCCTGGCAGAGAGGAGGTTATAGAAGAGATACACCGCATCCTGCCGGGTGAGCGAGGAGGCCGCGTTCAGGGCAGAGACGCCGGCGCTCAGCTTCAGGCTGTGGTACATGGCCAACTGGCCGGTGGGGTAGGCCCCGGAACAATCCTCCGGACCGTAGCCCAGCAGCTCGAGCACCATGGACACCGCCTCCGCCAGATTGACCTCCTGACCGGGGCGGAAAGTACCGTCGCTGAAGCCGGACACCAGCCCCATGGCGACCGCGGCCTCCACATAGCCGCTGGCCCAGTGGCTGCGGGGGACGTCCGGATAGGGGGAGGTGGCCGCCTGGCCCACGCCGTCCCCGCCGGGGGTGGCCTTTACCACCATGGTGACAAACTCCGCCCGGCTCACCTTGGCCGTCAGATTCAGGTTCCCGCTGCCGTCCCCGGACACAATGCCCAGGGCAGTCACCGCCTGGGACGCCTCTTCTAAAGAGGCCGCCGTTCCCGCCGCCGAGGCGGGCAGGACCAGCGCCAGCGTGAGGCAGGCCGCCAGAAGGGCGGCAAAAAGGCGTTTGGTTTTCATAGTTCCCATTCCTTTCAAAAAATCTCTCCCATCGCCCCGCAGGGAGGCCCCCCTTCGCAGAGGGAGGCCCTTTCCCCGCGTGGGACGGGGGTCCCTAATCGTACCGCAGGGCGTCAATGGGGTTGAGCTTGGCCGCCTTGTTGGCGGGCAGGTAGCCGAACAGCACCCCGATGCCCACCGACACGCCAAAGCTCAGTCCAATGGCTCCCAGGGTGGGGGTGGCGTTGAAGGTGATGCCGCTGGCGCCCATGCTGGCCACCAGCATTCCGCCCAACAGGGCCTCCAGCACCTTGGCCAGCAGACAGCCGAAGCCGATGCCCAGCAGGCCGCCAATGGCGGAGGTGGTGCCCGCCTCAATGACGAACTGGCTGCGGATGTCCTTCCGCTTGGCCCCCAGGGACTTGCGCACGCCAATCTCCCGGGTGCGCTCGGTGACGGACACCAGCATGATGTTCATAATGCCGATGCCGCCCACCAGCAGGGAGATGGCGGCGATGGCCACCAGCACCCCCATGGCCACCCCCATCATGGCGTTGATCTGGTTGGCCTGCTCCGCCATGGTGGTGATGTAGAAGTAATCCCACATGCCATCTTCAGTACGGAAAAAGTCGTTGAGATAGGCCTCGATAATCCTTTTGCCGGCGTCGGCGGTCTCGCCGGAGGTGCTGGTGAAGATGTACAAATTGACCCACCGGCTGCCCATGATCTCCAGGGCAGTGGTGTAGGGGATGTAGATCTGATCGTCCTGGCTGCCAGGGAGCATCTCCAGCTCGGCGTTGCGCTTGAGCACCCCCACCACCGTGAGGGGCCGGCCGTTGATGGAAAGCTGTTTCCCCAGGGCGTCTCCGTCAAAGGCTTCCTGTTCCAGATAGGCCCCGATGATGCAGATGTTTTCCCGCCGCTCCACGTCCATGTAGCTGACGAAGCGGCCCTTGGCCAGCTGCTCGCCATCGATGGTGTAGCCGGTGGCGGCGTTGTACATAATCTCGCTGACGCCGTAGAGGTTGGTACGGTCAAATTTATCGCTGCCGTGGCGGACCACAGCATTGACCCCCAGATAGGGGGATACGCCGGTGAGAATGTCCGCGTTTGCCTCCACCATGTCATACATATCCTCCGGGTCGGGCAGCCTATCCAATGTGCCGCCGAAGAACTGGGCCTGGATCATGTTGATGCCCAGTTTATCCACCTGCTGCTGGACCATGCCGGTGAGGCCATTGCCCAGGGACAGGATGACGATGACCGCCCCCACGCCGATGATGATGCCCAGCATGGTGAGCAATGCCCGCATTTTGCTGGTGGTGAGGGACTTGATGGCCAGGCGGAAGGACTGGGTGAAGTTCATGCGCCCACCTCCTCTGCCTCGTCCTCCCCGTGGGGTTGGACCACCGCCCGGGGATCGCGGGAGTCCCCGTCGTAGATGATTTTGCCGTCCTGAAGGCGGACAATCCGCTCGGCCTTCACGGCGATGGAGTTGTCGTGGGTGATGAGGACCACCGTATTTCCCTCCTGGTGCAGCTGCTTGAGGAATTTCAGCACCTCCCGCCCGGTGCGGGAGTCCAGGGCGCCGGTGGGCTCGTCGGCCAGGATCAGGCTGGGGTCCCCCGCCAGCGCCCGGGCGATGGACACCCGCTGCTGCTGTCCGCCGGACAGCTGGGAGGGCAGGTTCTTCCCCTTGTCCCGCAGGCCCACCCGCTCCAACGAGGCCAAAGCCCGCTCCCGGCGTTCGCCGCTGTCCACCCCGGCATAGAGCAGGGGCAGCTCCACGTTCTCCAGCACGGTGAGCTTGGGGATCAGGTTGTACTGCTGGAAGATGAAGCCCAGCATCTTGTTGCGGATTTCCGCCTGCTGGTCGTCGTCCATTGTGGACACGTCCACACCCCCCAGGTGGTAGGTGCCCGAGGTGGGCACGTCCAGACAGCCGATGATGTTCATAGCGGTGGACTTGCCTGACCCGGAGGAACCCACGATGGCCACAAACTCCCCCTGGTCGATGGTCAGATCCACCCCGTCCAGGGCGTGGACCGTCTCCGAGCCCATTTGGTAGATTTTATAGACGTTTTTCAGTTCAATGAGGTGTTCCACCGTTCATCAACCTCCCGCAGGCGCAGCGGCCATAACTCCGCCGCCCATGCCGCCCTGGACCTGGAGGGGCACCAGAACGGTGTCCCCCTCGTTCAGGCCGGAGGTGATCTCTACATAATCTCCGTCGCCGCCGCCCAGGACGACGGTGCGTTCCTCCGTCTTGGTGGGGTCCAGCACTGCGGCCCCGTCGGGAGACAGGCATCCCTCCAGGGGCACCAGCACGGTGTCTCCCCGCTGAACCGCCTCCGCCGGAATGGACAGGGCATTGGAGATTTCCTCCACAATGATGTCGGCGGAGACATTCATGCCTGGATTCAGTCCGCCGTAGTCCTCCAGAAGGATGGTAGCCGGGTAGGTGGTAAAGCCGTTGGTGGTGGTGCCGTTGATGCTCACCCGGTCCACCACCCCCTGAAACACCTCGCCGGGAATGGCGTCGGCGGTGATCTCCACCGTCTGCCCCTTCTGGAGGATGCTCAGGTCCAGCTCGCTGATGTTCATCTCCAGCTTTAAGTAGCTCAGGTCATAGATGACAGCCAGAGAACCGGCCTCGATGTTGTTCACGTTGTCCCCGGCCTTCACGTTCTTCTCAATGACGGTACCCGAGATGGGGGCGGTGATGGTGTAGTTTTCCAGCATATCCTGGGCCCGCTGGAGGGCGAGCCGGGCGTTCTCCACTGCGATGGACAAGTCCTCCAGCGAGCTCTGGGCGGTGGTCCCGCCCAGGCTCACCAGAGCGGACCCGGCGGACACCCGGCTCCCGGCGGTGACGAACGCCTCGGTGACCTCGCCGCTGGCCTGGGCCGTCACGGTCTGGCGCAGGTTCTCCTCAAAGCTGGCGCTCCCGGCGCAGGCGACGTCCCCCACCTGGGCGGTGGCGGAATTGGCGGCGGTCAGCGCCCCCGGGTTGCTCACCCGGATCTTCACCTGGCGCACCAGCGCGCCTCCCGCCCCCACCAGCTCGGCGGAGGAAACGGATTCCACCGTGCCGGACAGGGTCTCCATGGTGCCGGCAATGGTCACCTGGGCGCTCTGGCCAGCGTAGATCTGCTGGGCGTCGGCGGAGTGGAAGGGCAGAGTCACATGCAGGGTGGAGGTATCCGCCACCTCCGCAATGGGCGTGCCCGGCCCCACCAGGTCACCCCGCTGGACCAGCACCTCCTGCACCACCCCGGCTCCGCCCGCCCGGACAGTCAGGTTGGCGGCCAGGTCGTCGTAGCTCTTCTGGGCCTGACGGAGGGCCAGCTCCGCCTGGGCGATGCTCATCTCAGCATCCTTGGCGTCCAGACGGTAGAGCAGCTGGCCCTTCTCCACCCGGTCGCCCACCTCAAAGGGGGCCTCCAGCACCTCGCCGGTGACCAGGGTCTTCAGGTAATAGGACTCGATGGGGGTGACAGTCCCCGTGCCGGAGACAGAGGCGGTCAGGTCCCTCCGCTGGACCGTGTCCGGCATATACTGCCCGGTCAGTCCAGCTCCTCCGCCCCCGGAGGACCTCAGAAAGAACCAGTATACCGCCAGCAGCACTGCAGCGGCGATTAAGCCCCGTCTCAGCCACTTCCTCCCCTTCTTGCTTTTGGGCAGACGGGGAACGGGCAGCTTCCGTTTTTTCTCTGGCGCCTGGGGCGCTTCCGGCGTCACGACAGTTGTTGTTTCCATAACGGACCTCCTCTATTTGCACCGCTTGAGCGGTGAGTTTCACATGGGATATTGTACTGGGCGTTCCTTACATTTTTCCAAAGAACAGTTAAAATTTTCATTAAATTTTTTCAGCCCCTATCCTAGCCGCCAATCGGAAAGCCAGCGGTAAAGAAAAAGGTAAAGATTTGGGAAAGATTTTCTCCCCCTGTGCCGCCACTATATACCCTCCAGCCGCTGGAAGGTCAAGGGTACTTCGCCATTATAAGTCTTATTTTTAAAGAAATCAAGGAGCAAATCATTAAATTTAAGAAAAATGTAAGAACCTCCTGTCTGTGTCTTAAAATATGAGAAAACGAGAGGGGCGTGTCGTATGACGGAATTGGGGCAGGCTCTGCGGATGGCGCGGGAGCGCCGGGAGCTGAGCCAGACCAAGGTTATGGCGCTGACCGGAATCAACAACAAAACACTGTCCGGCTACGAAAACGGCGTAGCGGAGCCCGACCTGCAAACGCTGTCCACACTGCTGCGGCTGTACCGGGTGTCGGCGGACCAGCTTCTGCGTCTGAGCGCCCCCGCCCTCCCAGAGGATGAGGAGCATCTCCTCGTCCTCTACCGCGCCCTATCCAAGGAGCAGCAGCAGGAGCTGCTCCTGGTGCTGGACGCCCTGTCCGCCCACCGCGCCTCACAGCCGAAACAGAAGCAGGAGCGCCTCTGACCGCCCCCACAAAACACGAACGCCGCGCCAAGGACCTGTCCGGTCCCCGGCGCGGCGTGTTTCTGATTTGCTTACTGCCTGGCGATACTCAGGGCGCGGTACACGTCCAAGATGCGGGTAAACAGGGCGTCTCCAGGCTTCAGGCCGGTGTACTTCTCCAGAGCCTGCTCCACGCCGCCGTCCTGGATGGCCTTCTGCAGCTCCACGCTCTGCTCGTCCTCGGGGCAGTTGAAGTGGAGGGCGGCCGCCGCGCCAAAGATCAGATGGTCCACCGGCAGGCCGTAGCCGTAGGCGGTCATGAGAGGCTTCATCAGCCGGTCGGTGGGGGCCAGCTTGCGGATGGGCTCCCGGGCCACCCGGGCAGTCTCGTCCTCCAGGAAGGGGTTCTGGAACCGGGCAAAGATGCGCTCAATATAGGCGTGGTGGGCTTCGGGGTCGAAGCCGAACTTTTGGATGAGGCCCTCGCCGCTCTCCCACATGGCCTGGTGGACCAGCGGGCCGATGGCGGGGTCAGCGATACTCTCCACGATGGTCTTATGCCCCCTGAGGGCGCCCAAATAGGCGCAGATGGCGTGGCCGCTGTTCAGGGTGAACAGCTTGCGCTCCAGATAGGCGTCCAGGTCGTCCACCCAGCCCAGGCCCTCGATCTCGGGCCGCTGCCCCTTCCAGCCGCCTTTCTCCACATCCCACTCGGTATACTGCTCTACCGCTACGTCCAGGGGGTTCTCAAAGCTGGCCTTGGGGACGATGCGGTCCACGGCGCAGTCGGCAAAGCCCACATACTCCTTGGCGTAAGCGAGTTCCTCCTCGCTCAGGTTGCTGTAGACGGCGTCCCGCAGCTGGCTGGTGCCCCGGATTGCGTTCTCGCAGGCCACCACGTTGAGGATCTGGGTGCTCCCGGCAGCCTTCCGGGCCTGGATGCCGGCGGCGATGGGCTTGGCCACGATGGGCAGGATCCGCAGGCCCACGGCAGTGGTGATCAGCTGGCAGTCTCCGGCGATGGCCTCCGCCAGCTCCGGCCCGGCGGAGGAGATGCCGCTGATGTTGGTGACGGTCCACTCCGCGCACTCCCGGTCCTGGATGTGGACGGTGTAGCTCTTCCGCTCGTTGATGGCGGTGATCAGGTTTTCTGCCACGTCGGCAAAGGTCACGTGGTAGCCGCTTTTTTCCAGCAGAGCTCCGATAAAGCCCCGTCCGATGTTGCCCGCGCCGATCATGATCGCTTGTTTCATGTTAATCCTTCCTTTTGTAATTGTATTGAAATGTGGTGCGCTCCGGTGCTTCCTTGCCTATGAGTATAGCCCATCCCCCTGGGGATAACAAGCGGTAAAGCGCCGAAATATCCCCGCCTGCCTCGACCCAAAAAAGTGATTTTGCACGTTTTTGATTGTTTTGCTTCCGGAGGACCTCAGGCCCTCTCGCTTCGGCCCGTTCCTTGCTTGGACGCATTTGCTCTCCGCACTCTGCTTTCAGAAATTCCAAGTGTTTTATTGCACTATGCACAAATTATTGCTCCCTTTTTTGTGGGATAAATGGCTTCAAATTGGTTGACTTTCCCGTTTTCCTGTGCTAGGATAGTTTTAGTCAAAATCAATCACAAATTCAAATTCAATCAGAAAGGAGTGAACTATCATGCTGGCTGAACAGCGCGCAAGAGCCATTTTACAGCAGCTTTCCCAGCACCAGACCGTCAGCGTGACCGAGCTGTGTCAGGCCACTGGAGCCTCCGAGGCCACCATCCGCCGGGACCTGAACGCTCTGGCCCGTCAGGGCAAGCTGGTTAAGATCCACGGAGGGGCCACCAGCCTGGAGGAGGAAGAATTCCTGGCCCGGGAGCCTGATCTGGCCACCAAGCAGCGGTACTCCCGGGAGAAGGAGCGCATCGCCCGCTACGCCGCCGGCCTGGTGGGGGAGGACGACGTGGTCTTTCTGGACACCGGCACCACCATGCTCCACCTGGCCGACCACCTGAAGGGCTCCAAGGCCCTGTTCGTCACCAGCAGCATTGATCTGGCCGGACGGCTCACCGCCCACAGCCTTCACGTCTACGTGCTGGGCGGCGCGCTGAAGCTGGGCACCGTGGACATCGTGGGGGCCGAGGCCCTGGACGCTCTGCGGCGGTACAACTTCACCAAGGTCTTTTTGGGCACCAGCGGGGTCAGCGTCAGCCAGGGCTTCACCACCCCCGATCCGGAGGCCGCCGCCCTGAAGGCTCTGGCCGCCTCCCGGGCCCAGTCGGTCTACATGCTGGCCGACTCCAGCAAGTTCGGCCGGGTTACCGCCGCCACCATCCTGCCCCTGGACGCCGCCCAAATCATCACCGACCGGCTGCCCGACCGCAAATACCTGGACAGCACCGACATCATCGCAGTCTGACCCCCGCGCCTCCAACTCACCCGCATCATTCAGGAAGGAAAGGAAGATACCATTGAAAGAACGTGTACAAAAATTCGGCCGGTTCCTCAGCGGAATGGTCATGCCCAACATCGGGGCCTTCATCGCCTGGGGCCTGATCGCCGCCCTGTTCATTGAGGCCGGCTGGTTCCCCAACGCCACCATCGCCCAGATGGTCAGCCCCATGCTCTCCTATCTGCTCCCCATCCTCATCGCCTACACCGGCGGCAAGATGGTGGGCGGACAGAAGGGCGCGGTAGCCGGCTCGCTGGCCGCCCTGGGCGCCATCGCCTCCACCGAGAGCACCATGTTCATCGGAGCCATGATCTGCGGCCCGCTGGGCGGCTGGTGCATCAAGAAGTTTGACGAGAAGATGGAGGGCCACATCCCCGCCGGTTTTGAAATGGTGGTCAACAACTTCTCCGTGGGCATCATCGGCGGCCTGCTGGCCATCCTGTCCATCTTCGCCATCGGTCCCACCTGCGTGGTCCTCACCGACATCCTGGGCAATGGCGTGGGCTGGCTGGTGGATCACAGCCTGCTGCCCCTCACTGCCGTGCTGGTGGAGCCCGCCAAGGTGCTTTTCCTGAACAACGCCATCAACCACGGTGTCTTCACCCCCATCGGCACCGAGCAGGTGGAGGCCCTTCGGGCCGCCGGCGAGATCGGCAAGTCCATCCTGTATATGATCGAGTCCAACCCCGGCCCCGGCCTGGGCCTGCTGCTGGCCTACTGCGTGGCCGGCAAGGGCGAGACCCGCTCCTCCGCCGGCGCCGCCGCCATCATCCAGTTCGTGGGCGGCATCCACGAAATCTACTTCCCCTACGTCCTGATGAACCCCATCGTCATCCTGGGTCCCATGATCGGCAATGTCTGCGGCATTTTCACTCTGAATCTGCTGGGCGGCGGTCTGTCCGGCCCCGCCTCCCCCGGCAGCGTCATTGCCGAGCTAATGCTCACCCCCAAGGGCTGCTACTTCGCCAACATCGCCGGCATCGCCGTGGCCGGTGCGGTCAGCTTCGCCATCTCCGTCTTCCTGCTGAAGTTCTTCGGCAAGGATTCCAGCCTGGCTGAGGCCCAGGCCCAGGTGGCCGCCTCCAAGGCCGCTTCCAAGGGGCAGGCCGCTCCCTCCGACGCTCCTACCGGCGCTCAGGTGGACATCCACTCCGTGAAGAAGATCGTCTTCGCCTGCGACGCGGGCATGGGCTCCTCCGCCATGGGGGCCACCATGCTGCGCAACAAGCTGAAGGACGCCGGTATCACCGACATTGAGGTCATCCACCATCCCGTGTCCGAAATCCCCGGCGACTGCCAGATCGTCGTCACCCACCACGAGCTGGCCCACCGGGCGGTGGCCAGCAACCCAAGAGCCCGGGTCATCCCCATCCAGAACTTTATGGGCGCACCCGAGTACGCCATGCTGGTCGACGAGCTGGTGGCCGCCCGCAGCGGCAAGGCCGCTCCCGCCCCCGCCGCCCCCAAGGCCACTGAGGCCCCTGCCGCCGCCGGACCCATTCTGCTGGACCGGAAGAACATCGTGCTCAACTGTGAAACCGTCACCCCCGAGGAGGCCATCCGCGCCTGCGGCAGGCTGATGGTGGAAAGCGGCTACTGCACCGAGGGCTACGTCCAGGGCATGATCGAGCGCAACGAGGGCTTCCCCGTGGCCATCGGCAGCCATGTGGCCATCCCCCACGGCACCAACGAGGCCCGGGAGTTTATCCAGAAAACCGGCCTGGTGGTCATGACCTACCCCAAGGGTATCGTCTGGGGGGAGGACGAGGAGCTGGTCCGTCTGGTCATCGGCATCGCCTCCAAGGGCGAGGAGCATCTGGACATCCTCAACCGCATTGTGGAGGTCTGCGAGAGCGAGGAGGACACCGACGCTCTGGTGGACAACGCCACCGTGGAAGAGCTGTACAAAAAGCTGAACGGCCTGTCCTGATCCCCTCCGCTGGAAGATAATCGGTCCCCGCCCCAAGGATGTCCTTGAGACGGGGACATTTTTGCGGATTTCATCCGCGAATTCTCGTAAAATCTATTGCTTTCCTGGCCGCCGTCCAGTATAATAGCCTATCAGAACTCCAGCGCAAACAGGACGAATTTTGTAGGATAAGGAGACAAATTCATGAAACAGTATCAGGAAATGACCCGTGAGGAGCTCCAGGCCCAGCGGGAGCAGCTGGAGCAGAGTTGCTCCCAGCTCCAGGCCAAGGGGCTGAAGCTGAACATGGCCCGCGGCAAGCCGGGAGCCGATCAGCTGGAGCTGTCCCTCCCTCTGCTGGATGTGCTCAACTCTCAGAGCGACTGCCGCGACGCCAGCGGCCTGGACTGCCGCAACTACGGCGAGCTGCTGGGCATCCCGGAGGCCCGGAAGCTCTTTGGGGACTATATGGGCGTCACCCCCGAGGAGACCATCGTGGTGGGCTCTGCCTCCCTCACCTTTATGTATGACTGTATGGCCCGCGCCATGTTGCTGGGCGTACTGGGGGGCGGCAAGCCCTGGTGCAAATACAGCAAGGTGAAGTTCCTCTGCCCCGTCCCCGGCTACGACCGGCACTTTACCATCTGCGAGACCCTGGGCATCGAGATGATCAACATCCCCCTCACCGAGTGGGGGCCGGATATGGATCTGGTGGAGAAGCTGGCGGCTGAAGACGAGACCGTCAAGGGCATCTGGTGCGTGCCCAAGTACACCAACCCCCTGGGCGGCTCCTACTCCGACGAGGCGGTGCGCCGTCTGGCCTGTCTGAAGCCCGCCGCCAAGGACTTCCGCATCTTCTGGGACAACGCCTACGCCGCCCACTATGTCTATGAGGACACCCCCGTCCTCAACATCCTGGAGGAGTGCAAGAAGGCTGGGAACCCGGACATGGTATATATGTTTGGTTCCACCTCTAAAATCACCTTCCCCGGCGCAGGAGTGGCCTTCTTCGCCGCCTCCAAGGCCAACGTGGATTTCACCGCCAAGCAGCTGGACGCCCAGTCCATCAGCTGGGACAAGATGAACATGCTGCGGCACGTCCGCTTCTTCAAGGACCAAGCGGGCATTCAGGCCCAGATGGACAAACACGCCGCCATCCTGCGGCCCAAGTTTGACGCGGTGCTCTCCACTCTGGAGGCCCAGCTGGGCGGCGCCGGGGCCGGGACCTGGGTCAAGCCCAAGGGAGGCTACTTCGTCACCTATATCGCCATGCCTGGCTGCGCCAAGCGGATCGTCCAGCTGTGCAGGGAGGCGGGGGTGGTCCTCACCGACGCGGGCGCCACCCACCCCTACCACAAGGACCCCGACGACAGCTATATCCGTCTGGCTCCCTCCTTCCCCTCCCCCGCCGAGCTGGCCCAGGCCATGGAGGTCTTCTGCACCGCCGCTAAGCTGGCCGCCGTGGAGAAGCTGCTGGGGTGAACATTTTTGACATCATCGGGCCGGTAATGATCGGCCCCTCCAGCTCCCACACCGCCGGGGCGGCACGGCTGGGCTACGTAGCCCGGACCATCCTGGGAAAGGAGCCGGTAAAGGCGGTCATCCAGCTCAGCGGCTCCTTTGCCCAGACCTACCGGGGCCACGGGACGGACAAGGCCCTGATCGCCGGCATCCTGGGCTTCCCGCCTGACGACGTCCGCATCCGGGACTCCTTTGACCACGCGGCCCAGGCGGGGCTGGACTGCCAATTTGTGTGTGAAAACATCCCCAACGCCCACCCGAACACCGCCCGGATCACCCTGACCAGCGCGGACGGGGAGACGGTCACCGTGCAGGGCGCGTCGGTAGGGGGCGGAAACATCCTGGTGGATGAGCTCAACGGCATGGCGGTCCACGTCACCGGGCAGAACAACACCCTGGTGGTCCTCCACCAGGACAAGCCGGGGGCCATCGCGGCGGTGACCAATTTTATGGCCTACTCCGGGGTGAACATCGGCAGCTTCCGGCTGGCCCGCCCCCAGAAGGGGGGCACCGCCGTTATGACCATCGAGGTGGACGGCGAGATCTCCAACCTGCTGATTGAGACCCTGTCTATCCTGCCCAACATCATCCATGTGGTCCTCATCCGGGCCGTGTGAGGAGGGACGAAATGCTGACCTATCAGACCATCCAAGAGCTTTGCCAGGCCGCAGGGGCGGCTGGCTCCACCATTTCCCAGGTCATCCTCGCCGGCCAGGCCCAGCAGCTGGGGCTGGAGGAGCGGGAGGTCTACGACCGGATGTCCCAGCGCCTTCAGGTGATGAAGGAGTCGGTCCAGACCGGGCTGGACCCGGCGCTGCGCTCCGCCTCCGGCCTGTCCGGGGGAGACGCCGCCAAGCTGCTGGCCTACGCCCGGACCGGCGGCATCTGCGGCGGCTTTGTCAGCGAGGCCATTGCCCGGGCGGTGGCCACCTCGGAGTGCAACGCCGCCATGGGCAAAATCGTAGCCGCCCCCACCGCCGGGTCCTGCGGCATCCTGCCGGGGGCCGTTCTGTCCGTGCTGGAGGCGGGCCAGTGCTCGGAGGAGCAGGCCGTCATGGCCCTGTTCACCGCCGGAGGCATTGGCGCCGTCATCAGCAGCCGGGCCACCCTGGCCGGAGCGGAGGGTGGCTGTCAGGCGGAGTGCGGCGCGGCGGCCGCCATGGCGGCCGCCGCCCTGGCGGAGCTGCGGGGCGGCTCCCCCGCCCAGTCGGCCCACGCCTGCGCCATCGCCCTGAAGAACCAGCTGGGACTGGTGTGCGACCCGGTGGCCGGGCTGGTGGAGGTCCCCTGCATCAAGCGGAACGCGGCGGGGGTGATGATCGCCCTCGCCGCCGCTGAAATGGCCTTGGCCGGAGTGGAGAGCAAAATCCCGGCGGACGAGTGCGTCTCCGCCATGTATGAGGTGGGCTGTTCCATGCCCGCCTCCCTGCGGGAGACCGCCCTGGGCGGCCTGGCCGCCACCCCAACCGGCAGACGCCTGAAGCAGGAGATTTTTGGACCCTCCGATTCTTAAAAAAAGAGGCCGCTGTTTCCCAATGAAACAGCGGCCTTTTTCAAGCCTTCCAAATCAGTTCCAGAAATCGGTCTTTTCCATCAGGCCGATGGAGGACGCCTTGAACGCAGGGTCCTTGCCAGCGGCGCGCTGGTCGGTGTAGTCCTTCATCGCCCTCATGGCGGTACCGCCCAGGATGATGATAACAGGCAGGTTGATAATCGCCATAATGCCCATGAGCACGTCTGCCAGATCCCAAACCAGGTCGAAGTTCAGCAAGGGGCCGACAAAAATCAACACAATCGCGATGATGTTGAAGATGGTCTTGCCGCTCTTGCTCACCTTATGGCCGGCGATGTAGTTCATGCAGCCGTCGCAGTAGAACAGGTTGCCCAGCAGAGTGGTAAAGGCGAACAACAGCAGGGCGAAGGTGATAAAGTATGGGCCAATCGCGCCAAAGGTGTTGGCCAGCGACGCCTGCACAAAGGGGGCGCCCGTCAAATCCTTGGAGGGGGTAATGCCGGTGCACAGCGCCATCAGAGCGGTGGCGGTACAAATCAGGATGGTGTCAATAAACACGGACAGCATCTGCACCAGACCCTGCTTCACGGGGTGGGACACATCCGCCGCCGCCGCTGCGTTAGGGGCGGAACCCACGCCGGCCTCGTTGGAGTACAGGCCGCGCTTGATGCCCTGCATCAGGGCGGAACCGGTAAAGCCGCCGAAAATCGCCTTGAAGTTGAAGGCGTCCACAAAGATGTGCCCCAGCACGGCGGGGACCTGACCGATATTCAGCACAACGGTGGCCAGCGCCATGATGATGTAGATGATGCCCATGACGGGAACCATCACACCGGTCACCTTAACGATGCGCTTGCCGCCGCCGAAGATACAGATGCCCACCAGGACAGCCAGAATCGCGCCGCCCACCACGGCCACAGTGCTGAAGTCGCCGATCTTCCCGGCAGCGTCATAGAAGCTATAGCTGGTCAGGCTGTCGATCAGGTTGTAGGAGGCCAGCATATTGAAGCCGCCGGCGTAGGTGGCAATCAGAACACCTGCAAAAATCACGCCCAGAGTCCGGCTGTGCAGGGCGGCCTCGATGTAGTAGGATGGGCCGCCGTAGCTGCCGCCCTCGGGGTCCTTCTTCTTGTAAATCTGGGCCAGCGTGCTCTCCACAAAGGCGGAGGCGCCGCCCACCAGGGCGATGATCCACATCCAGAACACCGCGCCGTAACCGCCAATGGCAATGGCGTTGGCCACGCCCACGATGTTGCCGGTACCCACACGGCTGGCGGTGGATACCATCAGGGCCTGGAAGGCGGACACGGAATTCGCCCCCTTGGGCTTCTCGCCCACCACCCGGATGGATTCCGGCAGCAGCCGCAGCTGGACCAGCTTTCCCCGGAAGGTGAAGTACAGGCCGACGCCCAGCAGCATGATGATTAGGATGCAGCTGTACATGTAGTCGCTAATGGCGCTGATCAGGCCGGCAAACACATCATACATAATCGTTCCCTCTCTCTTCTTTACTATTGCCGCCAATCCTGGCGGCATTTGTATTATAGCACAATCTTTTCAGCTTGAACAGCCCCTTTGTTATGTTTTTTCAACAACGCCGTTAGAAGCCTCTGTCCTGTGCACGATGGCAAGGCTCAAATCGCCGTCGCTCTGGGTGCTGAACAGTTCCTCCAGCTGCCGGGGCAGCGCCTCGCCGCAGCCGTCGCTGGCGAGCAGGGCCTGGAGCTTCCCCTTTTTTCAACATTCCCCGCCAAACACCAGTCCTCCCTCTTGTGGCCCGGAGGAAAATAGAGTATACTGCTGAACAAGAGACCGCGCCCCGGCCCTCAGGCCGGGATCATGAATCGTAAGGAGCGTTTGCCATGAATTTGAAGCGACTGTGTGTTCTGTATTTCAGCCCCACCGGCGGCACGGAGAGGATCGCCCGCTTTGCGGCCGGAGAGCTGGCCGGCCGGCTGGGCCTGGAGCCGGAGTTCATTGACTTCACCCGGCCGGAGGCCCGGCAGGCCGAGTACCGCTTTGCCCCAGACGACCTGCTGGTGATGGCCTCCCCCGTCTACGCCGGCCGCCTGCCCAACAAGCTGATGCCCGAGTACAAGGCCCGGATCTTTGGCAGCCGCACCCCCGCCATCCCCATCTGCGTCTTCGGCAACCGGAGCCCCGACGAGGCCCTGCGGGAGCTGGTCCTGCTGCTGGAGGACAACGGCTTCCAGATCGCCGCCGGAGCCGCCTTCGCCGGGCGGCATGCCTTCTCCGACCGGGTGGGCGGCGGACGGCCCGACGGGGAGGACCTGGCCCAGATCGCCGCCTTTGCCGCCCATGCGGCGGAAAAGCTGGCTGGAGACGCCCTCCCCCTCCTGGAGATGGACCGCAGCGAGATCGGTCCCTACTACGTCCCCCGGAAGGAGGACGGCTCCCCTGCCAAGTTCCTGAAGGCCAAACCCCTCACCCGCTGGGAGCGGTGCTCCCGCTGCGGAGCCTGCGCCCGGGCCTGTCCCATGGGCAGCATCGATCCCGCCACAATGGAGGCCGTGGGCCTGTGCATCAAGTGCCAGGCCTGCGTCCGCCGCTGCACCGTACAGGCCAAGTATTTCGAGGACGCCGATTTCCTCTCCCACGTGGCCATGCTGGAGCAGACCTTCACCCGCCGGGCGGAGCACGTCACCCTGCTCTGATCCTCCCGCAGCGCCGGACCAAACAAAAAAACCGCCCGTCTGGGCGGTTTTTTCATTTCAGCTCGACCTCCGGCATCAGCTCCTGGCCGACGATGCTCAGCACACGGTCCATCTGGGCCACCTCCTCCGGGGTGAACCGCTCCCGCACACGATCCATTACCTGCTGGATATACTCACTGCTTAGGTTGTAATAGTCGTGAAACTGCTGGGTGGGCCGCAGATGATACTCCCGCCGGTCGCTGGGGGACTGGACCTTTTCCAGATACCCCTTTCGGATCAGGCTGTTCACCTTGTAGGCGGCGTTGGGGGAGGAGATGTTTGCAAAGGAGGCAAACTCATTGATGGTAGGTTCATCCAAAGCCCGAATGATCTCCATGCAGAAGGTCTCCACCGCAGTCAGGCTGGCCCGCTTGGTCTGGAACCGGGCGAAAACGGCCTGGTAAAAATGCAGCTTGAATTTGGTATAGATCCGGTCAAAGCTCTCCTCCAGCACAGCATTCCCTCCCTTCATTTCCCCAATAGTATACCAGAAATCGAAGGCTTCAGCAAGAAGTTTCGGGGCGTTCTGTGAGAGCAAAGGTCAGCTCCGCCCTGCAGGCCAGCGCTCCCTCCACCCTGGCCTCCGCCGTGCCGAAGCCCACCAGCCCCTTCCGGGCGGTCAACGCGCAGGAGAGCTCCAGCACGTCGCCGGGCCGGACCTGCCGCTTGAACCGGGCGTTTTTGATCCCGCCGAAGAGGGCCAGCCGGCCCTTGTTTTCCTCCTCCGTCAGGATGGCCACCGCCCCCACCTGGGCCAGCGCCTCAATGATGAGCACCCCAGGCATCACCTTGAAGCCGGGGAAGTGGCCCTGAAAGAAGGGCTCGTTGGCGGTAACGCACTTGATCCCCCTGGCGCTCTGGCCAGGGATGCACTCCACAATCCGGTCCACCAGCAGGAAGGGGTACCGGTGGGGCAAAATCCTCTCGATCTGGTCGATATTCAGCTCCATTTCCTTATCCCTCCCACTTTTTCAGTGCAATGGCCGCGTTATGTCCGCCAAATCCCAGGGAGTTGGACAGGGCAATTTTGATTTCCGCCCTCCGGCCCTGGTTGGGTACGATGTCCAGGTCGCAGGCCGGGTCGGGGACCTGATAGCCGATGGTGGCGGGGACGAAGCCCTCCTCCAGGGCCAGGGCGGTGAAAATGGCCTCCACCGCCCCCGCCGCACCCAGCAGGTGGCCGGTCATGGACTTGGTGGAGCTGACCATCAGCCTTTGGACGTGGTCCTTAAAGACGGTGTGGATGGCCGCCGTCTCGCAGGCGTCGTTCAGAGGGGTGGAGGTGCCGTGGGCGTTGATGTAGTCCACCGCCTCCGGCTCCAATCCGGCGTCGGCCAAGGCCAGGGCCATGCAGGCGGCCCCTCCCGCTCCGCCGGGGACGGGAGCGGTGATGTGGTGGGCGTCGCAGTTGGCGCCGTAGCCCACGACCTCGGCGCAGATGCGCGCCCCTCGGGCTCTGGCGTGCTCATACTCCTCCAGCACCAGGGCGCCCGCCCCCTCCCCCATGACAAAGCCGGAACGCTCCGCGTCAAAGGGGATGGAGGCCCGAAGGGGATCGGTGCTCTCGCACAGGGCCTTCATAGCGGTAAAGCCGCCCATGGCCAGGGGAACGACGGCCGCCTCCGCGCCGCCGCACAGCATCACCTCGGCGTAGCCGTCCCGGATGTGGCGGAAGGCGTCTCCGATGGCATTGGTCCCCCCGGCGCAGGCGGTGACCACACAGGAACACATCCCCCGGAGGCCGTACCGGATGGCCATATGGCCCGCCGCCATGTTGGAGATGATCATAGGGATCATAAAGGGGGACACCGAGTCCCAGCCCCGGCTGCACCCCCGCTGATGGGCATCTCCCACCGTCTCAAAGCCGCCGATGCCGCTGGAAAAGATCACGCCGCACCGGTCGGGACGCTCCAGCTCCCGCGCCAGGCCGGAGGCGTTCATCGCCTCGTCCGCCGCAATCAGGGCCAGCTGGGTAAAGCGGTCCATCTTCCTGGCCTCCCGACGGCCCAGCAGGGCGTCGATGTCCAGGTCCTTCACCTCGCCGGCCAGCTTCACCTTCATGCTCGATGTGTCGTACCGGGTGATGGGGCCGATCCCGCAGGTCCCGGCCTGTACGGCGGCCCAGCTGTCAGACACCGTGTTCCCCAGGGGGTTGACGGCGCCCATACCGGTGATGACTACTCTGCGCTTTTCCATCTCTCTCACCTCGTCAAACTGCCATGCCGCCGTCCACGCACAGCACCTGTCCGGTGATGTAGGCGGACTCCTTGGCCGCAAAAAACGCCACCGCCCGGGCGACCTCCTCGGGCGCTCCAGGGCGGCCCTTGGGGATGGTCCCCAGCATGGCCTCCCTGGCCTTGCCGGGGAGCGCAGCGGTCATGTCGGTCTCAATATAGCCGGGGGCCACCGCGTTGACGGTGATGTCCCGTCCGGCCAGCTCCTTGGCGGCGGCCTTGATCAGGCCCAGAAGGCCCGCCTTGCTGGCGGCGTAGGCGGTCTGGCCCGGGTTGCCCCGCAGGCCCACCACGCTGGACAGGCAGACAATCCGCCCGTACTTCTGCCGCAGCATTATCTTCGCCGCCGCCTTGGTGCAGAAATAGGCCCCCTTCAGGTTGGTATCCAGGGTCTTTTCAAAATCCTCCGTTTTGGCGGTCATGAGCAGGCCGTCCCGGCTGATGCCGGCGTTGTTCACCAGAATGTCCAGCCGGCCGAAGCGCTCCTTCACCGCCGCCGCCAGGGCCTCGCAGGCGTCGGGGCTGGCTACGTCGGCCTGAAAGACCTCCGCCTCCGCTCCCAGCTGCCGGCACAGCTCTGCGGTCTCCGCCGCCGCCTCCCTGCTGCCCGCGTAGTTGACGGCCACCGCCGCCCCCTGCCGGGCCAGCTCCAGGCAGATGGCCCGGCCGATCCCCCGGCTGCCGCCGGTGACCAGGGCCACGTTTCCCTCCATGCTCATGCTGTCTCTCCTTTCAGCGCGGATACCACGCTGTGGAAGTCCGCCGCCGTGTCGATGTGATAGGTCTTGATGGCCGGAGCCGTCTTTTTGAAAAAGCCGCTCAGGGCCTTCCCCGGCCCGATCTCCACCACGGTGTCAATGCCGTCCGCCTCCATGCGGCGGATGGTGTCCTCCCAGTAGACGGAGGACTGCACCTGCCGTTCCAGCAGGGCGGGGATGGTCTCGCCAGCCTCTATGGGGCCGCCCTTGCAGTTGAAGTAGACGGGGAACTCCATAGGTCCAAAGTCCAGGGTCCGGAAGTAAGCTGCCAGCGCGTCCCCGGCGGGCTTCATCAGGCGGGTGTGGAAGGGGCCGCTCACCTTCAGCGGCATGCACCGCTTGGCCCCCAGCTCTTTGGCCAGCTCACCGGCCCGGTCCACCGCCGCCCGCTCCCCGCCGATGACCAGCTGGCCGGGGCAGTTGTAGTTGCAGATCTGGACCACACCCAGCTCCGAAGCTCCATCGCAGGCGGTCTGGAGCTTTTCCCGGTCCAGGCCCAGCACGGCGGTCATACCGCACTCCAGTCTGGCGGCGGCCTCCTCCATGACCTTCCCCCGAAAAGCCACCGTGGAAATGGCCGTTCCCTGACTGAACACCCCGGCGGCGTGGAGGGCGGAATACTCCCCCAGGGACAGCCCCGCCGCCGCCTGGGGGCGGATGCCCTCCTGGGCCAGCAGGCTGGTCACCCCCACGGCGAAGGCCGCCATGCAGGGCTGGGTGTACCGGGTCTGGGACAGCTTCTCCTCCGGCCCCTCGAAGCACAGCGTCTTCAGGTCGAATTCCACCGGAGCGTGGTCAAACACACGGGCAAAGCCGGGAAATTCCTCATAAAAATCCTTTCCCATGCCCACTCTCTGGCTGCCCTGTCCGGCGTATACAAAGGCGATCATTGCGCCGCCCTCCATTCTGTTATAATTTGGTGGATCTGCTCCTCCACTGTGGACATCCGGTCCATCCGGCCCACATTCGCCCCGCAGAAGAACAGGCCGTTGTTCCAGTCCCCGTGCCAGGCGTCGATGAGGGCCTGGGAGATGCAGTAGGGGGACTCCAGCTTTTTGCAGGGCGTCAGGCAGTTGACACACCGCGCGGGGCGGGGCTGCGTCCCCGCCTCCACCCGGTCGATCAGGGGACTGCGCAGGGCCCGTCCTGGCATGCCCACAGGGCTTTTGACAATGGCGACGTCCTTCTCCCGGGCGTTCAGAAGGATGCGTTTAAAGTCTTCTCCAGCGTCGCACTCCCGGGTGGCGATAAAGCGGGTAGCGAATTGGGCTCCGGCGGCCCCTTCCCGCATGTAGCGGGCCATATCTCCGCCGTTTTCCACGCCTCCGGCCACAAAAACAGGGATATCCCGCCCGTATTTGTCCCGGAAGGGGGCCAGCGCCTCCCGCACCTCCCGGAGCAGGCGGCTGAGGGAGACGGGCCGTCCCGCCTGGGCCTCTCTGGCCTCCTCGGGGGAGAAGCCCAGGTGCCCGCCCGCCAGGGGACCCTCCAGCACCACAAAATCCGGGGCCCGCTGGTAGCGCCGGTCCCACACCCTGCTGATGAGGGCGGCGGCCTTCCCTCCGCTGACGATGGGAGCCAGAGCGGCGGTATTCCCAGGCACCTGGGCCGCAATGGCGGGCAGCTGGAGGGGCAGTCCCGCCCCGCTGACCACAGCGTCCGCCCCAGCCCGCAGAGCGGTGCGGACGCTGTCGGCGTACTGGACGGTGGCCACCATGGCGTTGACCGCCACCAATCCCGCGCCCCGGGCCAGCTCCCTGGCCCGGCGGACCTGGCGGTCCAAGGCCCGGAGGTTGGCCCCCTGGAAGTTTTCGGAATAATCCGGCTCCAGAAAGCCGCAGGCGGCGGTGGAGATGGTCCCCATCCCGCCTTGGGCGGCCACCGCTCCGGCCAGCCGGTCCAGGCTGATCCCTACCCCCATTCCCCCCTGGAGAACCGGCAGGGGAAGGGTCTTGCTGCCCAGTATTACCCCCATTTTGCCTCCGTCTCTGCCAGAACGGCCTGGCTGTCCCGGACCATTTCCTCAAAAATGGTCCGCAGGGGACGAATCGCATGGAGCAGGCCTGCCGTCTGGCCGCACATGAGGGAGCCGGTTTTGGTGTCGCCGTCGAAGACCGCCCGGCGCAGGGAGCCCAGCGTGAACTTTTCCAGCTCCTCCCGGCCGGCCCCGGCCCGCTCCTGCTTCAGATACTCCCGGGACATCTGGTTCTTCAAGATTCGCACCGGGGCGTTGACGCTGCGGCCGGTAACAGTGGTGTCGCTGTCCTTGGCCTTCAGGACGGCCTGCTTGTAGTTGTCGTGAATGGGGCATTCCTCACTGACCAGCAGGCAGGTGCCCACCTGGACCCCGCAGGCCCCCAGGGCGAAGGCGGCGGCCAGCTGCCGGCCCGAGGCGATGCCTCCGGCGGCGATGACGGGCAAGCCGGTCATCTCACACACCTGGGGCACCAGGGCCATGGTGGTCAGCTCCCCCACGTGGCCGCCGCTCTCGGTGCCCTCGGCGATGAAGCCGTCCACCCCCAGGGGTTCCAGGCGGCGCACCAGGGTGGTGGCGGGGACCACGGGGAAAACCTTGATGCCCGCCTCCTTCCAGGCAGGAACGAACTGGCCGGGTACCCCCGCGCCAGTGGTGACCACCTTTACCCCCTCCTCAATGACCACCTGGGCCATCTCCGCGGCGGCGGGGTTCATCAGCATGATGTTCACGCCAAAGGGTTTTTCCGTAAGGGATTTGCAGGTGCGGATGTGCTCCCGGAGCAGCTCCGCCGTCATGCCCCCTGCGCCGATGAGGCCCAGCGCCCCGGCGTTGGACACGGCGGCGGCAAACTCGCCGGTGGCAATGTTGGCCATGCCGCCCTGGATAATGGGGAACTCGGTCCCCAGGATCTCGTTCAGCTTCATAGTATCTCTCCTTTACCAGCGCAGCAGCGCCCCGGCCCAGGTCAGGCCGCCGCCGAAGCCCACCGTCAGCACCCGCATCCCGGGGCGCAGCCTTCCCGATTGGACCAGCTCGTCCAGGGCGATGGGGATGCTGGCGGCGGAGGTGTTGCCGTAGCGGTCCATATTTTTATAAAACAGGCCCTCTTGGGCCTTCAGCTTCTTGGATACATGGTCAATAATCCGGGCATTGGCCTGGTGGCAGACCACCAGATCCAAGTCGTTGACGGAGACCAGCCCCTCCGCCTCCAGCAGCTGGCAGATGGACCGCTCCACCACCTCCACGGCAAAGCGAAACACCGCCTTTCCGTCCATATGGATGGCGGAGGGGACTGGTCCCGGTCCCTGGACCCGGATGCTGTCCGGGTCCCCCCGGGAGCCGAAGACGGTGTGCCAGCTCCGGGTCTCGTCCCGGCGGAGCACTGCCGCCCCCGCCCCGTCCCCGAAGAGGACGCAGGTGTTGCGGTCGGTGTGGTCCATCACCCGGCTGATGACCTCCGCCCCCACCACCAGAGCATAAGGGCGGGGTGCGCCGGCCAGCAGAGCGTGGGCGGTCTTCAGGCCGTACAAAAACCCGGCGCAGGCGGCGTTCAGGTCGAAGCAGAGGGTGTCCTCCTCCAGCCCCAGCTCCCGCTGGAGCAGACAGGCGGTGGAGGGACTGGCGTGATCGGGGGTAAAGGTGCCCACCAGACACACGCCTATGTCGGCGGCGGTCAGGCCCGCCCGCTCCATGGCCTGCCGGGCCGCGCCAGCCGCAAGCTGAACGCCGGTTTCTCCCGCGCAGAAATACCGCTGATGTATCCCGGTGCGGCTGAACACCCACTCGTCGCTGGTGTCCACCGCCCGGCTCAGCTCCTCGTTGGTCACCGCCCGCTCCGGCAGGCACCGGCCGGTGGCTAAAATATGGGGCGCGCTCATGGCTCCTCCCTCCCCGCGGGAGGCAGATTCTGCCCCATAGCGCGGAACATATCGTATCTCTGCTTCGCCAGGGCCGGGCCCTTCAGCTTATCCAGGGCGGCCAGCTCCTTGGTCAGCGCCGCGTCTACCGTACGGAACATGGCCTCCCAGTCGGTATGAGCGCCGCCTTCCGGCTCCCGCAGGACCCCCTGGACGATGCCGCCCCGGCGCAGGTCCTGGGCGGTAAGCTTCATCACCCCGCAGGCCTCCTCAGCACGGGAGGCGTCCTTCCACAAAATGGAGGCGAAGCCCTCAGGGGAGAGTACCGAGTACACTGCGTGCTCCAGCATGAGCACCCGGTTGGCCACGGCCAGAGCCAGGGCCCCGCCGCTGTTCCCCTCCCCGGTGATCACAGAGATGATGGGGACCTCCAGGGCGCTCATCAAGGCCAGGCACTGGGCAATGGCCTCCCCCTGGCCCCGCTCCTCCGCCTCCTTTCCGGGGTAGGCCCCCGGAGTGTCCACAAAGGTGATGATGGGCCGGCCGAATTTCTCCGCCTGCTTCATCAGCCGCTGGGCCTTGCGGTAGCCCTCGGGGGAGGGCATGCCGAAGTTGCAGCGCAGGTTTTCCTCCAGGTTTTTCCCCTTCCGGTGGCCGATCACGGTGACAGGCCGTCCGTGGAACCGGGCGATGCCCCCCAGAATGCTGGCGTCCTCGCCGCACAGGCGGTCCCCCCGCTGCTCAAAGAAGCCGGTGAACAGAGCGCCGATGAAGTCCGCCGTCCCCGGACGGGCCGGGTTTCGGGCGAGCTTCACCTTCTCCTCCGGTGTAAAGCGGCTCATGAACGTCCCCCCTTCTCATGGAGGGCCAGCAGCTGGGCCAGCACCGTCCGCCACTCGCTCCGGGGGACGATCTGGTCCAAAAAGCCGTGGTCCAGCAGATATTCTGCGCGCTGGAAGCCCTCGGGCAGCTGTTCCTTGATGGTCTGCTCGATGACCCTCGGCCCGGCAAAGCCGATGAGGGACCCCGGCTCGGCCAGCATGATGTCCCCCAGTGAAGCAAAGCTGGCTGTCACCCCGCCGGTGGTGGGGTGGGTGAAGCAGGAGATATACAGCCCGCCCCGGCTCTGAAACCGCTGGATGGCGGCGGCGGTTTTGGCCATCTGCATCAGGGAAAAGATCCCCTCCTGCATCCGGGCCCCGCCGCTGGCGGAGAATATCACCAGCGGCAGCTTCTTTCGGGCGGCGTACTCGGCGGCCTGGGTGATCCGCTCCCCCACCGCCGTGCCCATGCTGCCCATGAGAAACCGGCTGTCCATCACGCCGAAGACCGCCC
Source organism: uncultured Oscillospiraceae bacterium (assembly GCA_910584605.1). Classification (GTDB taxonomy): domain Bacteria; phylum Bacillota; class Clostridia; order Oscillospirales; family Oscillospiraceae; genus Lawsonibacter. Next base: position 48,993 of record CAJUAW010000001.1, read on the forward strand.
TGCGGCCCTCGATCCTGCCCAGCGCAGTGACCGCTCCGTCCCGCAGGCCGGTCTCCACCTCCAGCCTGGCCAGCTTAGCCGGGTAGTCCGGAAAGGCCAGCGGATCGGCGGGCGGGACCTCCTCCAGCTCCTGGAAGGAGCCGGGGTCCAGGATGCCGGACAGCCGGTAATAGGCGTCGATCGGGGCGTGAAAACCGCACCTGGGGCAGACCTGCAGGGCGCGCTCCCACTCCAGTCCGGCACTCTCCGCACCGCACTCCGGGCATTTGATCCGCCGGGAGGAGTCCAGCTTCCCCTCCCGCATGGTCTGGTAGACCAGCATCCGGTCCCGGCGCCGGGAAAAAATTCGGTTCACGTCTCTCCCTCCATCAGGCGGTCACAGGTCCGGGCCAGCTCCAGCAGCCGGTCCAGATTTTGTTCCAGAAAGCCGGTGTCATACCGGCCCCGGACAAACTCGGGGTCGTGCATGATCAGGTGGGCCAGCGGCGCGTTGGTGGGGTAGCCCTCGACAATCAGCTCCTCCAGCGCCCGGCGCATCCGGCGGATGGCCTCCAGCCGGGTGGGGGCGTGGGCCAGCACCTTGGCCGCCAGCGAGTCGTAGTAGGGTGGCACCTCATAGCCGGTGTACAGGGCGGTGTCCACCCGTACCCCCGGCCCGCCGGGCAGGTGGAGGAAGGTGGTCGTCCCCGGACAGGGCAGAAAATCCCGCTCCGGGTCCTCCGCGTTGATGCGGCACTCGATGGCGTGGCCCGTCACCCGAACGTCCTCCTGAGTGAAGGACAGGGGCAGACCAGCCGCCACCCGCAGCTGCTCCTTCACCAGATCGATGCCGGTGACCAGCTCGGTGACCGGGTGTTCCACCTGAATGCGGGTGTTCATCTCGATAAAATAGAAGGCGCCATCGGGGGCCAGGACAAATTCCACCGTCCCCGCCCCCACGTAGCCCGCCGCCTTTGCGGCGGTCACAGCGGCCTGGCCCATCTCCTCCCGCAGGGCGGGGGTGAGGGCCATGGAGGGGGACTCCTCCACCAGCTTCTGGCGGCGGCGCTGGATGGAGCAGTCCCGCTCCCCCAGGTGGACCACATGGCCCTGGGTGTCCGCCATGATCTGAAACTCAATGTGCCGGGGGTTCAGTACCAGCTTTTCCAGGTACATCTCCCCGTCTCCGAAGCAGGCCACCGCCTCAGCCTGGGCCTCCTTGAACCGGGCCTTCAGCTCTCCGGCGGAATCCACCTGGCGCATGCCCCGGCCTCCGCCTCCGGCGGAGGCCTTCAGCAGCACGGGGTAGCCCACCTGCTCCGCCAGCGCCTCGGCCTGACGGGCGTTCTTCACCGGGCCGTCCGACCCGGGCACCACCGGCACCCCAGCCTTCTGCGCCAAAGTCCGGGCGGCCGACTTGCTGCCCAGCTTCCGGATCACGTCCCCGGAGGGTCCCACATACTTCAGCCCCGCCTGGACGCACCGGTCGGCAAAGTCCGGGTTTTCCGACAGAAAGCCGTAGCCGGGATGGATGGCGTCGCAGCCGGTAGCCAGGGCGGCGGAGAGGATGGCATCCTGATTCAGGTAGCTGTCCGCCGCCCTGGCCGGGCCGATGCACAGGGAACGGGTGGCCAGCTGGGCGTGGAGGGCGCTCTCATCCGCCTGGGACCAGACGGCCACCGTCTCCACCCCCAGCTCCCGGCAGGCCCGGATGATCCGCAGGGCGATCTCACCCCGGTTGGCAATCAACACACGCTTCAGCATTGTCTCACACCCTCCGGATGCGGAACAGCGGGGCGCCCACCCCCACCGCCTCGCCGTCCTTCACCAGGACTGCCTCAATGACGCAGTCGGCGGGGGCGGGGACCTCGCTCATCATTTTCATGGCCTCGATGAGGCACAGGGTATCCCCCTTTTTCACCTGAGCGCCGGCGGTGACATAGGGGGGTTCCTCCGGAGCGGGGGCGGCGTAGAACACCCCCACCAGGGGCGCGGCCACCGTCTCCCCTGTCTCCTCCGCCTCCTGAACGGGAGGGGCTGGCAGAACGGAGGGAGCTGCGGCCGCAGGGACCGCTCCCTCCCGCCGCAGGGCTATCCGCTCCCCCTGGTGCTCCCACTCCAGGGCCGTCAGGCCAGAGACGGCAAAGCGGTCCATCAGAGCGCAAACTTCCTGCAATTCCATACAAAGTCTCCCCGGCTCGTTACGCCTGTTTGCCTTTAATATAGTCCAGAATGTCCTGGACCGTGTGGATCTTTTCCAGGTCCTCGTCTTCGATGCCAACGCCCAGGCTCTCCTGCAGGGCCATGGACAGCTCCACGATCTCCAGGGAGTCGGCCTCCAGGTCCTCCACCAGATTGGTCTCCAGCTTGACCTCCTCCGCGTCGCAGCTCAAGGTGCTGACAATGATGTCCCGTACATTCTCAAAGGTGATTTCCATGTTCATCGACCGTCCTTTCTAAATTGGAGCCGCCTCCGGCGGCAGTAATCTCAAGTATTTTATCTAAATATTTTTAACTAAAATACTTGAGGCTTATTATATGGAACGCCGTCTCATTGTCAAGGGGAATTTTTCCTCCGCCTCTCTTTTCCTCGTTCTTTACAAACGGGGGGCCGGATTCCCCCCGTCCTTTTCCGATTTTCACAACGCCGCCCTGGGGTATGAGTTCCGGGGAACCGGCGCAAACTGTTCAGGGCGGCGGCTCCGATGACCAGTTCTGACGAGTATGGATCGCTTTCGATTCAATCTGAAGGGGGCAAGGTACTGGACAAAATCATCCAAGTTTGATATAGTAAGTTTACCTGCACGGCAGGAGGATTTTCCCCTGCGAACGCACACCGCTTAAGCGCCGCCGCAGGACCGGCCCGCGCCGCTCCCCGTCATCCGCCTGCGCCCCGGCCAGCGGTCTGGAGCTTACATGTACAGAAGCTTCGGAGTGCATCTCCAGCGAAATAAAGTCAGAAAGGAAGATTCCCATGAAAGAATTCCAGTACACCATCACCGATCCCATCGGCGTCCACGCCCGTCCCGCCGGACTGCTGGCCAAGGCCGCCAAGGGGCTGGACAGCACCATCACCATCACCAAGGCGGACGGCAGCAAGTCCGCAGCCGCCACCAAGCTCATGGCCATCATGGGCATGGGCATCAAATCCGGCGAGACCGTCAAGGTCACCGTGGAGGGCGGCAGCGAGGAGGCCAACTGCGCCGCCATGGAGCAGTTCTTCAAAGAGAATCTGTAAAACGCCATGCAGGGGCGTCTGCCTCCACTGGCAGGCGCCCCTGTTTGAGGATAAAAACAAGGAGGAGTATGTCATGATCGTAATGCAGGGTAAAGGCGTGTCCAGGGGCGTCGCAAACGGCCCGATTTATTTTTTCCAGCGCTCCAGCACCACCATCTCCGACGCCCCCGCCGCCGACCTTGAGGCAGAGAAGCAGCGCATCACCGCCGCCCAGGAGAAGTCCATTGAGCAGTTGAACGCCTTAGCCGATCAGGCACGGGAGGAGACCGGGGAGGAGACCGCCATTCTCTTTGAGACCCACGCCATGTTCGTGGAGGACGAGGACTATGTGGACTGCATGATGAACACCCTCACCGAGCGGGGCTGCTGCGCCGAGAAGGCGGTGGAGACCGCCGGCGAGGAGTTCTCCGCTATGCTGGCCGCCATGGACGACGCCTACATGCAGGCCCGGGCCGCCGACATCAAGGACGTCACCCGCCGCATCCTCAACAACCTGATGGGCATTGCCGACGGCGGCATCGACTCCGATGTGCCGGTCATCCTGGCCGCCGACGATCTGGCCCCCTCCGAGACCCTCCAGCTGGATAAGAGCAAGATCCTGGGCTTCATCACCCAGGGCGGCTCCAGCAACAGCCACACCGCCATCCTGGCCCGCACCATGGGCATCCCCGCTATCTGCGGCCTGGGGGACGCACTGAAGCCGGAGCAGGCCGGCCGGGAGGCTTACATCGACGGCGAGACTGGCCAGGTGGCGATTGAGCCCGACGACATCACCCTGTCCGCTTACCAGGCCAAGCAGGAGAAGCAGCGGGAGATGAAGGAGCTGATGGAGACCATGAAGGGCCAGCAGGACGTCACCCTGGACGGCCGGGAGATGATGGTCTACTGCAACATCGGCTCCCCTGAGGACGTGGCCGCGGTGCTGTCCAACGACGGCCAGGGTATCGGCCTGTTCCGCTCCGAGTTCCTTTACCTGGCCGCCAGCGACTACCCCTCCGAGGACGACCAGTTCAACGCCTACAAGCAGGTAGCCGCCGCCATGGGGGGCAAACGGGTGGTCATCCGCACCCTGGACATCGGCGCAGACAAGCAGGTGGACTACTTTGAGATGCGCAAGGAAGAGAACCCCGCCTTGGGCGTCCGGGCCATCCGCATCTGCCTGAACCGGCCCGAGGTCTTCCGCACCCAGCTGCGGGCCCTGTACCGGGCCTCCGCCTACGGCAAGGTGGCCATCATGTTCCCCATGATCACCTCGGTGTGGGAGGTAAAGGAGTGCAAGCGGGCCTGTCAGAAGGTGATGGCCGAGCTGGACGCCGAAGGCATCCCCTACAACAAGGACACCGAGCTCGGCATTATGATCGAGACCCCCGCCTCCGTCCTGGTGGCCGAGGAGCTGGCCCGGGAGGTGGACTTCTTCTCCGTAGGCACCAACGACCTGACCCAGTACACCCTGGCCTGCGACCGCCAGGCCAACGACCTGGGTAAGTTCTTCGATCCCCATCACCCCGCCGTCCTCCGGGCGCTAAAGCTCGCCACCGATGCCGCCCACAAGGCCGGCATCTGGATCGGCATCTGCGGCGAGCTGGGAGCCGATCTGGAGCTGCTGGAGACCTTCCTGGCCATCGGCATCGACGAGCTGTCCGTCTCCCCCACCTCGGTCCTGCCCCTGCGGGCGGAGATCCGGAAGTCCATCGCCAAGACCTGCACCCTGGAAAAGCTGGAGTGCTGAGCGTCCGGCCTGATCAATGAGTATCAGCGAGCCGTCCACCTTGTACGGGTGGACGGCTCGCTGATACTATGCGGCAAAAAAACGGCCGTTTACTCTGTGCCCAGCGTCTGGATCAGAAGGTTGCGCAGGGAGATGGCGCTCTGCCGGTTCATGACGATGGAGGCCACCGTGTCGGCGGCGGGGGTGGCCACGTTCTCAATCCCGCCCTGGGCGTTGACCGTTATGGCGTTCTCCATATACTTGTAAGAAATGTCCAGGGTGACCTCCAGCAGCTCCCCCTCCTTGTCTGATACCTTGCGCAGGCCAAAGGCGTTGGCATATTCCGGTCTCATTTGCAAAAACTCCTTTCATCATTACGGTTGTTTGGCTCCCCGCCGCAGGGGACAGGGGAGCATATTGATCAGATGGTCCTCCCGTTGAGGACCGCTCCGGCCAGTCTGTCCCCCTCGTAGCAGACCTTCAGGGAGAAAAAGGGGGCCTCCTGCTGCAGCAGGTCCAGGAAGATGGCGTCCCCCTCCCAATGGGGCAGCTCCAGGAGCCGGTCCCGGTGAACCCATTCCAGTACGCCCTCGTCGCACTCCTTCAGTTCCCCGATGAAGCCATCGGCGGTGAACAGATGCATATACTCGGTGGGCCAGCGGTCGGAGACAAAGGTGACGATCCCCCGGTAGCGGTAATCGGTGAGAATCAGGCCGGTCTCCTCCTCCACCTCCCGGAGCAGGCAGTCCTCCGGACTCTCTCGATCCAGGAATTTCCCCCCGATGCCGATCCACTTGTCCTTGTTCAGGTCGTTCTCCTTCTTCACCCGGTGGAGCATCAAGTACTCTTCTCCCCGCTGAATATAGCACAGGGTCGTATTTATCATGCCTCAATCAGCTCCACTTCAACCGTATAGTATTCCCCATCCCGCAGATAGGTCAGTTCTACCACGTCCCCTGCGCCCAGGGACAGCTTGAGCTGAGTCAGGTCCTGAATGCCGGTGACAGGCTGGCCGCCGGCCGCCAGGATCACGTCGCCGTCCCGCAGGCCCTTGACCCAGGCGTCGCTGGTCTTCTCCACCTCCACCAGCTGCAGCCCGCCGCCCTCCAGCGGCACGGTGCTCACCGTAAAGCCGAACACGCCGGCCCGGACCTTCTCCCCGGCGATGAGGCGGTCGGCCACATACTTCACCCGCTGGGAGGGGATGGCGAACCCCAGCCCCTCGGCGGAGCCGTCCTCGGTGACGATTTTGATGGTGTTGATGCCCATCACCTGACCGTACTGATCCAGCAGCGGCCCGCCGGAGTTGCCGAAGTTGATGGCGGCGCTGGTCTGGATCAGCACCATGGTGATGCCGTCCACCTCCACGGACCGGCACAGCGCGGAGACGATGCCATCTGTAAAGGTGGCCCGGTAGCCCAGGGAGTCCCCCAGAGCGGCCACCGGCTCCCCGATGCGCAGGGTGTTGGAGTCCCCAAACCGGGCGGGGGCGAGGCCGCTGGCCTCCACCTTCAGCACCGCCAGATCCTCCATCGCGTCGAAGCCCACCAGGCTGGCGGGCAGGACCCGGTTATCGTGGAGGGTGACGCTGACCGCCTTGGCCCCGGCCACCACGTGGGCGTTGGTGATGAGATAGCCGTCCTCTGTCAGCACCACGCCGCTGCCGGAGCTGAGACCCTCCGGCGTCAGCGACTCAATGGACACCGTAGAGGGCAGGGTCCGCTCATAGATCTGGGTGTAGCTCAGCGGAACTCCCTGGGGAGGAAGGAGCTCCACCGTCACCCCCGTCCCGGTCTCCGCCTTGGGGATGGAGGGGGGCGTATTGTCCAGCTCGCTGTTTTGCGGGCGGTAGTCGTCTCCGTAGGAGTGGAAGCGGTCCCCGCCGCTCCACTGGCTCACCGCTCTCCAGGCAAAATACCGCTCCAGCAGGCCCACAGAGACGCAGACCGCCAAAATCAGGGCCAGCAGGCCCACATAGCGGGGCCACCGCCGCCTCTGGCGCACCCGCAGCACGGGGCGCCGGGGCGCCGGCTCCGGGATTCGGACGGCGGGGGGATCAGGCAGCTCCCGTTCCGGATGCTCCCAGGCGCCGCCCTGCCACAGGCCGTTTGTTCGCTTGTCCATAATAACACCTCCGGAGGATCAGGCCAGCGTCAGGGTAAAATGGAACTGGGTCACCCCGTCCTCGCTGGTGACAGTGATGGTTTCCTTTAGGTTGCCCAAAATCGTCTTTACGATATACAGCCCCAGGCCCACGCCCTCCCGGTCCATAGAGCGGGAGTAGTCCGCCTTGTGGAACCGCTCAAAGAGCAGGGGCAGCTCCTCCGGCGGGATGGTGGCCCCCAGGTTGCGGATTCTGGTGTGGGCCTTGCCGTCCTTTTTGGTGATCTGCACGGTGATGGCGGTGCCGGGAGCGGCGAACTTAGCCGCGTTGTCCAGCAGGTTATAGCACACCTGGGTGATGGAGTCCGGGTCGCCCCACACCATCAGCTTGTCCTCCGGCATCTGGACCTCCACATCCAGCTGCCGGTCGGTGATCTTGGTCTCCAGGCTGATGAGCACCCGGGACATCACCTCGGTGAGGTCGAAGGTCTCCTGGGCGGTGACGGTGCTCTCCGCCAGGGCGTTGAGCCGGGACAGGTCCAGCATCCGCCGCACCAGCCGGCTGAGCCGCCGGGTCTCCGACACCACGATCTCCAGCGACTCCCGCTCCCGCTCCGGCGGGATGGTGCCGTCCAGAATCCCCTCGGCAAAGCCGGCGATGGTGGTCATGGGGGTCTTCAGCTCGTGGGAAACGTTGGCGATGAACTCCGCCCGCTGGCTCTCCACCTTCTCCAGGGAGTTTGCCATGGAGTTGAACGCCTCCGCCAGATCGCTGACCTCGTCCCCCCGGTCCTCGTAACCGGTGACCCGCATGTCAAATTCCCCCTGGCCGAACTTCCGGGCGGCCTCCGCCATCTCGATCAGGGGACGGGTCTGATAGGCGGAGGTGAGGGTGCTGGCGATGACTGAGATGAGAAACACCACCACCGCCGAGAAGAAGAAGATGGTGGCGGTGGACGACCACATCTCGTTCAGGTTGGAGGCGCTGGCCCCCACCAGGATGATCCCCTGGGTGACCGTCAGGGAGCCGATCTGGTTGATCACCGGCAGGGCGGAGGTGTACCGCCGCTCCGGGTAGATGCCCCCCAGGCTGGTCATGCCGTTGTAGGTTCCGGTGGTCCGAACCTGCTCCACCACATCCTCCGGGAGCTGGCCGGCGTTGTCCATAACAAACTGACTGCCGTCAGTGGCAAAGAGGATCGTTCCCGTGCTGTCGGCCACAATGATGTGGGAGTTGGAGATCATGGCGATGGAGGCCATATAGCTGCTGTAGAACTCATCCTGCACATCCAGCGTAAGGTAGCGCCGGTAGTAGGTGGAAGTAAAGCTGGCGATGTAACCCGCGTTGCGGATCACCGAGTCCCGGGTCTCCCCGATGATATAGCGGTAGGACAGCAGCATAAAGGCCCCGGCCAGCAGAGTGAAGGAGAGCAGCATGATGCTCACCATCATGGTCAATTGGCGCCGGTAGAGGGAACGCATCCCGGCTCACCGTCCTTTCTAAAACACGTTTACGCGGATGTCCCCAGCTCAAACTTATATCCAACGCCCCACACGGTCTTCAGCCGCCACTGGCCGCTGACCCCCTCCAGCTTCTCCCGCAGGCGCTTGATGTGGACATCCACCGTGCGGCTGTCGCCGAAGTAGTCAAAGCCCCACACTTCATCCAGCAGCTGGTTCCGGGTAAACACCCGGTTGGGGGAGGAGGCCAGATGGAACAGCAGCTCCAGCTCCTTGGGGGGCGTGTCCACCCGCTGGCCATCCACCAGCAGCTCGTAGGAGTCCAGGTTGATGACCAGCTTGTCAAAGGACAGCTTCTTCTCTCCGCTCTCCTCCTCCACGCCGCTGCGGCGCAGCACCGCATGGATGCGGGCCAGCACCTCCTTCATCTCAAAGGGCTTTACGATATAGTCGTCCGCCCCCTGCTCCAGGCCGGACACCTTGTCCTCGGTCTCCCCTTTGGCGGTGAGCATGATAACAGGAGTCTTGTCCCCCTCCCGGATCTTTTTCAGCACCGACCAGCCGTCCATGATGGGCAGCATCAGGTCCAGCAGCACCAGGTCGGGCTGGAAGGAGCGGAACAGCTCCACCCCCCGGCCCCCGTCCTTGGCCACCTGGGTCTCGAAGCCCTCCTTTTCCAGATAGAGGTGGAGCAGCTCGGCAATGTTGGCGTCGTCCTCAACGATCAGGACCTTCTTCGACATAAAAACGGCACCTCACTCTTTTCCCGGGGACGGTCCTGCCCGTCCCCGCAGATGTTGTTTTCCTCTCTATTATAACGCGAACCGCTTCGCTTGGGTGAATAATTTGTGAATTACCGTCCGTTTTACTCCTCCACATAGGAGTGGTCCACCTGGATGATCGGGAAATAGCGGTCGGACAGCTCCCTCACCCCCCGGCAAAGCTCGGCCCGCACCTGGCTGTCCGACAGGCGGAAGCCGTAGGGGGCCATCACGTCGAAGAGGATGTTGGTGTGGATCGGACCAGCGGTGATGCGCAGGTCGTGGATGGTGAGCGCAGGATCGATCTGCCGGGCGACGTCCGCCACCTGCTTCCGCAGCGCCTCAGTGCGCTCATCCCGCACCACCGGGTCCATGTGGATGCAGGTCTCCACGTGGTGCTTCCGCTTCAGCTCCCGCTCAATGTGGTCGATGATGTCGTGCAGCTCCAGCAGATCCCCTTCTGCGGGCACCTCGGCGTGGAGGGACATCATGGCCCGGCCTGGGCCGTAATCGTGGTACACCAGATCGTGGATTCCCAGAATATGGTCGTGGCCGCAGATGATGCGGTCAATGTCGGCGGCCAGCTCCCGGTCCATGGGGCGGCCCAGCAGAGGCGCGGCGGTATCCTTGGCGGCGCCCCAGCCGGTGCGTAGGATGAACAGCGCCACCGCCAGCCCCAGCCAGCCGTCCAGGGGCAGCTGGAACCGCTGCCCGGCGGCCAGGCCCAGCAGCAGCACACCCGTCGCGCAGGCGTCCGACAGGGAATCGGCGGCAGCTGCGGCCAGCGCGGCCGACTGGATCTGCCGGGACAGCGCCCGGTTAAAGGCGAACATCCCCAGCTTGACCGCAATCGACACCGCCAGAATGGCCGCGGTCAGACCGGAGAAGACCGACGGCTCCGGATGGAGGATTCTTTGGACGGAGGACTGCACCAGCTCCGCCCCCACCAGAAGGATGAGCATCGCCACCACCAGCCCCGCCAGATACTCCACCCGGCCATGGCCAAAGGGGTGCTCCTCGTCCGCCTCCTGCCCGGCCAGCCGGAAGCCCACCAGTGTGACCACCGAGGAGGCCGCGTCGGACAGGTTGTTGAAGGCGTCGGCGGTAATGGCGATGGAGGCGGTCAGGATGCCCGCCAGCATCTTTCCCAGAAACAGCAGCAGATTCAGGGCCAGCCCCAGCCCTCCGGACAGCGCGCCGCACCACTGCCTGGTCTCAGGGGCCCGGGGGTCCCTGTCACGAAGACAAAAACGGATGAAAAAGTCCACGAAAAGAAAGCACCTCACAGCTTGAAAAGAATGGGATTATCTGCCTTATAATCTTTTTATTTTCTCACAAGTGATTCTTTTTGTCAAGATAAGATCCTGTCAAGAATGGTATAAAATGTTTTTATTCTGAAAAAACTACCAGAATCGTGTACGGATTACGAGCATGCGTCCATATTATGCGGACACATTCCAGCTCTCCACCATTTTATGCAAAACGACGAATGCCTAAAAATCAGCCTCGTTTTTCCTCGTCATTTTGCTTGCTTTTCTCCCCGCTGCATGGTACAATGTGCGGGCTATGTCCCGCATATCAGTGGAAAAAGCGGGGAAGGAGGTTGTTTTTTCCACTCCAGACTGTACGTCATAGAAACACACCGGGACACAACATTTTTGAAGGTTTGAAGGAGAGAAATTAATGTCAAAGAAACACGACGCGCCTCAGAAGGTCAGCGCCTATAACCGCTGGCTCAATGGCATCGAAGCTGTAGGCAACAAGCTTCCTCACCCCGTCGCGCTGTTTGCCCTCTTTTGTCTATTCATCATCGTCATTTCTGCCATCTGCGCCGCGGTTGGCGTCTCCGCCACCGGCAAGCTGATCTCCAACGGCGAGATGGCTGAAACCACCGTCACCGCCGTCAGCCTGCTGACCAAGGACGGCCTGGCCTATATTTTCTCCCACGCGGTGAGCAACTTCACCTCCTACGCCCCTCTGGGCATGGTGCTGGTGGCTATGCTGGGCGTAGGCGTGGCCGAGCAGTCTGGCCTGATCACCGCCCTGCTGAAGCAGACCGTGAAGGCCACCCCCAAGTCCCTCATCACCCCCGTGGTGGTCTTTCTGGGCGTGATGTCCAACATCGCCTCTGACGCGGGCTATGTGGTGCTGATTCCCCTGGGCGCCATGGTCTTCCGGGCCTATGGCCGCCACCCCATGGCCGGTCTGGCCGCCGCCTTCGCCGGCGTGTCCGGCGGCTTCTCCGCCAACCTGCTGGTGGGCACCACAGACCCCCTGCTGGCCGGCATCACCCAGACCGCCGTGTCCATCATCGACCCCAACTACCATGTTCAGGTGATGGGCAACTACTGGTTCATGTTCGTCTCTACCTTCCTGATCACCATCGTGGGCACCTTTGTCACCGACAAGATCGTGGAGCCCCGGCTGGAGACCTTCAGCGGCGAGCTGCTGGGCGAGGAGGACGAGTCCCTCACCACCATCACCGAGGCTGAGCGCAAGGGCCTGCGCAGGGCCGGCATCGTGGCGCTGATTTTCGTCGTGATTGTCATCGCCTGCTGCATCCCCGCCAACTCCTTCTTCCGGAACGAGAAGGGCGCCCTGCTGGGCCGTCCCGCCTCCCCCCTGATCGACGGCATCGTGGTCCTCATCGCCCTGCTGTTCTTCCTGCCTGCTGTGGCCTTCGGCAAGACCGTGGGCACCTTCAAGGACCACCGCGAGGTTTGCAACGCCATGGCCAAGTCCATGTCCACCATGGGCTCCTTCCTGGCCCTGGCCTTTGTCTCCTCCCAGTTTATCAAGTATTTTGAGTACACCAAGCTGGGCACCATCATCGCCCTGAACGGCGCCAACTTCCTGGATTCCATCAACATCGGTCTGATTCCGCTGATGGTCATCTTTGTGCTGTTCTCTGCCTTCATGAACCTGTTCATGGGCTCCGCCTCCGCCAAGTGGAACATCCTGGCCCCGGTGTTTGTCCCCATGTTCATGCTGCTGGACTACAGCCCCGAGCTGTCTCAGCTGGCCTACCGCATTGGCGACTCCTGCACCAACGTCATCACCCCGCTGATGACCTACTTCGCCGTTATTGTGGTCTTTGCCCAGCGTTATGACAAGAAGGCCGGCATCGGCACCATCACCGCCACCATGCTGCCCTACTCCATCGCCTTCCTGATCTTCTGGACCATTCTGCTTATCATCTGGCTGGCGGTATCCCAGGCTACCGGCGGCTTCCCGCCCATCGGCATCGACACCGGTCTGTTCTACGGCGTCTAATCCTGGACCCTGAGGGCGGCCATCGGCCGCCCTTTCTAATTTTAAAGGAGGTTTTTCCCATGATCAACAAAGAACGCCTGCTGAGCACCTTTTTAGACTATGTGCAGATTGACAGCGAAAGCACCCACGAGGGGGCCATGGCCACCCGGGTCGCGGAGGACCTGAAGGCCATCGGCTGCCAGGTCTATGTGGACAACAGCGGCGAGCAGACGGGCAGCGAGACGGGCAACCTGTACTGCACCCTCCCCGGCACCGCCGAGGGGGAGCCCATCCTCTTCGCCGCCCACATGGACACCGTGGTCCCCGGCGTGGGGGTGAAGCCCGTTATTGAGGACGGCGTTATCCGCAGCAGCGGGGACACTGTGCTGGGCGGGGATGACAAGTCGGGCGTCGCCGCCATTGTAGAGGTTCTGCGCACCATCGTGGAGCAGAACCTGCCCCACCCCACTATCGAGGCTCTGTTCACCGTCTGCGAGGAGGTGGGCCTGCGGGGTTCCCGCCACATGGACTACAGCCGCGTCACCGCCAAGAAGGCCGCCGTATTGGACAGCAGCGGCGACGCAGGGAAGATCATCACCGCCGCCCCCGGCCAGTATAAACTGAGCGCCGCCGTCATCGGCCGCCGGGCCCACGCAGGCGTGGCCCCCGAGGAGGGAATCAGCGCCGTGCAGGTGCTGTGCGAGGCCGTCGCCAACATGAAGCTGCTGCGCATTGACGAGGAGACCACCGCCAACATCGGAACCATCTCCGCCCAATACGCCACCAACATCGTCCCCGAGCGGGCGGAGCTGGTGGGCGAGTGCCGCAGCCGCCGGGACGACAAGCTGGAGGCCCAGGGCCAGCATATGATGGACTGCCTCCAGGCCGCCTGCGATAAGTACGGCGCCACTCTGGAGGGCGGTCTGACCAAGGCCTACAGCGCCTACTCTTACACCGAGGACGACCCCTTTGTGCAGCAGCTGATGGCCGCCTGCCGCAAGGCGGGGCTGGAGCCCTCCCTGGCTGCCAGCGGCGGGGGGAGCGACGCCAACAACATGAGCGCCCACGGCCTGAAGGCCCTGGTGCTGGGCACCGGCATGGCCAAGGTCCACACCGTCCAGGAGGAGATCACCGTCAAAAATCTGGAGGACACCGCCGCCCTGGTGCTGGCGATTGCCGTCCAATAAGGGCGGATTGGGGAGCAATGGGGAAAATCGTCCGCGAATGTTCACAAAAAGTTCATTCCCCCGTCATGATTTAGCCGCATTCATATTCTATGATAGTACCGTAGTCAAGTGAATGAAATGTATCTCCTTTCTCTCTCCTTTACAACACACAGGCAAGCCGCCCCGGTCGTATGGCCGGGGCGGCTTGCCGTTTACGGACGGAATTTGGAGTTTACAAAAAGTTCACGGCAATGTCATGAAATTGCCGTATTTATCCCTTATGATAACACCCGTAGCCAAGCTACAACATGTATCTCCCATTTCTCCCTCTCCTTTTACAACACACACAGACAAACCGCTCCGGCTGTCCGCCGGGGCGGTTTGCCGTTTCTGTGTGGCGGACATTTTTCACAATTTTGTTTTTTAGGGATTGTATTCCGGTGCAAAACGTTGTATCCTAGAGCATCGGGAGGGAACGCCATGGATTATGACAAGCTGCTGAATATCTCGGTGGAGCTGGGCTGCCAGCTGATGTCCAGCGGAGCGGAGATCTACCGGGTGGAGGAGTCGGTGCGCCGGCTGCTCCAGGCCTACGGGCTGGAGTCCCCGGAGGTGTTCGCCATCCCAAACTGTGTGATCGTCAGCGTCACCACGCCGGAGGGCCACCCCATCACCCGGATGCGCCGCATTGGCAGCCACGGCACAAACATTGAGCTGCTGGAGCGGTGCAACGCCCTGTGCCGCCAGCTCTGCACCCAGCCCCCCTCGGTGGACAAGGCCCAGGAGCTGCTGTCCGCCACGGTGAAGGGCTCCCCCAAGTATGCCGCCTGGCAGGTGCTGATGGGCTACGGGATCGCCCCCGCCTTCTTTTCTCCTCTGTTCGGCGGCGGCGTGACCGACGCGCTGGCCGCTATGACCGGCGGTCTGGCCGTCGGGATCTGTCTGCTGTACGGGAGCCGCTTCATCGGTTCCAACAGCTTTTTCCGCACCGCCTTCTGCAGCGCGCTGGCCTCCCTGCTGTCCCTGGCGCTGGTGCAGATCGGGCTGGGCAACAGCCTGGATACGGTGACCATCGGCACCCTGATGGTGCTGGTGCCCGGCATGGCTCTGACCAACGCCATGCGGGAAATCATGGCCGGAGACATCATCTCCGGCCTGAGCCGGGCCGCCGAGTCCATTCTGACGGCGGCGGCCATCGCCATCGGTTCCGCCCTGGGGCTGGGACTGGTGGAGATGCTGTAGGGGAAGGAGCGGAGACCGATGATCCTGATCTGGACGGATTACATCCTGCCCTGCGTCTGCGCCTGTTTGGCCTGCGTGGGTTTTTCTCTGGTGTTCAACATACACGGCATGGGCAAGCTGATCTGCGGCGTGGGCGGAGCGCTGGGCTGGCTGATCTACCTGCTGGGCGGGAGCACCATATTTGCCGCGTTCCTGGCCTCGGCGGCCATCGGGGTGTATTCGGAGGTCATGGCCCGAATCCGCCGCTGTCCGGTGACCGGCTATCTGCTGGTCGCGCTGCTGCCCCTGGTGCCCGGCGGAGGCATCTACTACGCCATGAGCTACTGCGTCGCCGGGGACGTCTCCCGCTTTTTGTCCACCCTGCTCCACACCTTTGGCATGGCGGCGGCGCTGGCGGTGGGCGCAATGCTGACCTCCTCCCTGTTCCGGGCGGCGTACCCCTATCTGTACCGCCTGCGATCCGTCAAACGATGAAAACCGGCCATCCTGCTGTCAGGATGGCCGGTTCCTTTTCTCGTTACCACACCGGCTGGCGCGCCACATACTCCTCGTAGGTGATCCCCTGCTCCATAATGGTCTGAGCGATCTCCACCCCCACATAGCGGTAGTGCCAGGGCTCAAACCGGTAGCCGGTGACCGCCTCCTTCCCCAGGTCGTACCGGAGGATAAAGCCATGCCCGGCGCAGTGCTCCTTCAGCCATGCGAAGGCGGGGGTATTTTCAAAGTGGGCCTTGGTGCTGGCCACATTGATGTCCAGCGCCAGACCGGTCTGGTGCTCCGAGTGGCCGGGCCGGGCGGAAAAGGTATCCACCGTGGCCTGCTTATTCTGCTTTAAGTATCGGTTATAGGTGTTCTTCTGCGTGGCGTAGGAGCGGTAGGCCGACACACTGCGCAGGGAGATGCCGTCCTCCCGGGCCGCGTCCGCCATGGCCCGGAAGGCCGCCGCCGCCTCCGGCTGCAGAGAGCCCGACCCGTAGCGGCTGCCCAGCGCCTCCAGCTTGGGCACATAGCCGGCGGGCAGGGTGTAGTGCTTATTCACCAGAACGGTCAGGCTGGAGGGATCGGCGGTCTCCCAGATCAGGCTGTAGAACCCCTGATCCTGGTCCATGTTCACCTGGAGGACGACCTCTTCTGCGCCGTCCTTGGGGTGCTCCGCCGCCCAGGCGCTGTACCGGTCCAGCCGGTCAAACCGGCCGTTGGGCAGGGACAGATACACCAGATCCGCCCGGGTCAGCTCCCCCTCCTTCAGCAGGCAGAAGAGGGACTCGTCCTTCCCCATACGGGAACTGAGGGCCTCCTTCTGCTGCTTGGTCAGCCCTTTCTGGGCCAGCAGTCTGGCCGCCTCCTTCTGGCGGGCCTCCATCTCCGCCGCCTGGACCGGATCGATCTCCTCCTCTGGCTGGGCGGGGTCCTCGGCCTCCTCGGCCTCCTCCAACGTCGTCAGCACCGGCTCTGCTGCTGGACGGACCAGCTCCTCCGCTCCGTCCGCTGCACCGGTGAAGGTCAGGGCTCCAAAGCAAAGTGCTGCCGCTAAAAGCAGCCGCAGGCACCGCCGAATGGTAAATTTGTGCATGGTCTTAGATCCTTTCTTATGTAACGCAACGGTTAGGTTCCGATATAGCTCCCTGCTGGAGGAGGAACGCATGGGCGTCCCCGCCGCAGGCGCCGAGGAACCAGGAAAAAATAGCGGCGCCGTCCACCGTATCCAGGCGGCGGCGACCAAAGGACATCCGCTCCGGATGGAACTGGACCCCCAGGATGGACCGCTCCGCCAGCTCGACGGCCTCCGGGAAGCCGCCCTCCGCCCAGGCCGAGGCCCGCAAGCCCCGCCCCAGCGCGTCCACCGCCTGGTGGTGGGCGCTGTTCACCTGGAAGAGCGGCCCGTAGAGCCGGTGGAGGATGGAGTCCTCCGCGCTCCGGACGGGATGGACCGTGTCCGCCTTGCCGACGTGAAAGGGGCGCTGTTCCGGCCTCAGGTCCTGGACCAGGGTGCCGCCCAGGGCCACGTTGATCAGCTGCATCCCCCGGCAGATGCCCAGGATGGGCTTGCCCGCCTCGTAAAAGGCGCGGAACAGCTCCAGTTCCGCCCGGTCCCGGGCCCGGTCCGGCGGCTGAGACCCCCGGTCCTCCTGGCCGTACCAGGCGCTCTCAATGTCGCCGCCGCCGCACAGCAGCAGCCCATGACAGCGCAGGTCGGGGGCGGAACAGTATCCGGCCACCGGCTCTCCGCCGGCGCCCCGGATGGCGGCACAGTAGTTGTCGGTGCGCCCCGTCTCGCCGGACACCTGTATGGTCAGCCTGTTCATGTACATCACTGCCCGTCCTGGGCGGCCCGCGCCTTCACCAGAGCAACGATCAGGCTCACCGCCCCCTCCACTCCAATTATGCCGGAGTTCAGGGTCAGATCGTAGCGCCGCATATCCCCCCAGATGTGCCCCGTATAGTAATTATAGTAGTTGGCCCGGCCCTTGTCCATCTGGACGATCCGCTTCTCCATGTCTTCCGAGGGAATGTGGTACTCATCCACACACCGCTCCACCCGGCTGGCCATGTCGGCGTGGACAAAGACCTTCAGGCACTCGGGCCGCTCTCCCAGCACATAGTCGGAACACCGGCCCACAATGACGCAGGGACCCTCATCGGCCAACTCACGGATGACCTCCGCCTGGGCAAAAAATGCCTGGTGGCTCACGGGCACGCCCTGATGAGCCAGGGCGGGGGTCCCGATGCCCGCCGGTGCGATGGACAGGTGGAAGCGGCTGCGGGCCCGTTCCTCCGCCCGGGCGATGAAGTCGGGGGAAAGCCCGCTCTTCTCCGAGGTTTTCTGGATGATGGTCCGGTCGTAGCAGGGGATGCCCAGCTGGGCGGCCAGCCGCTTTCCGATCAGGCGGCCTCCGCTGCCAAACTCCCGGCTGATGGAGATCACATAATTACTCATCAATCACACCTCCCGATTGAGATGGGCGGAGCAGGGATCAAACCGGCTCCGCAGGGAAACACTTCTCTGCGTATAGTATAATACACCCCGGCAAAAAAAACAACGGCAAACTGCTCTCTGCCGGAAAAAAATCGGGGTACCAAGGAAATCTTTGGTAATATCCGCCAAAAATGGGGGCTCGCTTTTTTACAACCCGCCAAAGTTGGGCAAAATACTCAAATTATACTTGCATCCTGGGCGGAACGTGAGTATTATTATAACCAGGTTGGCCGGAAACGTTACCGGTAACGTCACCAGTAACGTTTCCAGACGATCCAGAGGAACAAAATTTTCGTTTAGGAGGATAATGAAATGCGCACGTACAAAAAGATCCTGGCCCTGGCGCTCAGTGCCGCCATGTCCCTGACCCTGCTGGCCGGCTGCGGCGGCAAGGACAGCACCACCGACGCCTCCGGCCGCGTCTACTGGCTGAACTTCAAGCCCGAGTCTGACAGCGTCCTGCAGGAGATTGCCGCCACCTACACCGAGCAGACCGGCGTACCGGTCCAGGTGGTCACCGCCGCCTCCGGCACCTACAGCCAGACCCTCATCGCGGAGATGGATAAGTCCGCGCCCCCCACGCTGTTCGTCATCGGCAACCAGGACGGCGTGGCCCAGTGGAAGGACTACGCCTTGGACCTGACCGGCTCCGCCATCGCCAACGAGTTGAATACCGACGCCTACAACCTCTACGACGAGACCGGCAAGCTGGTCTCCATCGGCTACTGCTACGAGTGCTACGGCATCATTGTCAACCCTGACCTGGTGCAGCAGGCCGGCCACTCCATGGATGAGATCAAGGACTTCGCCTCCCTGAAGGCCGTGGCAGAGGATATCCACGCCAACGCCGCCACCCTGGGCTTCGACGCCTTTACCTCCTCCGACATGGACGGCAACTCCTCCTGGCGCTTTACCGGCCACATGGCCAACCTGGAGTATTACTACGAGCAGGAGGGTTCCATCTGGACCGAGTGTCCCCCCACCATCTCCGGCAAGTATATGGACAACTTCCGGAACCTCTATGACCTGTGCATCAACAACAGCACCGTCCCCTCCACCGAGCTGGCCACCGGCGGTCACGACGCCGCGCAGGAGTTTAAGGACGGCAAGGCCGTCTTCTATGTCAACGGCTCCTGGGAGTATGAGGGCGTGAAGGACGCCGTCCCCAACGCCACCATGATCCCCTACTACTGCGGCGTGGCCGGAGAGGAGAAGGCCGGCCTGAACTGCGGCACCGAGAACTGCTGGGCCATCAACGCCAAGTCCTCTGAGGCCGACCAGCAGGCCACCATGGACTTCATGGTCTGGTGTGTCACCGACCCCGACGCCTCCCGCAAGCTGGTGGACACCTTTGGCGTCATGCCCTACAAGCAGGCGGCTGAGTCCACCAACGGCTTCCTGGCCGCCGCCGACGAGTACACCGCCAACGGCTGCTATGTGATGAACTGGGCCACCAACTTCCAGCCCAACGTGGAGGCCTACCGGGCCTCGCTGGTCTCCGCCCTGAACCAGTACAACAACGCCCAGTCCGACGCCAACTGGGAGCAGGTCCGCACCGCCTTTGTCGACGGCTGGGCCACCCAGTATCAGGCCATCAACGGCTGAGTTTTCTGAGAACAGCACCCTTTGACATCAGGCCGGGGCGGGTAATGCGCCCGCCCCGCCATTGCTTCCGTCCGTATGTAGGGGCGGACATGGTCCGCCCGCCGTTCCGACAGGCGCACCCTGTGCGCCCCTACAAATGAAAAAGGAGTTGATCGACTTGAAAAAGAAGCGGATCTCCAACAGCAGCTCTATCCGCCGTGCCACTCGGATGTGGAGCCCGCTGTTCCTGGGCCCGGTGATCATTGCCTTCACCATCGGCTTTGTGTGGCCCTTCCTCTGGGGCATCTGGCTGTCCCTGTGCCAGTTCCAGACCACCTCCGACGCCCAGTTCGTCGGCCTGGGCAACTATATCCGCACCTTCCAGGACGCCTCGTTCCGCTACGCCTTCGGGTACACCGCCCTGTTCGCCGTGGTGTCCCTGGTGCTCATCAACGTGCTGGCCTTCGCCGTGGCGTACGCCCTGACCCAGGGCATCAAGGGCAGCAACCTCTACCGCACCGTCTTCTTCATGCCCAACCTGATCGGCGGCATCGTGCTCGGCTACATCTGGTCCATGATCTTTGACGGCGTGCTCAGCCGCTGGTCCACCTCCATCCTGATGGAGACGAAATACGGCTTCTGGGGCCTGATCATCCTCATGTGCTGGCAGCGGATCGGCTATATGATGATCATCTACATCGCCGGACTTCAGAACGTTCCCGGCGAGATGCTGGAGGCCGCCCGCATCGACGGCGCCACCCGCTGGCAGACCCTGTTCAAGGTGACCATCCCCAATGTGATGCCCTCCATCACCATCTGCATGTTCCTGTCCCTGACCAACGGCTTCAAGCTCTTCGACCAGAACCTGGCCCTCACCGCCGGCCAGCCCTTCATCATCCAGCCCGGCGGCACCTCCATCAAGACCACCGAGATGCTGGCCCTGAACATCTTCAACACCTTCAACATGGCCAGCGCCACCGCCAAGGGCACCGCTCAAGCCAAGGCCGTGATCTTCTTCATCCTGGTCGCCGCAATGGGTCTGGCTCAGCTGGGCTATACCCGCAAAAAGGAGGTACAGCAGTAATGAACAAAAAAGCTCTCTCCGCCGAATCACGCCGGAAAATGGTGCTGTCTGTGGTCCTGGCGGTCATCTGCGTCATCTACGTGCTGCCGGTGGCGGCTGTGGTCATCAACTCCTTTAAGCTGAACACCTTTGTCAAAACGGATACCTTCGCCCTGCCCTTCGGGGACATGTGGGCGGGCATGTCCAACTTTGTCACCGGCATGACTTTTGGCAACTACCCCTTCCTCGACAGCGTGAAATACAGTGTGATTATCACCATCCTGTCCACCGCCCTGATTCTGCTGTGTACCTCCATGGCCGCCTGGTACATCGCCCGGGTGAACTCCGCCTTCTGCAAGCTGGTCTACTTCCTGTGCGTGTTTTCCATGGTGGTCCCCTTCCAGATGGTCATGTACACCCTGTCCAAGACCGCCGACACCCTGAGGCTGAACACCCCCTGGACCATCCCCATCGTCTACCTGGGCTTCGGCGCGGGACTGGCTATCTTCATGTTCGTGGGCTTCGTCAAATCCATCCCCCTGGAGATCGAGGAGGCCGCCGCCATTGACGGCTGCGGACCCCTGCGCACCTACTTCTCGGTGGTGCTGCCCATGCTCAAGCCCACCATGATCTCTGTAGGCATCCTGGAAATCATGTGGGTGTGGAACGACTATCTGCTCCCCTCCCTGGTCCTGAACATCACCAAATACCGCACCATCCCCATCCACATCCAGTATCTGAAGGGCAGCTACGGCACTGTGGACCTGGGCGCGACCATGGCCCTGATCCTGCTGTCCATCATCCCTGTCATCGTGTTCTACCTCACCTGCCAGAAGCACATCATTGCGGGCGTGGCCGCCGGCGCGGTGAAGGGCTGAGCTTGGGACTTGCGTTTCCGCCTGAAATGTGCTAAAATAACCAACCTAGAGAGAAGGGATACGATGTGACCATCAAGGATATCGCCCGGCTGTCCGGGTGCGGTGTGGCCACCGTGTCCCGGGTGCTCAACGACCACCCCGACGTCAGCGACGAGACCCGCCGCAGGGTCATGGCGGTGGTGGAGGAGCAGGGCTTTCAGCCCAACAACAACGCCAAGCACCTGAAGCAGCAGGCCAGCTCCAGCATCGCCATCATCGTCAAGGGCACCATGAACATGCTCTTTGCCGATCTGGTGAAAAGGCTCCAGTCCCTGCTGCGGGACGCCGGACAGGACGCCGCCGTCTACTACCTGGACGAGGACGCCAACGAGGTGGCCTACGCCCTTCAGCTGTGCCGGGAGCGCCGCCCCATGGGCATCCTCTTCCTGGGCGGCGACCGGGAGCTGTTTCAGGCCGCCTTTCAGGGCATCACAGTGCCCTGCGTGCTGCTGACCAACACCGCCGGGGACCTGGGCTTTGACAACCTCTCCTCCATCACCACCGACGACCGGGAGGCCTCCCGTCAGGCGGTGCGCTTTCTGGCCGGACAGGGCCACCGGCACATTGGGATGCTGGGGGGCAACTGGTCCTGCTTCCAGATTGGCCACAGCCGCTATCTGGGCTGCCTGCAGGCCTGCCAGGAGCTGGACCTCCCTTTTGACGGGGATCGCCAGTGCGAGCCATGCCGCTACTCCCTGGAAGACGGCTACGCCGCCGCCAAGGTGCTGCTGGACCGCTGCCCCGGCCTGACCGCCATCTTTGCCGTCAGCGACGTCACCGCCCTGGGCGCCATGCGGGCCCTGCGGGACCTGGGAAAACGGGTCCCCGAGGACATCTCCGTTATGGGCTACGACGGCATCACCATCGGACAATACTCCCTGCCCCGGCTGACCACCGTCCGCCAGGACACCCAGCAGCTGGCGGAACGGGGCGTGGATGCCCTGCTCCGGGGCATTACCCGCAACAGCCCTCCCGTCCACGAGCTGGTCCCCTTCCAGCTGATCGAGGGGGAGAGCGTGGCCCGGCTTTCCTGACCGCAAGGGCCGCCGCTGGCGGCCCTTTGTCATACTTTATTTTAACAGAAAAAGGTGATTCCATCGTGAGAAAAGCAGGAATCTTAATGCCCATTTCCTCCCTGCCCTCCCCCTGCGGCATCGGCACACTGGGGGAGGACGCCTACCGCTTCGCCAGCTTTCTGGCTGCGGGGGGGCAGTCCCTCTGGCAGGTCCTGCCTCTGGGACCCACCAGCTACGGCGATTCCCCCTACCAGTCCTTCTCCTCCTTTGCCGGAAACCCCTACTTCATCGACCTGGACCTGCTGGCCAAGGACGGCCTCCTGGAGCCGGAGGAATACCGGAACCTGGACTGGGGCAGCGACCCGGAGCGGGTGGATTACGGAACGCTGTACGTCACCCGATACCCGGTGCTGCACAAGGCCTGCGCCCGCCTTCTGGCCCAGGACCGGCCCGATTTCGCCGCCTTCTGTGAGGAGCAGAAGGACTGGCTGGAGGATTACGCCCTGTTTATGGCCCTCAAGGGGGAGCACAACGGCCTGTCCTGGTTCCAGTGGCCGGAGGAGCTGCGCCTGCGCAGGCCCGACGCGCTGGCCCGGGCCCGGACCAGGCTGTCTGGAGAGGTCGCCTTCTGGAAGGCGGTGCAGTACCTCTTCTTCGGCCAGTGGCGGGCGCTGAAGAAGTATGCCAACGGCCTGGGTCTGTCCATTCTGGGGGACCTGCCCATCTACGTGGCCGGGGACAGCGCCGACGTATGGGCCAACCCGGACCAGTTCCAGCTGGACGAAACCGGTCTGCCCACCGAGGTGGCCGGCTGTCCCCCCGACGGCTTCTCCGCCGACGGCCAGCTGTGGGGCAACCCGCTGTTTGACTGGGAGGCCATGAAGGAGGACGGCTACGCCTGGTGGCTGCGGCGGATCTCCTTCCAGTTCCAGCTGTACGACACCCTGCGCATCGACCACTTCCGGGGCTTCGACTCCTACTACGCCATCCCCTACGGGGACACCACCGCCCGCAACGGCAAGTGGAAGCCCGGTCCGGGCATCGCCTTCTTCAAGGCGGTGAACAGGGCTCTGGGCAAAAAGGATATCATCGCTGAGGACCTGGGCTTCCTCACCCCCTCGGTGCGCAAGCTGCTGAAGGATTCGGGCTATCCCGGCATGAAGGTGCTGGAGTTCGCCTTTGACAGCCGGGACGCGGAGAGCGACTATATGCCCCACCGCTACCCCACCCACTGCGTGGTCTACACCGGCACCCACGACAACGACACCATCATGGGCTGGATGGCCTCCGCTCCCAAGAAGGACGTGTCCTACGCCAAGGCGTATCTCCGCCTGTCCAAGCGGGAGGGCTACCACTGGGGCATGATGCGCTCCGCCTGGGCCTCCCCCGCCGACCTGGCGGTGATGCAGTTCCAGGACCTGCTGGGGCTGGGTTCGGAGGCCCGGATGAATATCCCCTCCACCTTAGGGAATAATTGGCAGTGGAGAGCCCTGCCCGGCGCCTTTGACGAAACGCTTTCCAAGCGCCTGTACCGGGAGATGCGGGTATACCAGCGGCTGCCCAAGGCTCCAAAAACCAGGAAATCCAAACAGTAAGGATGTGTTTTTATGCAGTTGAAAGAACAGCTCTTTCAGACCACCCAGGTGCGCTTTGGTTGCGCCCCTGACCAGTGCGACGATCACCAGCTCTATGAGGCGCTGCTGATCCTCACCCGCCAGCTGGCTCAGGACCGCTCCGCTCCGTCAGGCGGACGGAAGCTCTACTATTTCTCCGCCGAGTTCCTCATGGGCAAGCTCCTGTCCAACAACCTGCTGGCCCTGGGACTCCACGACGAGGTTCGCGCCCTGCTGGCCGACCTGGGCCGGGACCTGGGTGTCATCGAGTCCATGGAGCCAGAGCCCGCCCTGGGCAACGGCGGTCTGGGCCGTCTGGCCGCCTGCTTCCTGGACTCCATCGCCGCCCTGGGCCTGCCCGGCGACGGCGTGGGCCTGAACTACCACTACGGCCTCTTCCGGCAGAAATTCGACCACAACCGCCAGACCGAGGTCCCTGACCCCTGGATGGAGGCGGACAGCTGGCTCATCCCCACCGGGTGCACCTTCGACGTCCCCTTCGGCGGTTTCGACCTGAAGGCGGTGCTCTACGACATCGCCATCCCCGGAGCCAACAACCAGTGCGCCAACCGGCTCCACCTCTTCGACGTGGCCGAGCCCGCTTCCGCCCCCTGGGTGGGCATCGACTTTGACAAGGGGGACATCGCCCACCGGCTGACCTCCTTCCTCTACCCCGACGACAGCGACGACGCGGGGCGGCTGCTCCGGGTGTATCAGCAGTATTTCATGGTGTCCGCCGGGGCCCAGCTGATCCTCTCCGAGCTGGAGAGCCGGGGGTACGCCCCCGACACCCTGGCCGACCATGTGGTGATCCAGATCAACGACACCCACCCCTCCATGGTCATCCCCGAGCTGATCCGGCTGCTCACCGCCAAGGGCCTGTCCTTTGACGCCGCCCTGGATCAGGTCCGCCGCACCTGCGCCTACACCAACCACACCATCCTGGCCGAGGCTTTGGAGAAGTGGCCCCTGTCCTTTATCGAGAAGGTGGCCCCCCAGCTGGTGCCCGTCATCCAGGAGCTGGACCGCCGCATGAAGGAGGCCCATCCCGATCCCCGGGTCGCCATCATCGACGGGCAGGACCGCGTTCACATGGCCCACATGGACATCCACTGCGGCTTCTCTGTCAACGGCGTGGCCGCTCTCCATACCGAGATTTTGAAAAACTCCGAGCTGAAGCCTTTTTACGACATTTACCCGGAGAAATTCAACAACAAAACCAACGGCGTCACCCTCCGCCGGTGGCTGGAGGCCTGCGATCCCCAGCTCACCGCCCTGATCGACGACTGCATCGGCGCCGGCTGGCGGCAGGACGCCCGCAAGCTGGAGAAGCTGCTGGACTTCCAGGAGGATGAAGCCGTTCTGGACCGCCTGCTGGAGGTGAAGCAGCACAATAAGAACCAGCTGTGCCGCGTCCTATGGGCCGTTCAGCACATTGAGCTGGACCCCCAGTCCGTCTTCGACATCCAGGTCAAGCGGCTCCACGAGTACAAGCGGCAGCAGATGAACGCCCTGTATATCATCCACAAGTATCTGGAGATCAAGGGGGGCAAGCTGCCCGAGCGGCCGGTGACCGTCCTGTTCGGCGCGAAGGCCGCCCCCGCCTATGTCATGGCCAAGCGGATCATTCACCTGATCCTCTGCCTGCAAAAGCTCATCGAGCAGGACCCCCAGGTCCGGCCCTGGCTGCGGGTGGCCATGGTGGAGAACTACAACGTCACCTGGGCCGCCCGGCTCATCCCCGCCTGCGACATCTCGGAGCAGATCTCCCTGGCCTCCAAGGAGGCCAGCGGAACCGGCAACATGAAGTTCATGGCCAACGGCGCGGTCACCCTGGGCACCTTGGATGGGGCCAACGTGGAGATCGCCCAGCTGGTGGGGGAGGAGAACATCTACACCTTCGGCCAGCACAGCGACACGGTGATCGGCCTGTACCAGGGCGGCGAGCCCGACGGCCGCGCCTACCGCCCCCTGGACTACTACCACCGTCCGGCGGTGGAGGGGCTGGTGGACTTCATCGTCTCCCCCGAGCTGCTGGCCATCGGTGATCCGGCGGAGCTGTCCGCCCTGTGGCGCGACATGAAGTACAAGGACTGGTTCATGGCCCTGCTGGATGTGGAGGACTACATCGCCGCCAAGGAGCGGTGCCTGAAGGACTACGGCGACCGCCGGGCCTGGGCAAAGAAGATGCTGGTCAACATCGCCAAATCGGGGTATTTCTCCTCCGACCGGACCATTGAGCAGTACAACAAGGATATTTGGAAGCTGAAATAACCGCCTGTATTGAAAACGCGCGTCCCGCAAACACGGGACGCGCGTTTTTTATGGGATGATCCATCTGCCGGTCAGCGTCTCCGGCGCATTTTCCACGTGCCACAGATAGCACCGCAGCACCTGCCGTATGTATCCTGGCACCGTTTTGTCCAGCTGCTCCGCCTGCTCCTTCACCTGGTCATACCAGTCCAGCGGCAGCTGAACACAGACCGTTTTCTTGGGGCCTGGTTTCATAGCAATCACCTCAATCTCATTTTAAGGGTTATTCCCTTAAATGTCAACTTAAAAAATCCTTATGCCCCATAATATTTTGGGGTGATGAGTATGCTGGAGCATCTGCGGGGACTGCGGGAAGACAAGGACTTATCTCAGGCGGAGATGGCCAAAATTCTTCAAGTCCATCAGACAACCTATTCCGATTACGAGCTGGGCCACCTGAATATCCCAATCGATACACTCAAGCAGTTGGCATGTTTCTATAACACCAGCATCGACTACCTCCTGGGCCTGACCAACGTCCGGGAACCTTATCCCCGGGCATAAGAAAACGGAGACGCTTACCGCGTCTCCGTTTTTCACTCCAAGCAGCTCAAAACCGCCCAGGCCGCGCCTTCCTCCCCGTTAGAGGGGGCAATCCGGGCGGCGGCGGCCTTCACATGCTCCGGGGCGTTGCCCATGGCAATGGGCAGGCCCGCCACGCGGAAGGCGCTCAGATCGTTCTCGCTGTCCCCCACGGCGGCGCACCGGTCCAGGGGAACGCCGTACCGCTCCGCGATCACCGCCAGGGCTGCGCCCTTGTCCGCTCCACCGGCGGTGAGCTCAAAGTCGTGGCCGCTGGAAGTGGTGAGGGTCACATCGGGCAGGGCGGCCAGCTCCTCCACCGGGGGCCGGACCTCGCCCAGCTCCCCGTGAATCTTCACCAAAGGCAGGTCATGCTCCGCCATAAACCCCAAAAAGTCCTCGGTCACCGTCACCGCCTTGTGAAAGGCGGGGAAGGGGTACCAGCGCTCCATAAACTTTTTGTAGGCGGCATTCACCAGGATCTCGTTCCCCGCGTAGATGAGCAGCTGGACGTCCCAGCTCAGGCACAGCTCCATGGCCCGCCGGGCGGAGCCTTCGTCCACATCCCAGCGGCGGACGGTCCGCCCGGAGGCGCCGTCCACCACCAGGCCGCCTCCCGCTCCCGCCGACAGGGCGTCACACCCCGCCTCCCGGGCAAAAAACATGCTCTCTTGGGCGGGACGGCCGGTGTTGATCACCACCCGCAGCCCCGCCGCTCTGGCCCTGGCGATGGCCTCCCTGGAGGCGGCGGTAATGGTCCCCTCCGGCGTAAGCAGGGTGCCGTCCAGGTCCAATGAAATCAGCCTTATCATCCGAAAAACAGACCTCCTATTTGATAGACCAGCAGAGCCACTCCGTAGGCACAGCCCATCTGCCATGCGATGGAGAACCAGGCCCACTTGGAGCTGTTCATCTCCTTGAAGAGGGTAGACACGGCGGCTACGCAGGGGACGTACAGCAGGATAAACACCAGCATGGCAAAGGCGGACAGAGGGGTGAAGCCGGTCATGGCGGCGGCCACCGCCCCGCTGGAGGCCGTGAGGGAGAAGCCGTAGAACATGGACAGGGAGGACACCACCATCTCCTTGGCGATAAGACCGGTGAGCAGGGCCACGGCGGCCTGCCAGTGTCCGAAGCCGCAGGGGGCGAAGATGGGCGCGATCAGCCCGCCGATGGCCCCCAGCATGCTGTGGGAGGCGTCCTCCACCATGTGGAGGGAGAAGTCGAAGGACTGGAGCAGCCACAGCACCATGGACATGAGCAGGATCAGCGTCCCGGCCTTGACCAGAAACCCCTTCACCTTCTGCCACACGTGGTTAAGCATATTGCCCAGGGAGGGCAGGCGGTAGGGGGGCAGCTCCAGCACAAAGGGAGCGGGCTCCCCGGCGAACAAAGCACTTTTGAAGAACAGTCCTGAAAGAATACCCACCAGCATCCCTACAACGTACAGCCCAAACACCACCAGTCCCGCCCAGGGGCCGAAAAAGGCGGCGGAGATCAGACCGTAGACGGGCAGCTTGGCGGAGCAGGACATAAAGGGCACCAGCAGGATGGTCATTCGCCGGTCCTTTTCGTTCTCCATGGTCCGGGCCCCCATGATGGCGGGCACCGAGCAGCCAAAGCCCATAAGCATGGGGATAAACGCCTTTCCGCTCAGGCCGAACCGGCGCAGCAGCCGGTCCATGATGAAGGCGGCCCGGGCCATGTAGCCGGAGTCCTCCAGGAAGGACAAAAACAGAAACAGCAGGGCAATCTGGGGCAGGAAGGTGAGCACGCCTCCCACTCCGGCGATGATGCCGTCGCAGACCAGGGAGACGAGCACATGGGACACCCCCATGCCCTCCAGGACGGGGGCCAACCACTGGGAGAAGGCGTCCATCCCCGCCCCCACCCCGTCGGACAGCCAGGAGCCGAA
>CAJUAW010000002.1:0-14521 GCA_910584605.1 uncultured Oscillospiraceae bacterium
GACAATGGTGATCTGGATCATCATGACCGAGATCTTGTTACTAGCGGGGAGGAATTGCCAAAAGGCTATAGTGCAGTCACAACGTTGTCTTTTTTGGTATGTCGGTATGGCGGATTGATTGAGCCATACAACTCGGGACAGGATTACATAAGCGATGCAGCAGAGTTGGCATATGCACAAGAGCATAATCTACAGGATACCCAGGACAGCGCAATGCAGGAAGTCGGTGGTGAGGGCGATCCTCATGGTGAGTCCATCCAGGAAACGCCAAAGATTTTAAATGGGAAACAATTGAGTGAAAACGCTGGCTACATTATTGATGCACTGGCCCCTACTAGCCTGGATGGCAAAATCGTGAAGTTTGACTGGCATAATATAGAACAGCTTTTAGCTAGTGATTCTAAGAGTATGAATCCGGACAAATATGACGCACTGAACTATGTGTTTGGTCAGATGCACACCATAGATGACCTTCAAAAATTTATTAATCTTTGCTATACTGTGCCAATAGCCCCAGATTCTGGAGACAGCCAGCAAGATGACAATGTATATGCAGTTCCCAACGAAATTCTGACAAACATGATGGATTACTACGCATGTGAAAGTGAGAAAGGGACATTGGATCCAAGTATTAGATGCCAGGCAGAAATTCTGGGTGCAATTGCTGAGTGCGGCACGAGAGTATATATCCCTGGTGAAAGCTGTGAATCACCCATTTTGTTGGAACGAGATGGCTTTGATTACTCTGTTACTATTCCAGCGGAGGAACCTGGTAAACCTGCAGTTGTAAAGAAAATTGTATCTGATAAGAGTATGATAGAGGAAAATGGATAGAGAACCCTTGCACAACGTCCAAAACCATATAAATTGGTGTTGGGCGACTGCAGCAAAAATTGTTGGCGTAGAATACTGTCATCGGAATCGCCTTCCAATCCATGCTGGTATAAATATTGAACATGCGAACACGATTCGAAAGGATTGCCAAGGGTTGCGGCCTCAAATCTGCGGATTATGCAAAGGGATGCTTACAGTAGATGCTATGCAATTAGATATTGTTGAGCACGCTAAAGATACCTATCGAAATCCCAGTGGTAATTTGCCAGAAGATGATGAGGGCAAGGCCCGGGCGCTACGCTACATAATAACGGGAAACCCGAGCAGTATATCCCCTGAAATAGTAACCATAGGGCATTATTGGGACGAACAGGGATTACTGGACAGTTCGCCGTCCTTAATTGATGAGGCAATACGATCAGGAACCCCGTTTATAGGTAACTATCAGCGACAAGATGGAACATTTCATTCTGTTGTTCTGTACCCAATGTCATCATCGAAGTTAAAACTATTCGATCCATGGGATGGCTTCCAAGGGCAGTTCAGCATATCACAAATTTTTAGGAGCGGATTTCTGACAAATCAAGGCAAGGGTGTGATTCTCTGGATTCAGTACATAAGACCAGAGTAACCTTATCCGTAGTGAGGTGACATGAGAATATGGCAGTGGCAATAACACATGAAAAAATGCAGGTATGTGGTCCAGTAAAGTTTACTCACATTTTGGACCTGTCTTTCAGAATGCGTGCAAATCAACATGGAGTGATGTACTTGCAAGGGTACATAAATGCTGATTCTGCAGCTACAGACTGTCTCCAAGATTTTGAGGGTCAAGATTTTTGTTTATTTACATTGCATGAGCCAACGGCAAGGGAGCGAAAACCAACATTCAGAGGGACGGCAGATAAGTTCCAAGTTATGCGTAGGGGAGAAGTATTCCTTGCTAAAGGAAAGATTATCGGTGCAACAGCAGAACTTGATATCACATTGAAAAGCAGGTCCTTTCAAAATGTGGATATGACATACCGACAAGTAGTAGAGGAGATTTTGTGTGATACACCAAATGCGTCTGCTGACTTTTCTGATATTGCAGATCAGACTATAGGAAAACCTCTGATTCAATACGAAGAAACCGACTGGGCGTTTATCAAGCGTCTTGCCAGTATGCTCGGGACGCAGTTGATTCCCGACACCACTACGCCGTTTCCAAGATTCAGTTTTGGACAAATCTCCAAATCCTCAAAAGAACTAGCTGCTGATGAATACGCATTAATTATGGACGAACGCTTTTATGAGTTGGGCAGTTCACTGGCAGGAGTATACAAACCGGACTTCTTTTGCTATTTGGTTCCAAGCTATCAATTTGTGCAATTGGGGGCACAGGCGGAGTTTAGGGAACAATCTATGGTCATATGCGAGCAAGACGCAGTTCTTCAAGATGGAGAATTACTCTATTCTTACAAAATGGGTCATGCTGGTTGGTTTAGCCAGCATGAGATTAAAAACAAGAAACTTATTGGGCTGAGTTTGCCTGGAACAGTTGTTGAAACAGATCATGAAATTGTGTGCTTGAAGCTGGATATTGATGAGGGGCGGAACGCAGGAACTTATCCTTTTTCCTGGATTCCAGAGAGTGGGAACATTATGTATTGTATGCCCAAGCGGGGTACAAGGGCAACACTCTACATACCTAGCCATAACACTGGTGAAGCTGTAGCAATCACTAGTCCGCGAACGAACGGAAACATCTGCGGCGATATGACTGACCCTCAAATGCGTGCTTTTACAACAGAGCACGGGAAAAGGATGCTTCTCTTTCCGCAAAGTATGACCTTTTCTGGTGGAATTCCGGGCGAGACTTTACAAATGAAGTTTGATGATATAAAATGTATGTCCCTGGAAAGTACACGGGCAATCCAAATAGTCGCCAAACTCCAAGTCGAGGTTACAGCTCCCAGAGTAACCTTGAACACACCACAGCAGTTGGGAACAAGCCGTTCGCCAATCCAAGCATCGGCCAGGATTGCCTTGATTGTGCCCAAGGGAACAGGAGGCGGGAATCCCCCCACCGGCGGCGGGGACACCGTCATGTTCATGGAATACCAATTTGACGCTTTGGGCGAACAGGGTATTTTATGCGGAACAGAATTTTGCACGTATCCTCCCTTTGATGACGAGCCCACTTCGTTTAATCTTGGAGGTTGGCTTCTCAATATTGCGATAGGAGTTGCAGTCGCAGCTGTGTGCATATTTGCATCTATTGCGACAGGAGGCCTTGTTGCAGCAGCTCTTGCCGGTGCTGCCATGGGGGCTCTTGCAGTTACAGCTACGATTGCCATTGAGGATTATCAGGACGGTGAAGTTAGAGGTTGGCAAGCTGCGGTCGGCCAAATTTTAGTTGGTGCTACTGCTGGGGCTGCTATTGGTGCAACTGGTGCTTACATTATGCCACATGGTGTTGCAACAATGGGCACGTTTGTCAAATTTGGAATGCTGTCGGGTACAACCATGCGTGTTGCAACTTCAAATGCAATGGAGCATATGGGTACGTTTGACCGGCTGTGGTATGCTTTTAATCCAACAAGGGTATTGGCAGATGGACTTATAGGTGGTGGGTTAGGAATTGCAGCCAATCGGTGGTTATTAAAAACTGCTTTCCCATCTCAAGAGATGGTTAACTTATATAATACATCACAAGATGCGCTTTTAGCTGCGCAGGCGGCTCAAGCTATAAGAGGCGAATCAACTGCACAATCAGCAAATAATCTTCCACAAAGCGTGGAGGAAGTAGATGACTATATAGCTAGTATGGGAGAGTCCATAAAATCTAATCCATTACGGCAAGAGTATGAAACCGCTGTCCAAAATCTTAGCAGTTACGAGAACCAATTGAGATGTCAAGGCCTTGGAGATGAGGAGATAGCTAGGCTCATGTACGAAGCGAGACGGAATCTTGGAATAGAATATAAAGATTTAACTCCTGAGTTGTTAAGAGAATACATATATGAAGTTAATATAAAACGGTATGGCGATCCTTTAGGAGGCTCGTTTGAATTCTTTGTGGATAAGTACTTTGGTGATTATTCAAAAATAATTGAGTCGGCCAAACACCCAAACCCAAATGTGGATAAGTTATTGAGTGGCTTTCGTGATTGGCTAATTAACAAATTGGGACTTTAGCGGGAGGGGTATTGTGGAAATAAAGTATATCAGAAATATGGATGATGTTTCCCTGTTGTGTCTATACAACTTGGAAACAGGGGAATATCAAATAAGAAAATATAGTATACCTCTTCCAGCGGAAGTAAGAACTGATATTGGTTTCTTTGCTGACGTTAATCATGATATTTTTGGGGTATGCTCATCAAATCATGGGCCAGTTTTTTTTAAGAATGCCGAAAGATTTTATTTGAAGCAAATTGCCTTTTCAATGGAACACCACAAATTGAATGATAAAACTGGGGAATTTTTATTTATTACAAATAATGAAGTGCGAATCGATGAAGTTTATTCAATTACAACCTTAGTCGATTATGATGTATGGTCGCAAGAAAAAGATGTTGATTTTTTTCAATGGTTGAATAATGCGGTAAAAGATGATATGTCCAGAAATAGGTTCTTCAATTATTATACCAGGTAGTTGACCATTGAAAAATCTTGCATAACTGAAAAACCAATAGTTGTATTATTTTTACCATCGGTGATTGCTTATTTCAGTTTTCATTAGAGCTGCAATGGGTGTAGTTGCTGTTGTAGTTGATACAAATAGCATTGAATTGGCATCTCAATATTGAGGTGCCAGGCCTGTATTCAACCGCACCCAGTAGCTTATTATCCGTTGTAACAACATACTTTAGGTTATAGGATTCAAAACACCCAATCAAAGTCCCATCGCACCATGGAATTGAAAAATCCCAATAAGTATCCTGATGCACACCAGCAAAAGAGTTCTGGAAAGCATTTTTCATCTGCTGGTATGTAAACCCCTTCAATGGTCTCTGATAAAGCAGGTGCTGCCTGTTGTCTGTGATGATCGCCTCCGACATATCATCCGCCAGATACATATGGCTGAACCCGCTGTCGTCCACGCTGTACCGATTGGTTATGGCTGCCTTGTGTCAGGCGAAGATTTCGTCCAAGGGTTGGAACTCCTTCTCCAACTTCAGCCTCCGGTTCCCATGCCAGGTATAGCACTTCGGCCGGAAAAACCGCTTCAGCTCTGGAAGCCGTTCCAGGAAGAAGCCCTTGGTCAACCAGTATTGCTGGAAGCCCTCTTCATCGTTTGAGCCGCCAAAACCGAAGTCACCGGTGGCATAGAGGAAGCAAAGTAGCGGAACAGCGTTTCATCCAGCTCTGGCATCAAGTAGTACCAGGAGCGAAGATATGCCCCATCGGCACCGCACCGGTAGTAAGTGCAGTGCGGTTTCACCGAAGGTTGCTCCTGCCCGGAGTGTTCCACGACAGCAACCTATACCTCCTCTCCCCTGTAGTGGCCGGCGGCCAAACGCTCATTTGAGCCTGCCTTTACCACAGTTGCCAGCGCCCCGCTCTCCAGCTCACATTCATAGCACTCATACTGGGTCGTGATCAGAAGCCGGCTGCCATCCTCATGGAAACACATATTCGCAATCGTCTCACCGGGTCGGGCAAAGCCAAGGGTTAGGGTATTGTGGGTGTCATCATAGCCAACCAAGTCAATCAGGTACTCAGGGTCATGGAAACAGAATTGTGCGTACAGTTTGGCTGGCGATCCCCGGAAGACGGAGACTCCCTTATGGCGGTGGACGAGGATGGCCAGGTCCTTTGCTGTATTGGTAAAGAATGCGGTGCAGTTGTGGTAGACACAGTTGTATTTCCGAACCAGGGTGTCGTTTTCCGTGTGCCACTCATAGGCGTTGGTGTCGTTGCCTACGATGAACCGATTCAGTGTGGAGACCACGGCGGTTTTTAACTGCAGCTCACCGCTCAGGTCTGAGTTTGGGAGCAGTTTTTCCACGCCCTCTATGGAGTAGGTCATCAGGATCTTCCCGTTTCCGTTCGCATCAATCACCGTGTCAAAACACACGTTGAGGTTATCCTAGCCAAGGGACAGACGCACTATGTCTGCGGCAAGCGGGCCAGCCAGTACATAGCGGATCCTGCGGTCCCGCTGTGCGAAGAGATAGAGTCAGGCCTGAAGTCTGGCGCCCAGGAGCGGAAAAACTTCGGGTTTTCGATCCCTCAGAAAATCTGGGAGAAAATCAATGTCTCGCGGTTTAGTATGCACGCTTGCGCTTCCTGCCCGGACAAATGCCTCTACTACCATATCCGTGACCGGCTCCAGTATATAGACGGCATCATCCTGTGCAACCAGGACTTCTTGACTTCGCACCTGCAGAAGATGAGTCGGATGCAACGCGGGTTGCTCTCGGAGCGGGTGGATCTCGTTGTTGTAGATGAGGCACACAATTTGGAGAACAAGGTTCGCAACGCAACCACGGTCTATCTCAGCCAGTGCGTGATTATGAACACGATCCGATCCGCAGTCAGAGAGGTCTCCGCTACGGACCGGCAGTATGTGCAAAGAAGCTTGGGCCCGGCGGAAGCAGCGGTCAGGGCCTTTTACCGGCTGCTTGGGGAACAGGTACAGCAGCAGATCATCGAGTCGGTTCAGGACATGAAATATGCCGACCGGTTTTTCTTTCGGAATAGCGATACCGCTATGGAGCTGCTTACGGCAATAAGTCTCTTGCGAAATTAAAACAAGGTGTAGGCAGGCTAATCCGTAATTTTACGGATACCGGGATCATATCTATCATTGACCCGCGTCTGAAGGACTCCAACCCGAAACCATACTGTGATGTCGTGTGGAATGCCCTCCCTATCTCCAATCGGACAAATGACATAAGGGAGCTGCGGGAATTTTATAATAATCTCCATCAATAAGGCGTGTTGGCCGCCCTATTGAGGTGGGCCGCAGGGTTGCTACTGCTCGCTATATTCTGGACGGCGCAGGTGTCCAGGTTCTGTCAGGTGCAGGGCCTGGGCATCTGCCGTTTCTGCCGGATGCCATCTTCGGTGCAGTGTGTACCTGAGTTTGAATAGATATTATACAAGGTATCAACTGAGTAGAGGCATTGATAGCGATAGTCGCACTTGGCCAAGTTCCAGGCAAGCTCCAGGTCGGTCTCCTTAACCAGGCGGTAACTCCGTCTCCGGCCAATATGCCTGCTGCTGACAGCGTATAGCGTGAAGTTTGCACCGGCGCTGCGAAGTTCAAGGAGTATTTCAAAGGCCAACAGCCCAAAAGGGGTAGTATAGTCGGCGATGAAGGTGGTGATGCCCTGTTCCCTTGCCCAGATGCAGGTCTTGCGGATATATGCGCGATAGCGCCTGGCAGTCAAAAAGTTGCAGCGGCGGCTGTGGCATCCACTGGTAAAGAGGATCGTTTCTTGCGGGACCAAAACTGGTTCGGAGTTCATATGCTCCTCATACTCATCCACCGCTTCCACTGCCAGTTGCCGGAGATCCTCCGATACTTCCATGCTATCGAATGCGGCGATCTGTGCGTCGATTTTCTTCCTATACTGAGGTGAATGCTTTATCAAAAATATGCTCAGCTTGGAGCAGGACTTGCAGAGCCAAAACCTTAGCCGTTTTATTTGCTGTACCATTACACACCATAAACCTTTCTTCATAAAATTGTTAGTTGCCTGATAGGACTGCCGTATCTATGTGAGTAGATGCGGCAGTCCTTTTCTCAATGTGGGCACAGCAAATCCCAAGCACATTGCTTTTGTAATGACAGTGATTGACACCAATCATGTCAAGCCCGACAGGCATAAACTTGGCTGGACAACCAGGATGGCGGGTTAAGGCAATGTATCGCAGGAAATTCTACTGGGCACTCTCATTATATATGCTATGGATAAGAAATTCCATCCATGACCGATGTATTTTTTACGCTATGGCAGGTAAAATATTAAGCCATAGGAGGTGGGCTCAATGGACAAGCTGGTGCAAGAGATGGGGAAGCGCATCTCAGCACGCAGGAAGGAGCTCCGCTTGACGCAAGAAGAGTTGGCGGAGAAAGCAGGGCTGACAAGCCAGACAATTTCCACCGCTGAGACGGGATCCAAGGCATTGCGGCCTGAGAACATAGCAAGGCTGTGTGAGGCGTTAGACACCAGCGCAGACTTCCTGCTGTTTGGGAAAATATCTGACATGGATTTGGGAATGATGATGAAAAACATCTCCGACCTTCCTCCAGCGCAGTACCGATACCTAAAAAGCATTGTGAACAGCTTCATTGCTGCCGTTAAGACTTCAAATAATGATAAAGGTGATAGCGACAAGGAACAAATTCCATAAAAAGACTGTGGTCACCCAAAATATGGGCGGCCACATTGATGCAGCGAGGAAAAAATATGTCAAACATACAGATTTCACCTACCAAAATGCGCATTTGTATGATATACTGAAGCTGAAAAGTTGCGGTGTGGACGGAGGAGGTGGTTTCAAGTGGGTGACCCGGTCGGCTTTTGGGCAAATCTTATTACGATCATTTCGGCCTTTAAGAATCCGGGAGATTTGGTGCGTGCATTCAGGGGCTTACATAGACGCCAAAAGATTCTGGTTGCTGCGCTTTTGATTGTAATAGTGGGTGCGGTCTTCCTGATCTGGGCTGGCTTTACCGGGGCGTTCACCCCTGCGATTACCCGGGTGATGCTCAGCGATGACGTTCTGAATATAACCACAGGGGACGTTGAGGCGCTGTCCGCAACGGTTCTATATTCTAATAATACAGAAAGCAGCGAGGTTCATTGGGCATCGAGCAATAAAGCTGTTGCCCAGGTCGATGATAACGGCCAAATTACCGCTGTGTCCGCGGGTAGCGCTACGATCACTGCGCAGGCTTCAAATCGGAAATCTACAATGAGCGCAGAGTGTATTATTACTGTTACAGATCCGATGAATGGGTACTCTATCTCAGTACAGCGCACAGCAGTAGAAAATTACGTCTATATCTATGTTCAGCCGGAGGACGGTGACGTTTCGCAGATTACCATCTACGCAAAGGCCCCTTCCGGCGTAGTGCATACCCCGAACATTGACAGAAACAACCTATATCGCATTCACACAGAGACAGGTATATGGACGATCTATGCCTCGTTAAAAAGCCAACGTGGCACATATGAGGCGAGTAAACCTGAAGACTTTGTAACCATAGAGGTAAATGACATTTCTCCTACTGATATGGATGCGTTGAGCGCTGGCTTACCGATTTTGTGGTAGACACGGATAAATTGGCCCATACAGAGCAAGATATAAACCAATCCGAAAAAAGCTTTGACCTGCGGCTGTGTGAAGGTATGGAGCAGGCATTATGTGGGCGGTCATCTCTGCGAGGCAGTGTTTAATGAGGCCGCTTATAAGCGGCCTCCCGCAGCGGTACCGCTGCGGGAGCATGAAGAATCATAATCAGATGCAATTCTACAATATTTCTTGGCACCAACAATCCTAGATAAATCCCATGGGCAGCGGCGTATCCAGACGGCCAGC
Source organism: uncultured Oscillospiraceae bacterium (assembly GCA_910584605.1). Classification (GTDB taxonomy): domain Bacteria; phylum Bacillota; class Clostridia; order Oscillospirales; family Oscillospiraceae; genus Lawsonibacter. The sequence goes on from CAJUAW010000002.1 coordinate 9,376, forward strand.
AGCAGAGCAATGGTCGTCTCCAACACAGTGACCACAGATTGAAAGCGGGGTGATTGATGCATGATTATCTACTTGCAAACGATAGAAGATCCCGAGAATAGAGAAAAGTTTGAACTGCTTTATGAACATTATCGGTCATATATGCTTAAAATTGCGAATAAAATTCTGGAAAACGAATTTGACGCAGAAGATGCGGTACATAATGCCTTTGTCAGTATTTCTGAACATATGGAGAAGGTCTACGATCCATTGAGTCATGCAACGAAAGGCTATGTCACGATTATTGTAGAACGGAAAGCGATTGATATTTATCGAATGCGCAGGCATTTTGTGAGCTTGGAGAGCATCGAAAACGAGATTGGTCTCTCTTTTCCACCGCCGGATGACGATGATGTGGCAAAATGTATTTCAAAGCTGCCGCCGAGGTACCGGCATATCATCATGCTGAAGTACTATCATGGATACAACGTAAAGGATATTGCCGATATGTTCGGCATGAAACCTGCTACAGTCAGGAAGCTGGATCAGCGGGCGAAGGCCAAGCTGGAGGAAATATGCCGAGAGGAGGGCATTTATGATCTCTGATGAACGGCTGCGCGAAGCTGCTCGGAAGGCCGAAGAGAGCCTGCTCGCCAGTCTCCCGGAGCCGGAGGAATGTGAGGCTACGTTCTCACCGGAGTTTGAGCGCAAAATGGAGAAGTTGATCCGCCGTACAAAACACCCGATCAGGCATCGGATCATGAAGGCCGTGGCGTGCTTCCTGCTGGTTGTTCTGGTCGGCGGAGGCAGTGTGCTGACCTTCAGTATGGAGGCGCGGGCGGCGTTTGTGAGCTGGGTGAGAGAAGTCTATGAAACTCAGATTATCTATCGCTTCTTTCAACCCAGTGGAGAAACCTCGAACGATATAGTCTACCGTCCTACTTGGATTCCATCTGATTATCAGATAACCTCTGAATTCATTTCAGATGGCCCTTCAACTATAAAATATAGGAATGAATCCGATAACATGGTAATCTTTACCTATTTTCCGGATTCTTCTTCTCCCGTAGTACAAATGCATCAGGATGGTATAGGCACTTATAAACAGGTTTCGGTTAATGGAGTTCCTGCTGAGCTTTATCTTGATCAAAATGATGGGAATACAAACGTTCTCATTTGGTTAGACGAAGATAGTGGCACGGCATTCCGTATTTTGGCACCTTTTAACGAAGATGAACTCATTAAAATGGCTGAAAGTGTTGAAAAACACGAATCTTAAAATTTGATAAAAATAGTGTCCAAAATCAGGGATTATCTGCGTTATATATTTATAAGGTGTTTTACGGGAGGAGGTGATTTAATGAAAACGAGAGGTTCAATTCTGGCCGTTCTTTTGATGATTTTGCTCATAAATACTGCAAACGCTCAAGAGATTCGGATAAATTCCGGCTACGTTGACATTACTTTCTCTGGCACTACTGCCAATTGTTATGCTGAGATTTCTGGAAACAAGGCTAGCGACAAAATTTCTGCTACTATAGAATTGCGTTGCGGAAATCAAACCATCAGAACATGGAACGTGTCAGATGACGGGAGTTTGTCCTTTTATGAAACTGTGAGTGTAACAAAAGGTAAAACGTACGAATTGGTAGTAGAATATACTGTCAATGGTAAGGCGCAATCATCGTTTTCTGATAGCGGAACCTGCAAATAATCTCCATATGTCTAAAAGTCCATATTCGTAGCGTAAAATTCGGGGCAATCGACATTGCCCCGAATTTTGCATAAAAGTTTAAAAATAGTGTCCTATTTTGCCATTCTCAAACGTTATATATAGTGAACAGGAATTTGGGTAATAAAACGACATAATAAAAAGAAGATGCTTGCTGGTTCAATTAAAACATGGTATGGATGCCATCTTCGTCCTAAACTGGAGCACGCACTTTAAGGCCAGCCTGGACATCAGGAATTATCTGCGCCAGCCCTTAACTGGCTGCGGTAAGCCTGATTGATTTTGAAGAGAGCCCCAAACTGATCTACCCTACTGGAACAGAGAAAGCAGTCTTAGAGGGAAGGTTTTCTCACCGGAATTGAGGTGTGTGTATGCAGATTGATACGAACAAGATTTTCCATTCGCCTGGTGGCACTGCCAAGCAGCCCAGAACCCATCGCACACAGAGCAAGGCACCGAAAAAAACCGTCGTGACAGATGTTGGATTGCGGCCGCAAATCAATATCTTCGACTTGAAAGGCTTCCAAAGCAGGTATTCTGTTATGGATGCGGCGACAAGCCTCTGGCAAAGGGAAAACACGATTGTTCAGAGGGATGACGCCGCCTCAGTAGCACGCCTGCAGGCACGTCTGCGAAGTGGCAATCTGAGGATGACGCCCACACAGGAGGAGATAACAGGCTACTTGTGCCGCCTCCGCAAAGATGGGCTTGATGGCCGGATTGACTGGCATGGGCTTGAGTCGGAGTTCCGCAGCTTCCGGGACATGCCGGCGGAGGAATTATCCGAGAGTTTGAACTATGTGGCTTCCCGCTATGTCTCAGTTTTGGATAAGCTAAGGCGCAATTTCACGGGGGCCGAGCTGGCAGAGCAGGAATCCATGCTGGAAAACATCTGGGTAGCTGGGATGACTGGCTTGATTGATGGATACACCCGGCTTTTGCAGAGCAACCTGGGGATTTCTGCCAGAGATGCACAAGTGATCCGAGTCAGCCTAGATGCTCTTGTCGAACAGCGGGTTCGCATATACCATACGCTGGTAGAGCGGACAAATGCGGCGGCGGCCCAAACCGGTCCGGACAGCTTTTGGCTTTGCAATCATGACGCTTATATGGCCACCCAGCTCCGGGAGGCTGCGGTGCCCAACAAGTCGGGGAGTCTCCCGGCCAGGGGAACATACTCTATCCAGGATCTGTCGGTGGCCGGACGGATTGCTCAGGCATACCAATCTGAGATTGAGAGTGCGTGTGCCGGCAGCCGGAATGAGGCCCAGCTTGCCTTGAACCTCGCCTTTGTAGACATGAAAGCAGAAACGCTGATTCAGAAAAACCTTGTCAGCGAGGAGATGGCGAAACTCCTGCGTAAATCACGCTTCCGGGGCCATTCTGTGGCCCTGGAGGCCCTGGGCAGGTACTTGGACAGCCAGATGGTTTCAAGGCCGTCTGACGAGCTTGAGCGCCCGTCTGTGGCCATTGAGTACGCTATCTTCCATGACATTTATAAGGCGATACTGAACGCATACTGTAAGAATGGCGGCAGCGGCCCGGAGGCACTTCGAGCTGGTGTTGAGCAGGGCGAGATCATGACAACGCAGGCCTATGCAAATAACCCCAAAGCGGCACGCTGGGGTGCTCCTATGAAGCGGTATTGGGAAACCTTTTATACAGTGCCAGATCCCAGGAAACAGACGCGGTCCGAACGGGAGATAGAGGAGCTGCTTGCCAAAATAGGCCGTTCCCCGCGCAGCAGCAACTCTACCCACCAGAACTACATAAATGATTGGCAGGCATTTTTGACAAGCATAGATAAAAGGACAGATATTTTAGAACTGTATTGAACTACAAGGTATGATAAACTTGATGCCTCTTTTCTCGTTTTTGTGTATATGGCCGCTACATGATTTGCTTACTTTGACTAAGGCCATGCTTTTTTCAAAGGCCTAATCAAATTTATTACATGATACAGGGTCCGGGTTTGCTAAAATAGCAAACCCGGACCCTGTATTGTAATGGATGCAGCTTCACGCCCGTACCTATTATTCAGCACAGGGATGCCTTTTTCATACGCTCTCAAAAATAATCTGCTTGCGGAGGTACAGGTTTGCAACCGCTATGGTCACTCTCTCCGCACTCTTGGATTCCCGCATCCGCACAGGGATATTGTAGCTGGTGGTGTCATCGTCATCGTAGAGGGCGGTCATCAGTTTTTCGTCGGTAGAAACATCCTTGACACCCAGTTCCTCACATTTGATCAACTCCGCCGTAGACAGCGGCTCCTGACGGGTCAGAGCGATGATCCGCGCCTCGGCCTCGCTGGGCCGGTCTCTGCGGAACAGCGAAAAGGCCCGGGAAACGGGAACGCCCCGAAGGAAAATCAGCTTCAGGAAAGCCGCCGCACGGAGGGGCAGGCTCTCTGAAAGCGGGGCCACATACAGACTGCCAATCAGGTCATAAAGCGCCTCAAAGTCCGTTTCGCCAGCTCCAGATGCCACAAGGCCCCGCGTAACCAACCGCTTCAGACAGTCGTGCAGGGTGCGGTATGCGGGCGCTCCGCAGTCCCAGGAGAGCCGGTCGTACTCCTTCTCTAACTGCGGGAATTCCGCAATCCGCCAGTTCAAAGCAGTCCACACCGTCATTTCCTGCATATCCACCAGATACTCCTCCTGGTTATTCAGGATGACCGGGTAGCTCTGCCCATTGTCATCCGTCTTGCGCCGGAAGTGTCCCACGGCGGTGTAATATGTTTTTCTCATAAAGAAACCTCCCAAAATATCGTGATATACTGTTTTACGTTGGGAGGCCACTGTTTTCAACAAATAGTCCAAAATTTTTTCATGTGTCTTTGCTGCAAAAAAAGATGGATGGGGATTGTTTGCACAATCCCCATCCGCACTTTAAGCAAAAAGTTAAATGTCTCACTCGTTCGAGCTGACAAGATAGGGCCTTTCACCCTCTGCTTAAAGTATAGCAAACTTCCCGCATCGTGTCAAGGTCAATTTGCCTACATCAGTATATGCAGAAATCAGCCTTTATTGCCTGAATCCTTCATAAGAGCGTCCAGTTTGGCTTGAAGCCGGGCGATCTCGGCATCTTTCTCCACAAGCTGCTCCGCCTGTGCTTTGACCTTCTCATTTGCTGCCTCGTTTTCTGCGAGGATGCTTTGGACATACTGCGAGGCAAACATGGCGGCCAGCTTTATACGGATACAGGTCAAAAGGTCAATGCCATCGGAAAAGATTGGCTTTTGTTCAACCCTATTCAGCCTCTGAATTTCAGAAGATCCGACAGTGTAATCGCGCACATTGCATTTCAGGTTGCTGATGATGCGCTCCTTGTGTACGGCCTTGATTTGGTGGAGATTGATGACAGTATCTTTAGGGAATATCCTGCCGTCTTTCTCCACTTTGATAATCACAGATTCAATGTCATCAGAGAAAG
>CAJUAW010000002.1:14531-17372 GCA_910584605.1 uncultured Oscillospiraceae bacterium
TTCCGATCTCAGTATTAGAGAAATTGTAAAGCACAATAGCCGGGTGGGGAAAAGAAATTTCTGTCTGAATATTGGCGCATCCAAAATCCACAAAAACTTTATCGCCCCATTTATAGCGATATTGCCGTTTCCCATTTTTTGGCGCAAGCGTACCGGACTGGTTAAAAAAATCATTCCACAGTATGAAAGGGATTGCCTGTCGGTTGACACACGCGCCAACCAGCATTTCCGTGTCCGCAAGCGTAGTATTCAGATCCAAAGCAACGCTCGCTATATCATGGCAAATGAAATTGCCCTTTGAAGTTAACGCCGCTTTCAGTGCATTTTTATTGATTGGCATGATTTCTTTACCCCATTTCCGCTTGCAAACATATTCCAGATTATACAGCCTCAGACCAATTTCGTCAATCAATGCTCACGTTTTTTGCACAGATAAAGCAAAAAGGACGCCGCCCTCATCAATGAGAGCGGCGTCCTTTCTTAATTTCTCGGCGGCTCGGGAAATCCATGCTCCCACAAGAGTCGGCTTGACTCCATAGAGCCGTGCAATGTCAGTTCCGGTATAGCCTTTCACCTTCAGTTCCATCGCCTCAATGCCCAGCAGAGCCGTGCCGGTATAGCTGCGCCGGCCATGCTCTAAAAGCTGTTCCAGGAAGATCCTGTCCATTTGCCGGTCTGCGTCATCGCAGGAGATCAGGCAATCCTTTGGAGCACCATCCTCCCCGCATTCATCAATGGAAACCACGGGGGCTTTCCTGCATTTTGCCTGAAGCGAGCGACAGTGATCCAGGAGATGATTGCGGACAACCGTACCAGCGTATGTGTCAAACCGCGCCCCAGCCTGTGCGTCATAGGACATAGCCGCATGGCATAGGGCCACGCAGCCCTCCTGGTAGAGGTCGTCATAGCCCATACCGCAGACGCTTTCGTTGACATCAATATGCCGGTGAATGACCCAGTGGACTATCTGCATATGCTCTTCCACAAGCGTCTGCTGTTCGGCGGTCAGTATAATATTTTCTTTCATTCTGCATTCCCTCCTTTACGCCGCCTTGCAGGCTGCTCCGGTGAAGCTGTCACACAAGCGGATGACCTGCATACATCGGTACTCAGAGAAACGGGCAATGTGGGCCTCAGATTCCGGCAGGCCCAGCTGCACCTGAAGCCAGCGATAGGCTTCCTTTTTACTCATGTAGCCATCCTCCCACAGCCGGTTCAGGACAAGATGGGCGTTCCGGCGCATCTGCCGGAGTTTCCGGTTCGCCAGCGTTCCCATAGGCAGCCGGCTGTCTCGATGGGCGGCCACATAGGCGTCGCAGACCGGGTACCGGGCGCAGACATAAACCTCCTCGCCGGGAGCCGCACCCTGCCGAACTACCTGAGCAGAACGGCGAACCGCGTTCGCCCCGCAATAGGGGCAGCTGATGTTGATTTGTTTCATATGCGCACTTCCTTTCTTCACGCTGCGTTTCGTCAGTTCCCCCCATAGATGGGATGGACTGATTCAGTTTTGTCGGGGGTTGAGAGACTACCCCAAATTTATCAACTGCTTTAATACGCACCGCTCGAAGGAAAAAAGGGCATCAAAAATTGTGAATTTTTTGTAAACAAATTCAGGCGCAGAAAATTGTCCCGCCTGTAACCAACAGCCCCTATATGTTATCAGTCTGCTGGTCAGCCGCCGCAAGGCGTTCCGCGCATCTGGCGGCGTTTGTGCAAGTAAAGTACCGGATGGGGACGTCGCTGTTTCGGGCAATCTCGGCCACCTTGTAGTAGTAGGAATGGGCAATGTAGTTGGTCTGAATCCAAACAATATCCGCCCGGCGGATCAAGTCCGCGCTGGGACTGATATCACGCCTGATAAAGTTGACGCCTGGGAGCAGGGGGCGGATTGCCTTCAGCCAGTTATCGCTGCCGCCGAAAACCACCGTGCGCTGCCTGGCCTGATAGGGAAATTGAATCCCCTGTGATACTTCCGACTCCGGCTCTTGTCCGGAGGTTTGGTAAAACACCAGCTCCCGCAGGTCAATCAGTTCTTGACGCTCACTGCTGGCCTCGGCCTTGGCCTGCGCCAGTTCCGCCTGCCCCGCCTTGACAGCTTTCTCAGCCGTATGCAGGGCGTCCCAGGTTTGGGCAAGCTGTGTTTCCAATTCCTGTACCCGTTTGGACATCTCTTGCAAGGCCGCTGAATCTTCAGCCTCGGCATTCTCTGCGGCGGCCTCCATCATGCCCGTCAGCAGATTGTTTTCAATTATAAAGCGTCCCATCTGAAATTCTTCGACAAGATGCAGATATTTCTCCCATACGGGAACTTCTGCCTCCGGGATGCCAGCCCGCGTCAATGCCTCCGCCGCCTTGTCGGATATGGAGACGTGGCGCGGCATAATCAGCCCGGTCAATCCGAATACCAACTGCGGTAGATTGACAGCCCTGTATGGCCCCTCCGGGTCCAAAGGGTGGGGCATAATATCCGGCCGGTATTGCAGTTCATACAGACCAGCTCTTTTCTCATACGGCCCCCATGAGGTCGCAAGATCAAAGGAGCCATCGTTTACATCCGCCTCTCCATCTCCATAGCAAATCTCATACAGACCAGGGATACCGGGCGCCGCCATATACCAAGGCAGTTTCGCAACAGCGGCCATCAGCACAGCCAGAGCCGGCGAATACAGCCAGGGCAGGTCGCTCCCGGCTTCTACCATACACAAGAACGCAAAACAGGTTTCATACGGGTCATCTACGGTAAGCCCCTCCATAATCTGCCGTATCTCCGGAGGATACCGCTTTCCCCAATTCGCAATAAGCTCGCCCTCCATAACCGGCAGCAAGATCGGAAGAGCG
>CAJUAW010000002.1:17382-41395 GCA_910584605.1 uncultured Oscillospiraceae bacterium
CAGCAGATAGGCATATAGCCGCAGATCATAGTGGTCAAAGGTAAGCCTGTCCGCCTCATCCTGCTTTTCCAACCCCGTTTTCGCCAGCGTCTCGATTTCTTCCAGCCGTTTTTCCCGCTGGAAGGACAATACGACCGGGTGGACAGAGGGCTGGCTCTCCGGAGGAGATGCAAACGGGTATTGGGAAGAGCCTCTGTGAGTCAGATCTTCCAAACAGATGCCTCCGGCCTCGCGGTATTGCTGGTTACATTCGTCCGAGATTTGCCTGACCACGCTCCTGGCGCGCCGCTCTTTACGGGCATACTCCGCCATGCAGGCAAAATACCGGTCGATATAGTCCCACATTCTGACCTCAAAGTTTGCGGAAATCTGTTCGACCAGACCTGACGGGAGCATCGACATCAGTGTGTCAAAACGCTCCCTGTCTGTAACAAGGTTTTTAGATGCTGTCCACACCCCAGAACAGCGACGCCGGGCTGCGGCACCGCTGATCAGACCATAACTCTGGCTATGACCGCCATTCCGCTCCACAATCAACTGGAGTGTTTTTCGTATAACCGCCTCATCGTAGCGCGGCTCTGTATAATCCTCGACATACAGGTACTTACCTTTATCCTCGGGCAGATATTCATGGATGACACGGCTATTGCTGCACTCGCAAAATACATCCAGAAACCAGAGAGCTGCAGCCAAAGAAATATGACATTCCTCATCGACCATATTTACAGAGTCAGCAGGTGCAGCGCACAGCCTTGCCCATTCGACATCAATATCCAGTTCAGGATACTTCTCTGCATATCGGAATCTTGCTGTCTCCAGATAGGCCAGAGTAGCTGCTTTTCGCCGTCTTAGGATATCGCCGGACAGGTCGTATGTGGCCGCTCCATTTCCGCCCTCGGTCACCTCATTCACATATTGTATGGAATGCTTGAATTCTTTTGACACAAGCCGTATCGTTTTGGGGGATTCATTGATTTTATGCCCCATTTCATCAACCTCCTTGGGGGATAAATCGCTTAATGACTGCTTTTATGGCGCACCAATGATCCAGAAAGGCCCGCCCGCTGCCGCTCCTTTGCTGGCCTCGTTGAGTATGATGGACAGGTCCCACAGCTTCCCGCTCCGCTTATAGCTGGCGGGGTCAGCCACCAGGATTTTCCCGTCCTGTACCCCGCGGAGGACGATGAAATGTCCGCCGGTGGTAAAGTGCCCCTTAGTCATAATGGCGACCACCAGCTTACCGCTGCTCAGGGCGTCCAGGATGCGCTGGGGCTCGGAGGCCGTACAGCCCTCCACAGTCAGGCCCCACGCCTTGGCCGCGCTGGGAATCAGGGAATGGTAGGAACCGCTCTTGCTGCACCAACCGCCGTTTTTATAGGCCCACTCCGACATCTCAACCGGATCCACAATGTCGCTTGTCAGTGAGGACACCACAATGGACATGGAAGTGGGGCCGCAGCCGTAGCCGCCGATGTTGTCGGTGCCGTAGGGCTTGTTGGCCCAGCGTTCGTCCAGCTGGTTGAAGTAGACCACCTCTGTGGCCCCGTCTGTAAAGCGGACGTCTCCCAGAGAGGCAATCGTGGTGCCGCCGTACTCTGTGTACTGAAACAGCCCATCGCCCAGGAACAGGCTGAGGTTCTGGGCATAGTCGCCGGCCAGCGATTTCTGATCCTCGGTGAGATGAAACACGTTGTCCGCAAAATAGCCCTCCCCATTGTAGGAGAGAGTATAGATGTACCAGGTCTCTGTTTTGGTCTCCACCACGTCCGAGGTGTCCGGGTCGTCGTCCTCCACCGTCCGGGTCTCGCTGGTGCGGGTGTAGGAGTACAGATTGCTCTTGCCCTGCCGCAAAATGGCCTGCATATCGGCCAGGGAGATGGTGTCCCAGCTCTCTCCCTTGGCAGCGCAGTATTGGGCGATAAAGGAGTTGGTGTTGCTGGTCATATCGCTGGCATAGGGGTTGACGATCTCGTAGTTGTCGCCACCCGTCGTTGCAAAGTCCTGGGCGATCCGGGCCTCTGTGTCGGTGATGCCTTCGCCCAGCACCTCATTGACCGCAAAGGCGATGTCGTTCACGTTCTGGACAATGGCGGTGTTGTCGTTGAGGATGGGCTGGCTGGAGCTGCCGCTGCTGGTCAGGCCACCGAAAATCAGGGATGGCAGCATGAGCAGGAACAGCATCGGGAGCATGAGCAGCACAGCGGCGACCGCAAGGAACTTCCCGGCGTGCCGCCCCGCTCCCAGGACCAGCCCGGCCGCGGCCCCGTATGGCCCGCCTACTGCGGCCCCCTTTGCGGCGGCGGAGATGGCCTTGCCAGTCTTGATGGCTCCGTGGATGGTGTGGGCGGTGCCGGCCATTTGAGACAGGCTGCTTTTTTCTTGATTGTTCAGTCTTAGATACCTCCTGACCTTGTATGATAGTGATTATTCTGCTATAATGTCGCAGGTGATAGAAATGATTTACACTTGCGATAACTGCCACTTTATTTTCAGCCGCGTCAGCCAGCCGGAGCAGTGTCCCGACTGCGGGAAGTATGCCGTCCGGCTAGCAGACGAAGCGGAGCGGCAGGAATATGAGGAACGCCTGAAGGAGCCACGGGAGATTTAAGGAGCAGAGCCATGAGCCAAATATCTCAGCGTGAGCGGATCACGCAGTATATCCGGGAGACCTATGGAACAGAGGCGGAATACCTTTGGGCGGACAGCCCAGGTAGCGCGGTATTCCGTCACCCCGCGAGCAAAAAATGGTATGCCATCATTATGGATGTACCCGCCAACAAGCTCGGTCTCTCAGGTGAGGACCTTGTTGATGTAATGAATGTGAAATGCGGCACAATTATGGTCGGTTCTCTGTTGGCAGAGAAAGGATTTCGCCCCGCCTACCATATGAACAAGAACCACTGGATCTCGATTCTGCTTAACGACTCCGTTTCAGATGACCAGATATTCCCGTTGCTGGAGCTGAGCTATGACAGCGTTGCGCCCAAACATAAAAAGAGACGCACTCAAACAGCAGAGGAATAGACCGCTCTGGAGATTGCGCCGATGTGCTGGGCGAAGCAGGCCAGAAGCAGCGGATTAAAGATGCCGCAGGCCCCGGTCAATATCATCTCACTAGCTTGCTCCGGCGGGTAGGCCGGTTTGTACACCCGCCGGTGAATCAGGGCGTCAAAAGCGTCTGCCAGTCCCACCGCCTGCACCCATGGGGTAATGTTGTCTCCCTCCAGCCCGTCCGGATAACCGCCGCCGTCCCACCGCTCATGGTGGTGGCGGCATACGTCGCAAATCTGGGAAAACACCTCGCACTCCCGCAGCTCCGGCATCCGCTCCAGCAGGTCACACCCCTGTGTGGTATGGGTTTTCATCACCTCAAATTCTTCTTTGGTCAGAGGACCGGGTTTGTCGAGGATTTCCGAAGGGATGGCCCGCTTGCCGACGTCGTGGAGCAGGGCCAAGGCCGCATACATCCGTATCTCCGATACAGTCAGCGGCGGAATGACTGCGGCGGCGGAAAAAACGCGGAGCAGGCTGCCGGTCAGGTCCTGAAACTGTACGCTGTGGGGCGCGTGGTCAATGAGAAGCTGCTCCCGGCGGAGGATTTCAAATGTAGATTCTACGTTCAATTTTATATCACCTGTCACTTTCCTGTTATCATAGCCATTAACATACATATTTAGGAGATGCTTATGATGTCTGCCAAGTTCCCTGATTTCGTAGAAACTGATCTGAACATAATCAATGCTCTGTCATTCCGGCTGCCTGCCACGGCAGTGGGAATTGACAGCAATAAAATTATGGAGATCGTTGTGGAATACGGCGAGAATCCAACCAATACAAGTGACTTGATCGCCAACGCATGGGCCAGGGAAGTGGGGGCGGTCATCAGTGGATTTATCGCTTCCGTCCACTTGCCAGTCCAAAAAAATGAACCGCCTATGGAGCAGGCTAATCGAATCCTTGCTGCGCTGAACGAAAGCGAGACATTTGAGGAGCAGTTGTCTAAATTCATTGCTATGTTGATAAAAAACGAGCAGTAACAGCTGAGAGTGTAATAGGGCGGCTCCCATTTTAGAGAGCCGCCCCGCTTGTTGGTTTAGTAGCCAGTCTTGGGCAAAGGAATATTCGGTGTCAGCTTACGCACAATGGTGACCCAGGTGGCCTGCGCAGTCTGCCAGGTGCCCTGGTACTTGCCGCCCACATCGGCCCGGTTCACGATCTGGTAGCCGTTGGCGACAGTGCCCAGCACCTGCACCGTCAGGGTGGGATTGGCTACCGACTGGAAGCCCACAGGCACTTTGCCAAAATCCAGATAGATGTCCGTGACATACTCCCCGGCCTGGGTGGGGATGGCGTTCAGGCTGAAGGAATAGTTGCTGCTGGTGATCAGGTTGGACGCCAGCACCTGATAGGTGGCGGAGTAGTTTGTCTTGTAGAGGATACGGTAGTTCAGCCGGGCGCTGTAGGTGCCGGTGGTGAAGATGGTCGCCCGAGCCGCGTCGGTGGGAATGCGATCATGCCAATAATAGTTCTCAAGCGGCACGTTGCTGGTGTTCGCCACAGTGAAGTCGTAGCGCATCTGACTTCCCGCCAGTGCCTCAGCGTTGCCCCGCTTGGTAATGACCACGCCCAGGTTGGAGGGCTTATCGTAGTCACTTACTTTGATGATCTGGCCGGAATATTCCAGAGTTTCGTCGAAGACCGTGCCGCTGACCTGCCAATAGGCGGGAGCGGTCACCTCGACGATTTTGTATCGACCCAAAGGCAGGGGCTTGGAAGCGGCGACACCCCGGGCGTCTGTGGTGATGTAGTCCACTACTTTTCCGCTGCGGGCCTCGCTGATTTCGTAGACAGCCCCCTGGAGGGGAGCGCCGGCGGGTGTGCCGGTGACCTCGTTGTACTCGGCGGCATACTTGTGGATCTGGAACTGGCCGGTAATCGGAGTATTCTTCCACTCGATCTCAATGGTCTTGCCCGGCTGGACATAGACGGTCTTATATTCCTTGTCCAGTTCATAGCCGGGGGCGGCCTCCAGCTCGCGGATAAACAGCTTGCCCTTGCCTTGCACAGTGAGGTCGTCGATGTAAATGTACCCCTCATTATCGGTGGAATACTCCCCGATGGGGTTCTTATTCTGGTCATAGACCAGGAATTTAACATCGTAAATTCCCTCGCCGGTGACAGAATTGACCTTATGAATGATGATGCCAGAGAAGGGGGCGTTGGTCACGGTCAGGGTGGTAGTCTTGCCGTCCTGAACGGTGAAGTAGTGGGGCGTGCTGTCGATTTTGAAGCCCTCCGCCGCCTCGATTTCCACAGCGTAGTAGTCGCCGGCGTCCATGGGCAGGAACACCCGGCCATTGTCGCCGGTAGTAATGGTGTCCACCAGCCCGCCGTCCATCCTGCGAATCTCAAAGGTCACGCCCTTAATGCGCTGGGATTTGTCGCTCTCGGAGACCTTAATCAGCTCCAAACCGCCGACAGGGGTGTTGTAGAACATCAAAGTCTGTACCTCACCGGACTTGATCTCAATGCTCTGCGGAGTGCTGTCCAGCACATAGCCGTCCAATGCCTTGGTCTCCTTTGCGGTGATGACCGCGCCGGGCTTCAGGTCAGAGATGGTGATGCGGCCATACTTGTCGGTCTTGTAGATGCCGTTGTTCGGGCCCACAAAAGCGCCGCTGCTGTCCGTAACCAGGAACTCTACCCCGGCCAGACCCTGGTCCTTGCTCCCTTCCACCAGCTTCTGAATCACCAGAGTCTGGGTGGGGGTGTTGTAAAAGGTGAGGTACTGAGTGTCGTCCGCGTTGACCTTCACCGTCTGGGACTTGGTGTTGGGGTCGATGATGTAGCCGGGGATGGTTTCAATTTCGGTTGCGATGATGGTGCCGGTCACACCCTGGACGTTGATCTGGCCGTTGCTGTCGGTCACATAGATCCCGTTGGTGGAGACCTTGCCGCCATCCTGGTCCACATTGGTGCCGTCGGAATAGGTCAGCTTGAAGCGAACTCCGGCCAAAGGCTCCTTGGACACGGCATCCAGTTTTGTGATGACCAATCCGCCTGCCTTCTTGTTCCAGAAGGTCATCGTCTGGCCCTCGCCCACCTTGATTTTAATGCTCTGGGGGGTGCCGTCCAGGATGAAGCCCGCCAAAGTTTTGGTTTCCCGGGCGGTGATGGTCGTTCCGGGCTCCAGGTTGGAGATGGTGATGCGGCCGTCCTTATCGGTGTAGTAGTAGCCGTTGTTGGGGCCCACCACCGCACCGGAGCTGTCGGTGACCAGGAACTCCACGCCCTTCATGGGCTGGTTGTCTGTGCCCTCCACAAATTTCTGAATCGTGAGGGTCGTGGTGGGGTCGTTCTCAAAATCCAGATTGTTGCCGCCGCCTGTGCCGGTGCTGCCCGTCGAGCCGCCCGTATTGCCGGTGGAGCCGCCGCTGACCACGCTGTTGCCTGTGCCGTTTTTCAGGGTGATGGTCTGCGGGGTGGGATTGAGCACATAGCCCTGGGGGACCTTCGATTCCGTCACCACGACGGTGCTTCCGGGCACGAGGCCGGTGACGGTCACAGTACCGTCCCTACCAGTGGTGTAGCGGCCAATCAGGTTTCCATTCCCGTCCCTGACCGTAAACTCGGTGTTGGGGACAGGCTTTCCGGTGACAGAATCCCGCTTCGTCAGGGTGAGACTGCACAGGGGGTCGTTGTAAAACCGGAGAGTTTGCGTATCCTGGGGATTGACCACAACCGTCTGGCTCTTGTCATTGGAGCCGAGCACATAGCCATCCGGACACTTTTCCTCAGTCACAACAATGGTCCCCGTGACATTGGTAATCTTGATCTGACCATTGCTGTCCGTAATATAGATACCGTTGGACGACAGCTTGCCGCCCTCAGTATCCACTACCCGGCCGTCCGCATAGACGACCTTGAACTGAGCACCCATCAGGGGGGCCTTGGTAACGGAATCCAGCTTCTCGATCAGCAGCGTCCCAGCCCTCTTGTTCCAGAAGGTGAGACTTTGCACCTCACCGTCCTTAATCAGAATCTTCTGCGGAGTGCCGTCCAGCACGAACCCATCTACCGTTTTGATCTCGCGGGCGATCACCGTAGTGCCGGGCTCCACATCAGACAGCACGATCTCTCCAGCCTTGTTTGTGTAGTAGATTCCGTCATCGGGACCCACCGCCGCGCCGCTGCCGTCGATCACCTTGAATGCGACCCCGGAAAGAGGCTCATTCTCGGTGCCCTCGATGAACTTGCGGATAATGAGGGTCGTGCCGGGCGTGTTGTAAAAATGGAGCGTTTGAACGTCATTGGGGTTGACCACTACCGTCTGCGTTTTTTCGTTGGGGTCGATGGTGTAGCCGGGAATGGTCTTGACTTCGGTTACCACCAGCGCGCCTACCACCCCGTTGATGGTGATTTTACCGTCCCGGTCGGTCATATAGATGCCGTTGCTGCTGATCTGGCCGTTTTCGTCGGGGACGAACTCACCGGTGGCGGTCGTCACCTTGAAGGTCACGCCGGCCAGGGGCTTATTGGTGACGGAATCCCGTTTGTCGATGACCAGTGCGCCAGCCTTGGAATTTTTCACAATCACCGTTTGAGTGTCGCCGTTGGGGCCAATCACCACGTTTGTGGAGGGATTGTCGATCACATATCCGCCGTTCGGCGCCTTGATTTCGGACAGTACATACGCCCCTGGGGCGAGGTTGGAGATGCGGATCTCACCTTGGCTATCTGTGGTGAAAATCCCATTTTGGGTGAGCGTACTGGTGCCAATCACACCGTCCAGGCCCACCTCGCAGCCAGCCGCCGTTGTGATACGGAACTCCGCGCCGGGAAGCGGCTTGTTGGTCAGGCTGTCCCGTTTCTGGACAATGAGCTGGCCCTTGGGCTGGTTTTTCATGGTCACGCTGACCGTCTTTCCCGCCTGGATCACAGCGGTCTGGGACTGGGTGTCGATCAGGAATCCAGCGGGGGCTTTGGTTTCGGTGATGACAACGCTCTTGCCGGGGGTCAGGCCCTCGATGCGCACCTCGCCGTTTTCATCTGAGCGGTAGACCCCGTTGGAATCGCCAATGAGGCTGCCATCGGAGTAGGTCACCTTGAACTCCGCGTTCGCCAGGGTCACGCTGGGATTGACACTGCACACCTTCCGGATCAGAAGGGAGCCGGTGGGCTGGTTGCGGAACTCCAGGGTCTTGGTCTCGTTGGACTCGATCTTGACCGTCTGCGGCACATCGTCTAAAATGTAACCGGGACGGGTACGGGTCTCCTTCACGACCAGCGTCGTGCCCGGCATGATGTCGGACACCAGGATCGTACCCGCGCTGTCAGTGGTAAAGTAGCCGTTGCCGTTTCCTACCACACTGCCGTCGCTGGTGGTGATATAAAATTGAATGTCGCTCAGCGGCTCACGAGAGATGCTGTCAATTTTCTTGACCAGGAGGGAGCCGTACTTGCTGTTGGTAAAGGTAAGAGTGATGCAGTCCTGCTCCTTGCCGCTGATGTAGGCGGTCTGCGGGGCGGTGTCCATGACGTACCCATGGGGCGCCGAGATTTCCTCGCAAACATATGTTCCAGCCTCCAACCCGGTGATGACGATGTTCCCGTTGCTGGAGGTCTGATATTCCCCGATGATAGTGCCGCCGCTGCCGGAGGTCCCGCCCAGGTAGCGGACGCGGAACCAGGCGTTTGCCAGAGGGGCCCCAGTGTCGGAATCAATTTTCCGGATGACGAGAGCGGACTTGGGAATATTTTCAAAGGTCACCTCAACCGAGGTGTCGTGCTCGATATAGATGGTCTGCTCGGAGGGCTCTTTGAGCATGAAGCCGGAGGGCGGTTCCACCTCGACGATTTTGTACCACCCAGTATCCAAGTTGTCCAGGTGGATGATCCCGTTTTCGTCCGAGTAGTAGAAGCTGTTGGTGAGCTGCTGATAGGTGCCGTTCTGGTTCTTGTCCTTGGACACCCAGATTTCAAATTTAGCGCCCTTAATTCCGTCACCGACGATAGAATCCACCTTATAGATGGTGAGACCGGGCTTCTTCTCATTCTCGATGGAGACCTCAGTGGTCTTGCCGGGCCGCAGATAGACCTCGTGGGGCGTGGTATCCAGGATGTACCCGGCCGGGGCCTGTTTTTCCGTGATGATATAGTACCCTTCGGTGAGGTGCTTCTGAGGGACCGTAATCTCACCGTTTGCGTTTACCGGGAAGTCCCCGATCTTTACCCCGGCCTTGGTCTTGACCTCAAAGATCGCGCCGGTCAGATGCTTGCCGTTGATGTCCACCTTCACGATTTTCAAGGTGGGCCGCTGGTAGTTCTGGAACTCCACCTGGGCCTCCTTGTTGGGGAACAGCGTCACCGTCTGAGGGGTAGTGTCCAGGATGTAATTCTCCGGAACACTCTGCTCAATTACAGTGAACACCCCGGGCAAGAGGTCGGTGATGACCACCTTCCCATCCGGCCCGGTGGGCTTGGTGGTGATGGTGGGGCCGTCCGCGCCCCGCAGCGTGAAGGTAACGCCGGGAATGGGATCACCGGTGTCCTTGTCCCGTTTGCTGATAATCAAGCTGGGCCGCTTGTCGTTGCTCAGACGCAGCTCGGAAACCTTACCGGGGGACAGCTCCACATGGTACTCGGTCTTGTCCAGGATGTGATCCGGCAGCGTGGAGGTTTCTACCACAGAATAAATTCCAGGCTCCAGGTCCTCCACGAAAATCTCACCGCCGTTTTGGGTGGTGCGGTCGATGGAGTGGCTGGCGTCCCCGATGGGGGTGATTTTGAAGGTAACGCCGTCCAGAGGCGTCCCGTCCGCGCTGGTCTTTACCAGCCGCAGGCCGGGCTTTTTTGTGTTGGTGAACACGAACTCCGCCGTGTCATTGGCCCGGAGATGGATGATGCGCTGGGCGTTGTCAATGACATAGCCCGCACACTCCAGTTCAACCACTTCGTAGGAGCCCTCGGGCAGCTTGCTCAGGTCGATCTCGCCCCTGCTGTCTGTGACGAACTCCTTGGGGCCGTAGCTTCCATCCACAGCCCGAATACTGAATTTTACGCCGGGGATGGTCTTGGAGGGGTCGGCGCTGTCCACCTTCACCAGCTTCATGCCGGGCAGCACATCGTTGAAGAAAAACAGCTCCTTGACGCCGCAGCCGGCGGTCAGCTCGATCTCCTGGGGAGCCGTATCCTTGATATGGCTGTCGTCCCCGGTGTCTACCTCGACCGCCCGATAGGTGCCGGGTTCGATGCCGGTCAGCAGGATCTCACCGCTGCCGTTCGTCTCATAGTGGCCCAGGGAAACGCCGTCGCGGAAAATCTCAAAGGTGACGCCGCTCATGGGCTTGTGGCTCTGCCGGTCATATTTCAGGATTTTCAAACCGACCTTCGCCAGATTTTTGAACACCAGCGGGCCAGCCGGAATGGGATTGCCGTTGGCGTCCAGCTCCAGCTTGATCTGCTGCACTTCGGTGGTAGGCTCGTAATTGGGGGGCGGAATCAGCTCTGTCACGGCATATTCTCCGGGCTTGATGTACTTACCAGCCGCCTCGGTGGGGTCCCACCACTGGACGCTCTCCAGCACGCCGGCTTCATCGGTGTCAAACTCATAGACGCCGTTGGTGACGGAGGAGAACTTAAAGGTGGCGGGGCCGACCCCAGCGTTGGTCAGCGCGTCCCGCTTAAACAGGAGCGCCTTTCCGGGCTCAGGGATGCCGCCGTTCTCAATGCCGCTGGCGGGGCCAACCTGGGCCGCGCCTGCCTGAGTGGAGTTCTCCGGGGCCTTGCAGGTCACGGGAATGGGGGCGGCCAGCGGGGTACAGCCGGCGGGAGCTCTGGTCTCCTTGACATACAGCGTGACGCTCCCGCCATCCTCGACGATGTTGGGGACGGATGTGCTCGCCGTCCCGTCGGAGCCGGTGGTCATCACGGCCAGAGGGGTCCCGGTGCAGGAGGGGTCCGCATAGACGGAGAACTCCGCGCCGGAGAGGGGCTGCTTATCTTTTGCCGCGATTTTCTTCAGCTTCAGATAGACGGGCTTTTTCTCCGTGATGGTCGTGCCATTGGTGAATGTCACCTTGGACGCGCCGCCGCTGCTGATAAACTTTTTGGCGGACATATCGGCGGTGCCGCCGGTGCCGCTAATATTGGTCAGCTGGGAGGAGTCATCCTCATGCACCTCAAATCGGAAGGAGGCGTCCGCATCAAAGACAATACGGATCGTTTCATCGGCTTTCAGGGAAAATCTCAGACCATTGCCAGTGTTAATCACCTGATCCGTACAATCTGTGTTATTTTTCCTTGCTGTATAGTTGGAGGGACTTCCCGCAGTATAGGTTACAGTGAAGCTCCATGTCTTGCCAGCGGGAATAGATGCCCCAGACTTCTTGGTGACTTCCAGGGAAGTCCCTGTGGGCTCCGGCCGCTCAAAGTTGAAGGGGGACAGGATGTGCAGGCCATAGGAACGCCGCTCGGTAAAGATCGTATCCCGGATCTTGGCGGCCTTCGTGATGCTGTCCACAAAGCTGTCCGCCTCGGTATAGCCGTTGGTGGAGCACAGCTCCTCGCCGGTGGGAGTGCCGTCCCCGTTCAGGGGATACTCCAGGAACTGGCCCTTGGACTGCCGCATCCACTGCGCCATGTTGCGGATGGTGGAGGACTGGTCCCGAATCAGGCTGCCCTTGACGGCCGCTTCATTGTTGTAGAGCGTATAGGCCATCATTTCCCGCAGGGTATAGGCGCGGCGAACACCGTCGGGGTCAACGAACACGCCGCCTGTCTCAATGATGATCCGGTACTTGGTCCGCAGGTTGCCGCTGGCGTCATGGACGTACTCAGACCACTTGGCGATGGCGTCATCCTTGCTCCAGCCGGTTCCGCTGCTGTTCTCACTCAACCGGCCCAGCAGGTACAGGAAAGCGTCATTGGGCTTGTAGACTTTATATAGGTTGCCAGGGGTCACAGGCTGGGGATCGGTGCCCCACATGGAGGTGTAGTCGCCGTCAATCCAGCTGGCAGACCACTTGGAGCTGTTGCAGTGGAACATCTGCTCCTTCTGCTGGTCGGTGATCCCGGATTCCCTCTGAAATTCATCTGCCGTGGTGACCCAACGCTGATTGTAGCCGCTGGTGGCGTCATAGGAATAAACGCCGCCCGTTCCACCTGCCATCATCTGGGCCGCGTTGGAGCCCCTGCCGTTGTACTGCATGGCACTGGAATTAAACCATGTGATTTTGCTCCGGCACTGTTCCGCAGTCCAGTTTTCATAGGTGCCGTCGCTCCAAACGACATTGAGGGGGGTGCCGACTACGTGCCAGGTGCTGTAATCGTTGTTGCCGATATCCTTTACCACGCCCTCGGGGAACTCGATCAGGGTAAACCGCAAAAAGGTTCTTTCAGGGTCAGTACTCCAGTCAACATTGCTGGTGGTGGGCTTCTGACCGCCGGGACTGCCGGGATTGAGGCCGCCAGTTCCGCCGGTGGGATTGGAGCTGCTTGCTTTGATGGGAGCCCGCTTGATACCGCTCGCGCACAGCTCAGTCAGCGTCGTATAGGGAATGACGCTGTAAGCCCGGTCAATGGCGTTGGACAGCTCGTACCGGAGCAGCCCCAGTGTATCATCCGGGGCATCATACTCCGTCCAGTCCTCATACTTGGGATAGACTGCGCCATCCAGCGTGTACTGGTACAGCTGGCCGGCGTCGCCCTTAGCCCGGTGGATGCTGATATCCTGCCTGGACTGCTGAACGACCAATGTATCGCCGTCCGACATAGCCTCCCGCTGGAGCTGGGCCAGCTGTTCAGCAAAAGCGAAGTTGCCGGCAATGACGTACTCATACCGGCTCAGCCTGGACGAAAACTGCCTTCCGCCGTCCCGCTTGTAGGCGATGCCGGGCAGGATGTCAGGCAGGTTGACAAGGATATCCTCCTTATCCACCCAGCCGGTCTTTCCAAGTTTGCCGCCTTCCCAGCCGGTCACGCTGCCGCTGTCATCAACGGCCAGACCGACTTTGACGCGCTCGCCGCCGCTGTACTCCAGCAGGGCGAAGGGGAGGGGGGCCGCCCCGCCCGAGGCAGGGATGGTGGTGGTCTGCGTGCTGCCGCTCTCAGTGCTGTAAACGGTCAGCGGTTGGTGTGTGCCGTTCCAGCCAGTGGCGCCGGCGATGTTGACCTCGAAATCACCGGTGGGGGCGTAAACGGGGGTGCTGGCCGCTGAGCCAGCCGATGTCCTCTCAGCGGCGAATGCGGTGGCCGGGAGCATTCCAGCCACGGTGATCACCGCCAACAGGCCGGAAAGGGCTCGCCTCCACTTGTTTTTGATGCTCTGGGAGAGAGATTTCAACATTAAGCGTTTCCTCCTTAATCAATTTGTGAGCACAAAGGAAGGACTGCACATCATCGTGCAGTCCTTTGACTTTTGGCCGCAGCTCTGCGGCCAGGACGATTCGGTTTGGGGATCGGTGGTTTTTGATGCGCGTTTGCCCTCCCTTGGGCGGTCAGACCTGTCAGTTGAGGGCATCTGAGGACCACGCCCCCGCGCTGTTTCCGGTATAGGCCACATCCTCCGGGTAGCGGGTCCATGCCTCAAGGCGGTAGGCCCTGTTTTCGCCCCGGTAGCTATCTAAGTTGTTTTTGCTGTACTGGCTCTCCTGATTCGGCCAACGGATGATCCCGCCGTGGTTGCCGTCGGTTTCATGAAATGCATGGATTTCATCAGGAGATTCCAGTGCAACCGACACGTGCCAAATAGAGTTGTCACTATTTCGCACCCAGAAGAGGATGTCTCCAGGTCGAATCTGTGACAGGTCCTCCACTCTGCGGCCGGGGTTGGTCTTGTCCCCAAAAATGAGAGAGCTGACCATGGAGGCGTAGCCGCTGCATCCGTAATACTCGCTCACCCAGTAGACGTCCATGATACGGTTGGCGGCGGTGCTGGGCACCTCGTTTTTGTGGGTGCCCGGAGTATTGTGCGTCCCCCAAACCGTGCCATGGGGCCACTCCTTCTCGATCTGGCGCAGGAGCTCCAGCACATTCTCTTCTGTCACAGGCTTTCCGTTGCTTAGATAGCCGTCCCCGGTGTTCTGACTGGCAGAGGGCGTATCCCCAGGATGTCTACCAGTCAGCGCCCGGTAGATCAGCACCGCCATCTCGCCCCGGGTGATGCTTTCCGCATGGGCGGTGGGTTCGTCAATCCAGCCCAGGCCAAGGGCATAGGAACAGGCGGTTCCGTAGCTCCAGACGCTGCCTTCCCCGTCCATAATGCCGCTGGCCCGCAGGATCACCGTGCAGGCCGCCGCGGGAGTTACCGGGTCGGCCGCCCCATAATGGAGCTTGTCATATCCGGCCACCAGATTGTTCCGGACGCAGTAGCCCACATAAAGCTTGGCCCAGGCGGGGACATCTACGAATTTGCAGCCCCGCTCGTAGTAGGCGGTATTGGCCTGCAACTCCTCCACTCCGCCGCGAAACCGGGTGAGCAGGACGGCCAGCTCGGCGCGGTTCAGGCTGGAGGCCAGATTCATGTTCCCGTTCTGGTCCCCAACCATGATGCCCCGCTCCCGCACATAGTCGGCTGCGGCCTCCTGGTCGGAGGGCGGACTTGCGGCCGCCGCAGGGATGACCAGCCCCAGGCAGAGTGTGACAGCCAGCCCGATCATAAAAAGTTTTTTCCTCATTGTGAAAACCTCCGTTCATATGATTATACTACTTTATACGAAAATACACAGAGGTTTTTCAACAAGTTTTTTTACTTTTTTTCTACGGCCTGGACCAGCACCCGGCTCTCCGGGTGGTCGGCCAGACAGGTGGTGAGGGTAATGCGGTTGTCGGCGGTGGACTGGAGGTAGCTCCAATCCGTGTTGGAGATGACCTTCACGGTGGTGACCTGATAGGTGCGGGTGCCGTAGATCGTGGTGTAGGTGATGGTGTCGCCCTGCTCCAGGTCCTTGATGGAACCGATCACATACTTGCTCCCCCGGTTGTGTCCACACATTGCCACATTTCCATCCCAGGCGGAGGTAGAGCTGTAATGGCCCAGGCCCTTTTTCATGCTGGCGTCGGTCTCGCCCTCCCAGACCTTCATGTTGATTTTCAGCGAGGGAATTTTGACAGTGCCGATGCTGCCGTCCTTGTAGGCCATGCCCTCCACGCTGGTGTAGGCCGGCTGCTGATAGCTGGGAGTGGTGGGCAGGGTGGGCGTCGTGGGGGTGGTGGTCGAAGTGGAACCGGAGCCGCCCGTTCCGGTGGCCTCGGTGAGTACGGTGATGGGGCCGCCCCCGGCCACGCCGTAGCCGCCGCCTCCAGTCGCCACCGTCTGCTGGAGGCCGGGGAGCATGGTGCGCTCCATCACGCCGGTCATGGTGGTGCTCTGAACGCCGTACTCCAGCTCCGGCACCTGGTAGTCCACCACATTCCGGCCCCCGTAGTTGTACTGGGAGCCGTAGACGTCCTCATAGCTGGTGCTCTTGTAGTAGTCCTGGGGGGCGTCTGTGGTGAACGAGTAGTCCGACGCAAAGGCCGGGACGCTCATGCACAGCGCCGCCACAGCGGACAGCATCAGCCCGGCAAACATTTTGATGTGCTTCAAATAGATTCCTCCTTTTCCTCGGTAGGGTCGAACTCATGCCAGTCCCCAGGACGGTCCTGAAGAACGGTGTAGGCATAATCCGCTCCGCGATGATGGACGGTGAAGGTCTGGCCCAGCAGCTTTTTTGCCAGGGGACGCTTGATCTCCACCGCGATGATGCTTTCCGGGTAGGGGTCCAGACCGGTAATGTCTATCTCCGGCCGCTGAGGTTCCGCCCGGAACTTGGCGATCAGCTTGTAATCCCGGGGCCTGTCGCCCGGAATGTAGACATAGACATTCTTCCTGTGCAGGAACAGATAGCCGCCCGCTCCAGCCAGCGCCGCAAGCAGCAGCACCAGCAGGATCGTACCGCCGATAGCGGCCACATTCCCGCCGAACAGACTGCCCGGTTTTTTGTCCGGCTGTTCGGTAGGCTGCGGTGTCTCGGGCACGATCTCCGCTCCGGTGTAGACCACTGTATAAGTGATGCTGCTCACGCCAGAGGCGGTCACCGTTCCTTTATACTCTGCGGTGGAGACATAGCCTGTGGCTACCTGACTGCTGGTGGACGCGGAATAGGTCGCTACCGCCTGATAGGAGGCAGGGGCCAGAGCGTCCCCAACCAGGTCCGTCCCGATGACCTGCCACTCCACATTGACCAGATTGAGCGTTCTGCCGTCCTTGACTGTGGTAGCCGGAACGTAGGACATATCGTTGCGGTCCAGCGGCCCAATGGTTTTGGTGGCGGTAACCTTCCCGCTCTTGGTGGTATAGCCCGCCGCCTCGGTGGTGATGGTGGTGTGATCCAAAGTCAGCTCGCCGCTAAACTCCCCATCGTCATAGGGGATGCTGGGGGCCAGCTGCTCCAGGACCACGTTCAGGTCCTTTTTGACCGTCTCCACTGTGACCTTCTCGGTTACCGCTTTGGTCTCCAGGAAGGTGTGCTCCTCCTTGGTGGTGTAGGCCCAGGTATAAGTGAAGCCGTCGTACTCAAACGACGGCTCCTTCAGTGTCTCCGGGTCTGTCCCGGGGGGAAGCTCATAGGTCTTGACGATGCGCTGCTGGCCGTTCAGGTTTTCCACTACCAGACTTACCGGAACCTCAGCGGCCATGGCGGTGACTGTTATGGACAGTACCAGCAGCAAAGACAGCGCCAGACGCTTCAAATGCTTCATAGGCCCTCTCCTTTACAAATTTTGTTTGATGATCCTTGTGATGATGCCGACCGCCACGCCCTGCTCCGGGTCCAGCCGGGTGACGGAAAAACTCACATCGTCCCGCTTGCCGGGGGTGCGGCGGTCATAGCAGGAGTGGGCGATGGCGTTGACCCCATTGTTCAGCCGGATAAACACCACGCCGCCCCGGATGTCGGTAACCCGCCCAGCGTAGCGGCCCTGGACCACGCACTTTTTCAGATTATCATGGTCGGTGCCGTTGGACACACTGCGCACATCCGCCGTAATCGCCAGATTCTCCACGGTGCTGCCGCTGATCTTGAGGACACGTACCAGAATACGGTCGCCTACGCTGTACTTCTCGGTGGCGTCGCCCATCCAAGAGCGGGACAGCCCGCGGGCCACGATAGCGCACTCCACGCCAAAGACCTCCACACGGATGATCTTCTCGGAGACCGCCACCACCCGGGCCTGCACCACCCGGCCCTCGTAGATCATGGGCTCGCCCATCTCATCCCTGTCCAGATAGAAACTCTGCCGTTTGCGGTACATGGCGTCCTTGCGGCTGCCCACAGCACTGCGGCTCTTGTTGTCGTGGCCCTTCACCACGAAGTCAATCTCAGAACCCAGCCGGACCATGAGGATGCGGCGCAGACGGGCCATGGTCTCCATGTACTCCGGGCCGGTGGGCAGTTTGCCAGGGTAGAGCAGCATCTCTTTAAGGGGAATCGCCACCCGGAAGCCCTTGTAGTTGACCACCGCCAGGGTCAGGCCGGATTCCGTCTGCTCCACTCCATCCAGCGTACCAGTGAGGATGCGGCGCGTCCAGTCGGCGTTCTGGATTTCATGCCAGATGATGGCCTCCCGCTCCGCCTCGGTTTGCACCTCATCCCGGGCCTCGATGGTCAGCACCCGCTCACGGTCAGCCGTGCGGCGAGAGGCAGAGAGAGATGCGGCGGCCTCGCGGCGTCTCCGGGGGCGTGCCTCCCTGGGCGGCGTATCCTCCGCAAAAGTGTCCTCTGGGGCAGGAACATCCGGCTCCTCACCGGGCGGCGGTGCCAGCGTCAGCGGGTCATCGCCGACTCCTGCCTCACCGTCCGGGGAGACACTCGCTTCACCCCATTCCTGGAGTAAAGAGTCGTACTCAGGGTCAGACTCTTCCGGTTCACCGTCGAAAGGTACATCATCCTGGGGGACGCTCCCACCATCAGAAGACACATCCTCTGCGGGAAATTCCCCGTCCTGGGCTTCGCCGTCGGTTTCATCGCCCATGGAACCAGCGTCGGGTTCCTCAGCCCCGTTTTCGGTTACATCGGCCTCCGGGTCAGCAGGGGCGATACCACCATCGGCGTCATCGTGCGGAACATCGCCGCCGCCTTCCTCCCAAACGCCGGCATCGCCGCCGGAGAAAGGATCATCGCTGGGGGAAAAATCAGTCATCCCGGTTTCCGGGGCGGCTTCGGCCTCCATTCCGCCGGTATCAGCGGGAAGGCCAGTCTGCTCAGTCAGTTCCTGCTCTTCAGGAATGGGTACAGTTTTTTTCCTTGGCATTGTGAAATTATTCCTCCTCTTCACATTTTGATTTCGGTCTAACGAATATGGAATCTCTGGTCGCAGTCACGACCCGAGTTGTTCCTGTTGTTTCTGTAGAAGCCGGCACCGGCTGTTCTTCATCCGCCGCCGGCTGAGAGGAAACAGAGGGCTGTTCTTCCTCTTTGGGATGAGAAGCTGTCCTCTTTGCCTGCGGTGATTGCCTCTGCCGCTTTGCTGGAGTTTTGGGCACTGCTGGTTTCTTTTGCGTTCTGCCTGCCGGAGGAGCAGACGGCTCCACCATCTCTTCGCCCTGCCGGACCGTCCCTTGTGCCGGGTTCCCTGTCGGAGCGGCTTTCTTGGCGGGAGGCTTGGGCTGCTTGTTCTTCTCCTGGGCTACACGCCAGTCAGGGACATGGGCGGAGGCCTTGCTGGGCCGCAGCTTCTTAGCTTCCGGATGCTTTGAGTAGTCGTACTTATCCACCTCCAATACATTTTTGCCCCGGATAATCACCAGGGCGCGGTCCACATCCATGCGCAGCACCTCATCCATCGTCATCAGCCTGCGCTTGCCGACGCCGCTGGTCTCCCGGTATTCCGGGGTATAGTTGGAAATGCGCCAGGTCCCCAGCTGCTTGGCCTTGCTGGTTACGGAAATACTTGCCTCACCCGTTCGCTGGGAGATGAAATCCGCTGTCAGGGCATCGGTGCAGCCAAGGAACAGCGTCACATCGCAGTTGCCCAGTATCTCCTGCCACTGGTTCAGTGGGTAGCGGTTCTGGAGTCCCGCGAGGTTCTGGAATACACAGGACATAGAGATGTTCCGGGAACGGATGACTGAGATTTTGCGGGAAAGGTCAGGGATAACGCCGCAGGCACATAATTCCTCACCCAGTACATGGACGGGAACAGGCAGTGCCCCGCCGGGACATTCCTGATCGGCATAGCGTACCAGCCGGATAAAAACAAAGGACAAAAACAGCGAGGACAAAAAGTCAAAGGTGCTGTCCTGGTCGCTGGTGATACAGAAATAGGCACAGGGTTCTTTACCCGGCAGCTCCATGTCAATCTCCGTATGGCCGGTGATTTCCCGAATATCGCTGTTCTGAAATACCTGGAGCCGGGACCCCAGACCGATGATGACGCCGCCCCGGACATTCTCGCCGGACTGCTTGAAGATGCTGTAGGGGGATTTAGCCGGGTGGGTGACGGGCAGCACATCAAAAAGGGCATTCAGCTCCTTCTCACTGCTCTGCGTCAATAGCTTGTAGACCTCACCAATGTTCTTTTTCTCTTCCGGGTAGCCCCGCTCCACATAGAGAACCAAGGCTTTCAACAGATTCATTTCAGCGTTGTCCCAGAAGTGGTCTCCCTTGGCACTGCCAGTATTTTTGATGATGACATCACAGAAAAGCTGTGCCATCAGTTCCTGACCATTGATCTCCGCCAGACAGTTCCAGGAATCCGAGCAGGAGGGGGTGACCAGATTGAACACCTTCACCGTATAGCCCTTGTCTCGAAGATACTGGCTGGATTTTTCATAGAGTTCCGATTTTGGGTCACAGATTATAAGAGAGTGCCGCCGGGCGACCGTCTGGAGAATCATATTCATACAGAACGCCCGCGTCTTTTTGGAGCCGCTGGCCCCGTACACAGCCAGATTCCCATTGAACCGGGTCTTCTCCGGGACACATACCACCTGGCCGTCCAACTCCCCCAGGATGATGCCGGGGTGTTTGCGGATATTGGGAACCAGATCCAAGACACCCTTCAGCTCCTTTTTGGACATAAAGCCCGCTGTGCCGTAGGTGCCTTTGTTGGAGTAGATCAGGTTGCGGTCTCGGTCATACTCGCCGGTCTCGCTGTATCCCATCCGCATGACCATGAAAATCAGGACAGCCAACGCCCCCACGCAGAAGCCTATGCCGTACAAGCCATAGGGAAAGTGAAAGGCGGCGGCGATACAGGCGAAAAAATTGCCGCTTGGGAACTGGGGAGAGGTACCGAACACGCCACCTGCCGCCTCCCAGACCTGATAATTGTAGATGAACTGACCGATGTAGCCGCCGCCATAGAGCAGAGCAATCAGAGCGACAGGCAGGATAATGGCGAGCTTGATCATTTCTTTTCGAGAGATGGAAACACACTCCTTTCTACTGCCTCAAGGTCAAGACATTGAAGTTGGATACGAGGGCCAAGGCAGCGGCGGTACGCCTCCTCCTGGAAGTCAAAGCAAATGACGATGCCGTCCTTTTCGTGGATAGACAACGCATTATCAAAGCGCCTGAGCCGAGGCATATCACAGAGATAGCCAAAGAGGACGGGGGTATCGCCTTCCAATCCGTCATTCTCCATCGGCAGGCCGGGGTTCGGCGGATGAAGGCCGCTCAAAAGCAGAGTGTCCAAAGAGACACGAAGTTCGCCGTTGCAGAGCAGACGCACCAACGCATTTCCTTTGTGGTCACCTGGGAAGAAATAGAAATGCTCAAAGCCGCCATCCAGCACAAAGTTGTTGTGGGACAGGCCATCGCCTACACCCATCAGCGCACCCAGCCGCTCCATATCCGTGCCAAACACAACCGCGTCCACTCCAACATCCATGAATTGCGCCGGGAGCCGCTGTCGGCAGACTTCCGTTTGCAGCAGAAACTTAATCCGCATCTCGGCCTTGTACTCCCACTTCATCTGGAATGGGCCGGTGTTGTAGGCAATAAAAATACCGCCGTCCGATAGCAAGACGCCGGTTGAACGGGAACCGCGTATGATGGATGATTGCGGCCCGACCTCTTTGACCTCACGGGAGCTGTAATAGGCAGGCTGAGTAATATGAGTATGGCCCAGGGGCGGCGAGGGTTGAAACACGGCTGTCTTTTCCCATGGAAATACCGACACTCCTGCATTGTGCATCGTAACCAGCACCTCAGCCATCCGATGGAGGCGCAGGCGATGGGGAACGGAATATTTAGGTGCGTTTGTTACCGTATCGCCGGTAAAGAGAGAGGCAAACCGCTCTGGCCTGTCAGCGGAAAGAAGGCTTTTGGCATCGGCAGTCAGGCGCAGACCGCGAAGGCCGTTTTGCGAATAGGCATAGATCAGCATCTGTTTCTTTAACCGCTTGATGACTTTCTGCCGGTATGCTTTCGTACTGGGGAGACTGTTCACCAGATTGGTTGGGAACTCGCCAGAGAGGGCAACGAGAGTCAAAAGGAGGTCGGGCAGCGTATCCGGGGCAGGGAGTTTTGTCACTTGGTCTGGCAAGTTGCGACACCTCCTATTTCAGTAATCTCAACGCCCAGGGTCCGTATAACCTGGGCGTTTCCGCACTCAGCGTAAGCGGCCAAAACTCCTTGCGCTGCAAGCGTTTTTGGCGGTGGACCTGGGGTCCCAAAACGGAACACCTCAAAAGGGCCTAAATGGGACCCCTGTTTTGCCCTCTTTCGGCCTCTTTCAGAGGATTTCTTTTTCGGCCAGCCACGCCAGGAAACGGGACGTCTCCATGATGGAAATTCGGGTACAATCTACCGCGCCCAACTCTGTTGTGTGGTAGGTATCACAGAGGCCTCCGGTATCGTCTGTCAGAACAAAAGCGGCAACCACATCCTGGATCTGCTTCAGCTCCAGATTGTCGTAGTCTCTGATGCGGCGCTCCGGCAACTCCTGGTCGTAGATATGGGAGAAAGCAATCAGGCAGTGCCGGAACCGGGGAAGGGGATGACCCCTTGCGTACTGGGTCAAAGCCGCCCCCAACGGCTCCAACAGATATTCGCCGCTCTGCCACATTTTACGTTTTGGGAGCAGAGCAGGCAGCGTAACCTCAAAAACGCCGTCCTTACAGCGCACTGAGATGCCCTGCGTGTTGGCCGCGGAGGTCAGATACTCCGTCTTTGGTGTGGTCGTGCTGGCGTAGATGAGATGGCGCAGCCGACAGGCGATGCCCTCCGCTCGGAGGGCGGCGTCAATGGACAATACTTCGTAATTGTCCGGGTATCGCTGAAGATCGGTGGTATTCATGGCGTACAGTGCGTTGGTCAGACGCTGAATATCATCCAGAATGGACGATATCCGCCGGGAAACGGTGCTTCGGTTCAATGGTTCACCTCATTCTTTCTGGTAATATTGCACCTGCCCTTCCGGGGATACGGTGCAGTAGCCGCTGGCATGGGGGATTTGCAGCTCCGCAATCTGAGAAGCATCATCCACCAGCACAAGGTAGCGGGAGGGCTGCTCGCCGGGATCGGAAAGCACGTGGGACATCAGAACTTCTTTGCCCTGGGCGGCGTGGACGATCTCGTAGATTTCACCGCCGGCGAAAAAGATAATTTTGGCCGGGAAATCGCCAACGGAATGATACTCCACTTCATCCGCAAAGTCCGCCAGCACCCATACCGCAGCGAAAAGGCCCCGGTCCATGTCCTCCAGGGCATCCGGGGCCGCGAGATAGAACCGCTCATCTTCGGAGAGCCAAGCCCGCTGCTGCTTCACCAGGTAGGTCAGCAGATTCCGGATCTTATTCCGCTCCTTGGCGTCTTTCCCCGGATGCAGGCGCAGGATCTGTTCCGCAGTCAACACCCGGTACATGGAAATATCCCGCAGGATAGCCGCTGCCTCCCGGCCATAGACCTGTTCACGGGTTTTCATCATAATCATTCACCTCGTAAAATCGTATTAGCGCCGTATAAAAATCGCACAGCGGAACCGCCACAGCTATTGCCGAGGCGGTTTTCCGCATACGGACCGTATAAAAAACGCATTAAAAAATAGCCCTCGCATTAACACCGTATACGCTCCGCTTTACGCCACAGGCGGCGCGGCCTGGGTCTTGTCCAGCAGCTCTTGCAACTCCCTCCGGTCGGTGGTGATCAGCTCCTTCTCCATCTGGCTGCACTTGATTTCCACCGTCACATTGTTATTGTTGGTGCTGATAAGGCCGCTGCCCCGTTCAAAGTGGGTAATCTCCATGACTTCCGCCTCAGACAGGTGGAGCAGGGATTGGACACGCCGGGCTTCCTCGTCCTCCAGGTTGAGCAGGATCTTGGTCTTGGCGTTGTTGATGATGCCTTTGCCGTACTTGCCATCTTCCAAAGCGAAGAAGTCGTTGATGTCCTGGGTAGCGCAGATAGCGGAGCCGCCGTAGCCGCGAATGATCTTGAAAATCTCCAAAACAAACTCCGCCGCCAAACGGTTGCTGTTGGCCCCGATGAGCTGCCAGCACTCGTCGATGAAGATAGCCTTCTCCTCGGTACGGTTCTCCTTGGCCTTGTCCCAAACGTAATCCAGCGCCACGAACATCCCCACTGTCAACAGGTCGCCTGTCAGTTCAGAGATATCCAGCACCGTGTATTTGTTATCCAGAGATACGTTGGTCTGCTGGTTGAATGTCCGGGCAGAGCCGTTGACCAGACGGTTGATGATATTCGCCAGCCGCTTGGTCTCGGCGGACTGCTTCAGCACCTCATAGAGGTCGCCCAATACCGGCATTGACCGATAGTGGCCAGGGGCATTCGGGTCATCCAGAGTGCCGTTCTCATGGGTGATGCCTTTGAGGGCGTAGGTGCGGATCATAGCATCATCCAAAAGCTGCCGCTCCTCATGGGTCATGTCGGGAATCAGCAGGGAGAAAAAGATGTGGAGCCGTTGGATTTTTGCCGCCAGCAGAGACTTCTCCACGCCTGGGCCGTCCAGCAGTTCATCCACTGACTTGTCCACCTTACGGATTTCCATGACGTTGATGCAGTTTTTGGAG
>CAJUAW010000002.1:41405-68524 GCA_910584605.1 uncultured Oscillospiraceae bacterium
GGGGAAATCTGGATGAACTCCCCGCCGATGTTGGAGCAGGCCCGGTGGAATTCATGGCCCTTTAACGGAGCCACGATGAATACCTGGATGCCCTTGCGCCGCATCCGGGTCGCCATCAACTGCATGGTAAAGCTCTTTCCCGCACCGCTGGTGCCCAAAATGGCGATGTTGGCGTTCTTGTAGACTCGGGAATCAAAGATGTCCACGATGATAAGAGAGTTGTTATGCTTGTTGACCCCCAGCAGAATACCGTTGTCGTCACACATTTCATAACTGGTGAAGGGGTAGCAACTGGCCGCACCCAAGGTCAGGACATTACGCCGAGATCGCTCATAGAGGTGCTTTTCCAGAGATGCCAGCGGCAGTGAGGATAAAAAAGCCTGCTCCTCACAGAAAGAACAGGGCTGAACGTCCATATCCTGACTGAGTAGCAGCTTTTTCATCTCCGCGCATTTCCACTCCAGGTCCTCTACATTAGAGGCGGTGATGGTCACCAGCAGATTGAGGTAGTAGAAGTCCTCGTTGTTGGATAAGCCGTCCTTTAGGAAGTAGCCGCTACGGATGGCCCCATCCAAGTCGTCGAAGTCCGTATTGGTATCGCTGGTCTCCTTGATTTTGCTGCGGTTGATGCGGAGCTGCTGGCCCAGTTTGCGGATCATGCGGTCTTTGGGCTGACGGGTCAGGAACATATCCAAGTCGATGCCGTCCCCGGCGTTCACCAGCAGGCTGAGCCAGCCGGCAGGCACTTGGGCCTTGTAGCCACCAGACGGAATCAGCAGATAGGCATAGTACATGCCGTCAATACAGATATGCCGCCCGTGAGACAGGTCGATTTGGGAGGGGGCATAGAACTCATTGACTGGGATTTCCTCCAGCGACCGGCCGGCGGCCATATACTCCGCCGCCACCTGCTTAATCTTCCCGGCAAAGGGCTTGTCGTTGCTCTCGGCGCGGCAGAGGACATGGTACAGAATTTCCGCTGTGGCCTCGTTCTCATCCTCATGGTTTAGTACCACAGTGTTTCCGCATTGACGGAGGTAGTTGGCCGCTGTCCGGGCGGCGGTCTGGAGGGAGGCGATGGCCTCCTCTTCCTCGTGGCCCCGCTTGGCGCCGGGCAGCGGTTCATGCTCGAAAATCAGGAAGAACCGCCGGGTGATGGCCTCACGGGAGCCAAGCTGTCGGATCAGCCGCAGATAGTCCTCCTGCAACTCCCGGCAGTGCGCATTGGTCTCCTGGGCCAGTTCCTGCCGCACGGTCTGCACATGGCGGTCAATGTCCGCCCGCTTGGTCAGCACCTTAAACTGTACCTTTACAGGAGCGATTTTCAGGTAGCTGATAAAGGAGTAGATGATGTTCCGCTGCTCCTGGGCGCTACGCAGGAGGAAGTTTACTGGGATAACCTCAACCACTTTCACATAACGGTGGTCTTTGGTGAAAATGACCCCATGCTCTATCTTTTCGATAGGCACATAATCCGCCAGTGGGTTGAGAGGCTTGACCTCCGGGGCCAGAAAGGTTTTGAACTGATCCACTTTCCGGCCTTTAAGGTCTACCTGCAACCGGCTACGGCTTTTGGGCAGTTCTTCTACATCTTCCAGCCTTGTTTTTTCTTTCCTCTGCGTCCAGCTGGGAAGAAGCCCCTTTTTACTCTCGCCCTTCCTGTCCAGCACCCGGCGATTGCGAAGAAAACTGAAAAATTGCAGGATGAACTCAGACAAGCTTCCGCCGCCCACCCCAATGAGGGCCAGCAGCACCAGAGGCAGAGTAGTCAGGCAGAGAATGATGATGCGCATAGTGAGGGAGATTCCCAGATTAAGCACCGGGAGGGCGGTCAGCGCCCCTAGGATGCCCGCTTCAATGGCGTTGCGGGTCTTGAACATCCCGCCCATCAGGGTGCCTCCCTCAATGAAATTAGGTGGGATTAGATAAGTATCCCGTTCTTCTTGACGCATAGGACCTCCTTATACCCGATCCTTACGCTTGGGTGGGTCGGGGAGTTTTTTAATGATGCGCTCCTGGTAAGCCACTTTATCGTCCGAAGCCATATACGGTTTGCGCTCCACTACATCCTGGGGCATCTGTGTATACCAAAGTGTCCCATCCGCAGAGCGGACCTTTGAAAAAGTGCCTGTTGGTTCCATATACTGCTCTGCATGATACATACCAAACGCAATCGGCTGCGGATGTTCAGGTGTGGATACATAGCCTGAAATTCTCCCGCCTCCAATTTCTGTATTGGAAAAAATGGGGGGAATTTTACCTTCTGCGGTATACCCCAAGTAAGATTGCAGAGACTGGGCCGCCATATCGCCAGTAATTCTGCCGGCTACCTCGCCCCGGGCCACTGTGCCGATAACATCATTGGCAAAACTGCCCCCCGCAACCAGAGATTTTGAGAAAATGGCGCCGCCCAAGCTGGGGATGCCGGTTTGTACGGGTTTTGTGTGGTTGCGGACGGTGTGGGAACGTTCTACAACGGAGGACTTCTGCACATTTTGCGTATCCGTGGAGCTCTGCGTGTTGGTCTGCTGGTCGCTGGCGGTGACGATTACGCCCTCCTGAACGGGACCGTTGCCTGCTCCGATAAGGGCCGCACCCTCACCCTGGGGAACATTCAGGGCAATGCCGCCATCAGATACAGATATATTTTCCGCAACGGAAACGCTCTCATTCGGAGAAACAATGGGAGCCGCTTCGGTTGGGACGGAACCATCAAGAGTAGAGCCGTATGGGATAGAACCGTCTGCCGGAGGAATGTTCAGCATTGTGCCGCCGCTCTGGGGAACACTAAAGGCAGCGCCGCTATCGGATATAGATATACTTTCCGCAGTGGAAACGCTCTCACCCGGAGAAACGATGGGAGCCGCCTCGGCGGGGATGGACCCATCGGGAATAGAGCTGTCCGGGATAGAACTGTCTGCCAGAGGAATGTTCAGCACCGTACCGCTGGCCTGGTCTGCGGCGGAAACCTGACCATCACTCTGCGCAGCAACGGGTGGAGGAGTGGCATCGGTCACAATAACGCCTTCTTGTGGGGATGAGCCGGCTGTGGCACTGCCTTCAGTTTGGAGATTGACCCCACCAGTGTGAATATCGTTGTTGACCGAAGGTCCCACCCCCGATGGTGCCTCTGGCGTGACCGCCGCTGTAGCCTGCCGTACACTGGACTGGGCGGTGTGGACGGCGGAGGTCTGAGAGGTGGCGGTCTTGATTGCGCTGTTGGTAACATGGCGGCTAGCCATACCAATCAATCCGCCCTTGAAAAAACCTGACATTCCGGATCCGCTGGTTGTTCCAGCCTTTCCGCTGGAGGCAGCTCCGGCCCGATTGGTACCGGCACCGCCTTTGCCGCCTGCAACCATTGTAACTGCCCGCATGGTGAGCATAGCCTCAGCCAGCAGGGAGCCGCCTGTGCGGCCCACGTTGACACCAAGGGTTGCCATGAAGCTGTCGATCTTCTGTGATACCTTGAGGAAAGCCACGGCGCACAGAAACCAGATCAGCACATTCCCGGTAACCTCCGACTTGCTGGAGGCCGCCACCTGCGCCTCCACTTCTGCCTCTGTAACGGCGAAAGCCGGGACACATAAAAAAGCCGCCAGCAGAGATACCAGCAGCAACGTGAAGAATATTCTCTTTTTCGTTTTGAGTCCTCCTTTACAGGGATAGTGGATTTGCGATAAACGCGCCTACCATGCTGACGAACAGCCGCAGGCACCAGGCGTTCATGACCAACAAAAAGAGCTGTCCCGCGAACATCCGGCACCAACTTTTGAAAATGTTGGAGGTGGCCTGAGACGCACCCATAGCGAAAGCGACAGGAGCCGTAAAGACCAGCACCCCTAACAGCACATACCGCTCCGCCGCCTCACACAGCAGTTTCAGGTAGTTCCATGCCAGCACCAGAAGCAGGATCAGTACAATGAGAGCGACGCCGCCGTTGGCGCAGACCCCGATGATGGTGAGCAGCACCGAGTTAAAGCTGGCGAAGTCCAGGCTGGGCAGGGATGCGGTCATAATCCAGTTGTAGGGCGTTCCGCCGATAGTTAGCGCAATGTCCACGATTTGGTCGGAATAATAGGCCAGCAGGATGAACAGGATAGAGCGGATGCTCAGTTTGATGGGGTCCTCCGCCTCGGAGCCGGCACCCAGTCCAAAGTTTTTGAACAGGTTCCAAACCCACAGCAGCAGAATCAGCCCGATAGCCAGAGCGACAAAACTCTCATACATGGTTTCGGCAGCAGGGAAGTATCGCAGAAACACGCTCATGTCGCAGCCCAGCGCGCCCAAAACTGATGTGTTAATCATATCCAGGCCGTACATGATTTGTTCCGCGATCCACTCCACTATGCCATCTAAGATACCCATAAGCCCTTACGGCGTGTACTGGCCGCCGGAGAAGAAGGGAGTGACATAGCTCATGATGAAGCCGAGGGAGTTCAGGATAATCCATGTGACGATGATGCGTTTGAGCCAAGCACGGGATTCATCCACCGTCCGTCCAGAGCGGGAAAAGTTCATCATCAGCAGGGCCACAGCCGCCGTAACCACAGCCGCGATGGTAGAGATACCAAGGACCTGAGTGTAGACGTCTTTCATGACTTCGCTGGCTTTAGTCCAAATAGTGGTGCCGGCGGCAAAGGCCGGCAGGCAGAGCATAGAAGCCATGCACATACAGAGAAACGCCGTATAGAGGATGCGTCCGCAGTCAATGTGTCTCTTCAGCTTGTTCTCCGGCTTTTTGACGGGGGGAACATTTTTGGGGTTCAAATAGATGCCTCCTTTTCGTTTTTCCGCCGAAAACGAAAGCGGCGACCAACTTTTGGACGCCGCCTGGCTGCTGTGGAGGGACGAAAAAAGGACGCCTTTCAGCGTCCCTCCATAGCCGTTTTCGTTTGTGATTACAGTTTTGAGCATGATTATCTTAACATATATAGATTCCCATGTCAATTCCAAAGCCGTCCTAATTCAGTCCCAAAACCGTCCTAATTTTGTACTACCATGAATTAAAACTCTCTGAGTACCAATTCCGTGACCCCGCCATCAGGGGAGAACACGAGTCTCTGCACCTGCGGATGGTGGGAATAGGTTTCTCGGATAAAATCCCGCAGAGCGGTTCCGCCATGGCAACCGTGAATCAGGCGGAGACGGTAAGTAGCCCTGTCAGCGCGGCGGAGCAGTGCCTCCACCGTCACCTTGGCCTGGTAGGCATTCTTTCCGTGGAGATCCGCTGTAATCACTCCCGGTCCCATGTACAATTTCCTCCTGTTTGTCCGAAAGCATAGACCCCTTTATTTTAGGTGTCGTCTTCCTCATATTCCAGATTGTTTTCCTTACACCAGCGAATGGCAATCTCCCGCTGGGCCTGGGCCAGATAATCGTACCATTGCTGTTCCAGGCGATGATAGCGGATGCCGTTCTTGAACCTGCGGAACGCGCCCTTGCCTCGGATAGCTCCGGCCAATTCTTCACGAGCCGCGCCGGGGCGTAGTTCGTCCACAAAATCAGCCATAATGCGGTATTCATGGATCTCGTACTTGCTGGGGAATGGAAGAAACCGGCCCGGGAAATTTATGATTAAATCCGCAAGCTCTTCGTCCCGTTCCCCGGTAATATCGGGGTCTGCCAGAGCTACGCTCTGCCCGGTTTGGGTATCAAAGTATTCCTGGAATGCCTCCGAAGCCGATTCAACCGCAAAGATGACCTGCGCCAGCTTGATTTTCATATAGTACAGCCTCCCTATCGCCCACAGCACTTCTTATATTTCTTGCCGCTGCCGCAGGGGCAGGGATCGTTGCGGCCGATTTTCTGCTTATGCGCCTGTTGGGGCAGCGCGCTACCGGTGATCTCCGCAATT
Source organism: uncultured Oscillospiraceae bacterium (assembly GCA_910584605.1). Classification (GTDB taxonomy): domain Bacteria; phylum Bacillota; class Clostridia; order Oscillospirales; family Oscillospiraceae; genus Lawsonibacter. The sequence goes on from CAJUAW010000002.1 coordinate 47,263, forward strand.
TGGCGGAGCATATCAAAACGCAGTTCCTCACTGGGGATGTTATCCATAGTCAAGATGCCTTGCCGCAGTTCCTCGACATTCATTGTCCTGTCTGCCAATGCCTTGCGGATATTGGGGCCAAAGGACAGAGATTTCGGTATGCGCTCCTCTGGCGGAACCATCTCCATGATTTCGCGGGGCGTATGGCCCCGGTTGCGCTGCATACGGCAGTTATTCTGGAAATTGTTATAAACCGAAAGAAAACGGTTAATGTCTGCCTCGCCGTTGAACTGAAGCCCCAGCCGGGTTGCTTCGTCCATCACATTGGGGAAGGATGTGGATGTAATGCGCATTTTCATAATAAAGTCCGCAAAGACTGCCTGATCTAAATTATGATTTCCTGTTTTACTGGAAATCACCACCATAAAAGCCTTATGCTCCGGTGTCGGCTCGCAGTAGAACATATCATCGTATTTGAGCAATTCTTTTTTCGGCGGGATGTAATAAGGTTTGCTGTGTTGTGACCGCAGCGTTTCGTGGTAAGCGGATATATCTCCATCCAGCAAGAATACATCAATTATTTCTCGATCCAAGGGGCTACCCAGTTTGCCGTCCGTGTATAACTCGTCCAGACCCAGGATGTAGTAGTCCTCTTCCTCATGGCGGGCAATTTCCGCAAACGCTAACAGTTCTTCCTGCGTGAAACGACTGTGGTTTTGCTCCTGGATGATTTCAAAGGCCTTTCGGAGCGGAATAATCCCATATAGATTCGCCATTGCGTTGAAGTATTTACGTAGCATCCGTGAAACTATATCCGGGAGGGGAATCTCACGGTAGAGCGCATTCAGCCTGCGCCGGGAGTAAGGTTCAGGAATAGGAATCAAGCCATCATCTTTGCTGTCTGCCATTGTGAATACACCTCCAGGATGTTTTATTTTTCATAGTATATCATACTAACCAGCAGATGGTAAAGCCATTCTCACAAAATAAGGACAGCCCGTGCGGCGTAAATGAACCGCACGGGCTGGTGCTTTCCCCTATGCCTCGTCCTCTGTGTGCGGAAACACCTCCGACAGCAAATCAAGGCAGTCCTTAGAGGAATATCCCCACAGGATGGAACTGAGGGCCTCTACCGCCTGCTCACGTTTGCGGTAATAAGTTGTGCGGCCGATATCCCGGATGTAGGGCTGGAGCTGCTCAATGATGGCGTTGATATTCTCCACCTGCTGTGGGGAGAGAAAGGTGTAGTACAAAATCCAGTAGTACGCCTCGCCATTCTTGTGCTTCGTCCGCAAGAGCTCCACCGCGCTGTTCACCAGCGCCAGCATCTTCCGGCTCCGCTCGATGCAGCGGGCGTGGTTCTCAATCTGCGTCCCGCTCAAATCGGCGCCGGCCATGTAGACGGACTCCAGAAAGTCATCCACGCTGCTGCCGTACTCGCACTCAAATTCTTTCTTCAACTGCTGGACGGACAGCTCCATGCTCCAAACCACATCCCGGTATTTCTTCAGTAGCCGCCAAGTATCATGATAGCGGGGATCCTGCTCCACGCTCTTTTGCAACTTCTTATATGCCATTTTTGGTCCTCCTGTCCTCACAATAATCATTCCACGAGCAGCTATTAAACGCTGCCTTGTTGTTGACCCAGCGGGCAAACCGCCGCTGTTCCTCTGTCGGCTCCCCGCCGTCATAGTCCCGGTACGGCTGTGCAAAAGGCGTTACGCCCATACCTCGCAGGGTCTCCACCCGCTGGTGAGCATCTGCTACGTCCTGAACCAGCACATAGGCCCATAGCCGGGATTTTGCAACCCCGGCTTCTTTGAGATATGCCGCTGCCTGTTCCACCACAGGGAGCATGGCGTTGGTATCACAGGACATCCGCACAAAACGAATCCAGCGGAGTCTAGCCAGTAGCTTGGCCGTCTCCGGTGTAATCAATCGGGCGTCTAAACCCTGATTGAAGTCCACCCAAATTTTCTGACCGCCCATGCGATCGATCTGCTCCAGTCCGAAGTCGGAGGCCAGCACATTGTTGTCCAGAAAGATGATCTCCCGGCTGTCCGGGCGTTTGATTTGCTCCCAGGCAGACGCTGGATGGATATATCCCTCTTTGCGGGGAACTATGCACCAGGGGCAGATGCGAATACAACCCCGGGTCAAGAAGCCGATAGCCCTTGTGTAGTTCGGATAAATGCTGTAATCCGGGGCTGTAGCCTCCACTTCCGGAGGCAGGGAGCGGTAGTCCTTATAGCCCGTCCCGCCGGTGATGACCTCACCGGCGTTGATTACGGTGGAAAAGTCCGGCGTAAATGTGAACACCTTTGACAGATACACCCGGTCGTAGTGTTCAAAGCCGCTCCACCACTCCACGGTATCCCCACGCGCCTTGTGCCAGGCGGACAACCGCATAAGGGCCAGGTTCGGGAACTCATGTCCGTCTACCTCAACCAAACCAATTCTCACGGCATCACCTCCTGGGCCATATCGTGAGCGACCTGGGATGCGTAATACTGGCCGATGGTTACAGGGGCGTTGTAGAGCGCCGACAGCGTATAGGCCCGGATGTTCCCGACCTGCGTGGTGTTGTTTCGCAGACACTCCATCACATACTCGATGTGCATCTTGTCCAGTTTCAGAAGCCGGCTGCGGACAACATCGGCTGGCACGTCCTCCTGATTGACCCGGATGGTTTCCCGCCCGGTACAGCAGGTCTCCACCATCAGTTCCACATAGCAATCGATCAGGTCACGCTCGTAGGGGTTCTCCTGGAGCAGCAGGTCATAAGAGATGTTTTCACAGATCAACTCCCTGTACGCATCCATCTGACCCATCCTATCCCGCTGCGGCCGCGTGCGCCGAGAGTGCGAGGGCAATAAGGGGGCAGGGGGATAGATAGAAGACTCAGTATCACTCAATTCAGTATCATTCATATCAGTCTTATTAGTGTCGGGTTTTGCGAAGTCTTGACCTCGCTGTTGCCGAAGTCTTGACTTCGGTTTTTCAGAAGTCAAGACTTCCGCTTCCCCCCGAAGTCCAGACTTCGGAAATTCAGAAGTCTGGGCAGGCGGCGCCAACGGAGTAGCTGGAGATAACTGTTCCGGCTCTGGTGGCAGAGTAAAATTCATGACGTATATCCGCGTGGGCTTTCCCTGCCCCTGCTTGCGGCGCTCGATCAGCCCGATCCCATTGGGCTTGTCCAGTTCCTTAAACAGCCGTATGACTTTATCCTTGCCGCTGTCCAGCATCTCAACAGCATCCTCCAGAGTAAAGTAGATATAAACCTTTCCGTCCTTGTCCAGCCAGCCGTTACGGACAGACAGTCCCATACGGTCCAGCATCAGCCCATACAGCACCTTGGCTTCCATAGAAACCCCCTTGAACCGCCGGTCTGTGAACAAAGTCTTGGGAATCCGATAGAAACTGTACTGCTCGGCTTCATTGCCGTAAAAGTAATCCAGTTCCAGTGACATGGTTGACCTCTCCTTTTCGTCTCAAAACGAAAAAGCCCCCTTGACGGATGAAAAATCCGTCAGGGGGCTCGCTTCGAGAAAAATGGACATAATAAAAAGTGCCACCCGAAAACTGACATCAATCGTCAATTTTCGGGTGGTAAATGGTTTTCGAGCATACTATATGGTGCTTGTCCGGTGAAAACCCAACCAGCGGCGGAATATATGGTCTTTCGACTGTCACCTCCTGTCGTATCAAAGCTGTCATAGGTGGACTAAATCAGCGTAACCGCTTGTGCGACAAGGGCTTGCTGGTTTACCCCTATTATGGCACAGCCGTTCCTGAGGAGTTTCACTATCATTGTGGAGGACCAGGCCCCGTTGGGCCTGAGGGGCGGACGGATACCCGCTTCGGTCAGCTCCCGGGCAATGGTATGAGACCCCTTGCGTTCCACCAGAAACTTATGATATACTAAGCGTACCACCTCCGCCTGTTCCGGCTCGACGGTCAGCTGGCCGTTGGCCAGGGTGTAGCCATACAAGGATTGATTTCCAAATACTACCCCCCGCTTCATTGCCTGGAGCTGCCCCCATCGTGTCCGCTCGGATATTTTCCGGGACTCCTCCTGAGCCACACTGGCCATGATAGTCAGTCGGAACTCGCCGTCGTTGTCCCTTGTGTCGATGTTGTCATTAAGGAATAGGACGCCCACTCCCTTTTCTTTCAGTTTCCGGGTCACCTGGAGGGTATCCACAGTGTTCCGGGCAAACCGGGAGACTTCTTTGGTGATAATCAGGTCGATCTCACCGTCCAGAGCGCGGCTGATCATTTCCGCGAACTGGGGCCGGCGTTTGATCGAGGTGCCGGACAAGCCCTCGTCCGCGAAAACGCGGACAAGGGACCAGCCCGGATGCTCCGTGATGTACTTCTGGAAAAACTGCCGCTGGGCGGACAGAGAGTTCAGCTGATCCTCTTTGTCCGTAGACACCCGGCAGTAGGCCGCCACCCGCAGCGGGCCGTTAAGTGGCAAGGGCTTCATACTCTTCCTTGGTGATAAGCCCCGCCTTCAGCAGACTGCGCAGCAGCGCGATACGAAAGACAGAGTTCAAGGAATTCCCTCCTTTCTGTTTTTTGGGCCCAGGAGCATCGTAACAAATTTTGGCGTTTTTAGCGCAGGGGCTGCAATTTCCACTGATATCTTTTGTATTTCTGAAAATAATGCGTAAATTTCAAACTTTTGGTGGTGATTATATGGATGGTTATTATAAATTGATTCGTCGGGTTTATTCTGAAAAGCGTATTCAGCCCACGGAATATCTTCCGTGGGCCGAATATCTTTCTCGGTATAATGTTTCCTTTACCATAGGGAACTCCATATATTCCAAAACCGAAGGTGTTCATGCTTTGCTCTGTGCTGTCGAAGCGGGTGGGTGTGATTCCGAACTACTGGATTGGGCCAGGATATTCCTGACAGATCGCGGCCTCCTGTTTCCTCAAACAAGGGAACGGTTCTATGATTCTCCGAATCGATCCATGAAACGGCACATGTTAGCTTGCGGTGCCGGTCAAAAGGTCACAGAGTATTGCCCCTCTCTTGCATACGAACAGGAGAGCGCCATCCTGAATCAAATCGAAGCCTTCCATCAAAGTACTTTGTCCGAGTGGAAAACCGCATTACCGGCCTTGAAACAGTACTTGTATCTGGATATGACAAGGTTTCAGCACCGCTTTGCAGAACGATCCGTTACAGGGGGGAAACTGATCCCTTATGTGGACAGACTGAACAGTGCGTTCCAAAAGTATCTTATCCAAATGGAGGCGTTTATTTCTCCAAACGTCAACACGGAGGATATTGCGTACTATTTTATATGCAAGTCCTTCATGAAAAGTAAACAGCCGGTTTATCTGAACCGACCCGATATTATCTTTCAAATGTTCCGTTCCCCAGTTCACCGGTTTCTGTATCAGGGTAACTGGGGCGTTGCTAACGCAATCCAGGATGGATGTGTCCGCCGTCCGCTTCCGATTACTGTCCAGTCCCTTAACGCAGATCAAGAACTGTTTCAGCAAATCACTTCGATCTGCGCCGAAGCCTGTGCGAGGTGTGGGCTCGACTTTTCCAAAGAATCTTGGGATGCCCTGTGGAGGTGTATCGAAGCCTGCGTTCAGTGTTTCCCTTATCAGATCGCGGACTTATTTTCTGTTCAATATATGTTCCGTCAATTACTAAAATTCCGACGATCAGGAGACCCTGTCTTCGATCAATGGCTGGAGCAGAAACTGTCCGCCAAATCAAACCCGATCTATATCGCCCATTGGAGCGCCCTTGTCAGAAAGCTGTATGTTATGTCAAAGCAACAAGGAGATGCCACCGATTTATGGCTGGACAGTATCCATAAATACCGTAAGCTGTTGGAATCTCCTGAAACAGACGATTCCGAGATTTTTCCTGTCATTGAGCCGTTGGCCGCGAGAGTACCCCGCAATCAAATCTCAACCACACCGGAACAAGCTGAACTGGAACGTATCATTGCAGAACTGAATCAACAGGCGGATGAAGTCAACAGAATACCGCCGTTGAAAGGGCGGTCGCGAAAAGGACCCTTGGCAACGATGCAGACAGCCCGAATGAGAACATACTACAAGACAACAGACGCGGCCCGTGCAATTGACGCTGTCCACGCTGAGTGGCTCCTTCTTCAATGCGTCTGTAGTCAGGCCCAGCGCGAGCTGATGGAGGCCATCTATCTGCTGCTTACCAAAACAAACGGAGGCCCGGCGTGAGCACATGGCTCAGCCGGGCCTCCGGTCTGTTTTCTCATCAATATGAGTCAATTTCAGGATATCGCTCCACAATTTTGCGCTCCAATCCCTGGAACACAGGAATATATGAATCAATGATAACTCGGGCCAGCCTCTTGGCGGCATTTCCGTCGTACACATGGCTCATGCTGTTACGGTCATTAAGCATGGCGATCCATATATCCTCGTCAATAAAATCGTAGACTTGAAAAGCGGTTTTTAATATCTCCCGAGGTGAACCAGATTTAGCCTCAATCCTGCCCTCATACTGAAGTAATTCCTTCAGTACTTTCCAGCCTAGTTCAAACTGGATCATAAATTTGTCAATGATTCCGCCCGTGACAAATTCGTTTTCCAGGTCCTGCTGGTCCGCTTGGGACAGGACCACCAGATTGGCCCGGTAGTGATCAAACTTTTTCATAGAGAACCCGTCCCTCCTTTTGGACTGACGCCAGCAGATCGGAAGAAATATCCTGCCCCATGTCCACCACATCATATTTCAGCAGGGTAGACGTCTCCTCATCGATATCCACCGCAAACCGCGCGATTCTGCCACCCCAGACCGCCAGATCAATGTCGCTAGCCCGGTGATAATCCCCTCTTGCGCGGGAACCGAACAGAATCACCTTATCCAACTGATGCCGTTCCGCGAACCGACAGATTTCTGCCTGCACCTGATCTTTGATTCCAGTATTGGACAGCATACCCTTCACCTCGTTCCTTAAACGCTATCTTCAGTTTACTCAAATTCTCGCAGCTTGTCAATCAAACTTTTACCTGTGTCCCACCGCTAACGCCGTGGGGACAGCGTTTGCCACAGCCAGCTCCTCCCGGGCGAAGTAGTCGTGGATGGTGAGGCCCCGTTCCCGGGCCAGCTCCTGGGTCTCCGGGTCGATCCGGCCGCCGCAGAGGAACTGGCGGGGGGAGAGCTGGTCGAGGATGGGGGCGAGCGGGTAGTCTGGCTGGGCGAGGGGGGCGTTGAGCAGTCCGCTCCCGGTGGAGACGGTGAGGGGAAGGATGACGCAGTCCGCCTTGTCCGCCCCGCGCAGGGTGGGCTCGGCTGTGAGGCTGGGGACCGCCTCCTGGGGCTCCCCCAGGGCGTAGGTGTGGACCGTGTGGCCGTCCTCAGCCAGCAGCTGGGCCAGCTTTTCCTGACGCAGGTCACCGCCCACCACCCAAATGTTCAGTTCGTGTTTCATAGATGTACCTCCAGGACCGCCAGCCGCAGGGCGGTGGGTTTCTACTTCCATTGTATGGCCCAGGGGGAGCGGAGGTGAAAAAAGAGCGCCTGTCCCATTTGGGACAGGCGCTCTTGCCTTGTGAAAAAACCTTACTTGGCAGCCTTCGCGGCCTTGATGGCCTCGATGAGCAGCGGGGTGACCTTGAACAGGTCGCCGCAGATGCCGTAGTCAGCGATCTCGAAGATGGGGGCGGTGTCGTTCTTGTTGACAGCGATGATGCACTCGGAGTCCTGCATACCGGCCTTGTGCTGGATGGCGCCGGAGATGCCCAGAGCGACATAGATCTTGGGGTGGACGGTCTTGCCGGTCTGACCCACCTGATGGTCGGCGGACAGCCAGCCGGAGTCGATGGTGGCACGGGAGCCGCCCACCACGCCGCCGAGGACCTCAGCCAGCTCCTCAGCCAGCTTGATGCCGCCCTCCACGTCCTTGGAGATGCCGCGGCCCACGGAGACGACCACATCGGCGCCGATCAGGTCCACCAGCTTCTTGGCGGCCTTGACCACCTCGACGACCTCGGTCTGCATGTCGGCCTCGGTCAGCTCGAAGCTGGGCTTGATGATCTCGCAGGCATCGGCCTTGGACTGATCAAAGGCGGCCTTCTTCATGACGCCGGGACGGACGGTGGCCATGGCGGGACGGAACCGGGGGCAGATGATGGAAGCCATCAGATGGCCGCCGAAGGCGGGACGGGTCATCTTCAGGTCCCGGGAGACGTCATGCTTCTGGCCCAGCACCACGGCGTGGCTGGTGGCGTCGATGCGCTCGGGAGCCAGGGTGGAGTTGGCCTTCAGGAAGTCCTTGTAGATGCCCATGTCCACATCCAGGTGGGTGCAGTCGGCGCACAGGCCGGTGTGCAGGCGGGCGGCGCAGCGGGGCCCCAGGTCGCGGCCGATGTTGGTCGCGCCGATGAGCATGATCTCGGGCTTGTACTCCTCGATCACGTCGCAGATGACCTTGGTGTAGCCGTCGGTGGTGTAGTTCTTCAGCAGGGGGTGGTCGCAGACGTACACGCCGTCGGCGCCGTAGCCGCCCAGTTCCTTGGCGATGCCCTCAATGCCCTCGCCCAAGAGGATGCCGTACAGCTTGGTGCCCAGCTCGTCGGCCAGCTTGCGGCCCTCGGAGATCAGCTCGTAAGAGGTGGGCATCATGCTGCCCTGACGCTGCTCACAGAATACCCAGACGCCACCCTTGAATTCCTGGATGGCGGAGCTATCAAAATTAGACATAATTTATACTCTCCCTTCTCAGATCATGTGCTTGGCGGCCAGGATGCCGGCCAGCTTCTCGCAGGTGGCCTTGTCGGCGCCCTCCAGCATCATGCCAGCGCCCTTCTGGGGGGGAGTAAAGGAGGTCAGGATGTTGGTGGGGGAGCCGCTCAGACCGATGGTGGCCGGATCGATCAGGGGATCGTCCTTCAAGGTGTTGTAGTCAAAGATCTCGTAGGGCTTGTCGTAGCACTCGAAGATGCCGCTCACGCTCATGTAACGGGGAGTGTTCAGCTCCTTGATGCAGGTGATCAGGCAGGGGGTCTTGACCTTGATGGTCATGTAGCCGTCCTCCAGCATCCGCTTGACGGTGATGGTGTCGCCCTCCTTGGTGATCTCGGCGGCGTAGGAGACCTGGGGCAGGCCCAGCTTCTCAGCGATCTGGGGACCCACCTGGGCGGTGTCGCCGTCGATGGCCTGACGGCCGCACATGACAACGTCGTCCTTGTCCACGCCGATCTTGTTGATGGCGGCGGCCAGGATCTGGGAGGTGGCGTAGGTATCGGAGCCGCCGAACTCACGGGCGGACACCAGCACGGCGCGGTCCACGCCCCGGGCCATGACCTCGCGGAGCATACCCTCGGCGGGCGGGGGGCCCATGGAGACGACGATGACCTCGGCGCCGGTCTGCTCCTTCAGCACCAGAGCGGCCTCAACGGCGTTCAGGTCGTCGGGGTTGGTGATGGCGGCCATGGAGGCGCGGTTCAGGGTGCCGTCAGGGTTGACGGCCACCTTACCGGAGGTATCGGGGACCTGCTTGACACAAACAATGATTTTCATTTCAATCTGCCTCCTATCTTACTTTACGCCCATATACTTGGCGATGACCATGCGCTGGACCTCGGAAGTGCCCTCGTAGATCTCGGTGATCTTGGCGTCGCGCATCATGCGCTCCACGGGGTACTCGCGGGTGTAGCCGTAGCCGCCGAACAGCTGAACGGCGCGGCGGGTCACGTCGGAGGCGGTCTCAGCGGCGAACAGCTTGGCCATGGAGGCCTCCTTGCTGTAGTCGCCGTGCTCCTGCTTCTTCATGGCGGCGGCGTAGACCAGGTGCTGGGCGGCCTGGGTGCGGCACTCCATGTCGGCCAGCTGGAACTGGGTGTTCTGCATCTGGCTCAGGCGCATCTTGAACTGCACGCGCTCCTGGGTGTACTTGACGGCCTCCTGAATGGCGCCCTCCGCCAGGCCCAGGGCCTGGGAGGCGATGCCGATGCGGCCGCCGTCCAGGGTCTGCATGGCGATCTTGAAGCCGCCGCCCTCTTTGCCCAGCAGATTCTCCTTGGGGACGATGCAGTCCTCAAAGATCAGGTCGCAGGTGGAGGAGCCGCGGATGCCCATCTTCTTCTCGTGCTTGCCGGTGGAGAAGCCGGGGAAGGATTTTTCCACGATGAAGGCGGAGATGCCCCGGTTGCCCTTGGACTTGTCGGTCATGGCGAAGACCACGAAGGTGTCGGCCACGTTGCCGTTGGTGATGAAGCACTTGGTGCCGTTGAGGACATAGTGGTCGCCCTCCAGCACGGCGGTGGTCTGCTGGCCGGAGGCGTCGGTGCCGGCGCCGGGCTCGGTCAGGCCAAAGGCGCCGATCTTCTTGCCGGAGCACAGGTCGGGCAGGTACTTCTTCTTCTGCTCCTCGGTGCCGTGCTCAAAGATGGGGGCGCAGCACAGGGAGGTGTGGGCGGAGACGATGACGGCGGTGGTGCCGCACACCTTGGCCAGCTCCTCCACGCACATGGCGTAGGACAGCACGTCGCCGCCGGCGCCGCCGTACTCCTTGGGGAAGTAGATGCCCATCATGCCCAGCTTGGCCATCTTCTCCACGGTCTCCATGGGGAAGCGCTCCTCCTCGTCGATCTCCTCGGCCAAAGGCTTGACCTCGGTCTCGGCGAACTCGCGGTACATTTTGCGGACCATCTCTTGCTCTTTAGACAGGTGAAAATCCATTTTGCAGTCCTCCTAGTTTAAATTCTTGGCACTATCGTGAGCGCCCCCTCTGTTCCCGCTCCTCTCTCGACCGGGAGCAGGGGTGCAAAACGATACATGACAGCGCGCCAAACCCGCCCCTCATCTTTGTTAGAATTTTAACAAAGTTGAGGCGAAAAAAGAGCAACACGGGTCCATCCCGCCGTTGCGGCGCTTATCAGGTTTGGCATATGTAGTGTCTAACCATTGAAATTATATCGGGTTTTCGGATCGAAAGCAAGTGGGACAGCCCTGGCAATTTAGACAGTTTTTTGAGGTTGATTTTGTACAAAAGATAAAATCTGATCCATATTCTTCTAAACCATTGGGGAACCTGCATAGCCAGGCCCTGTGGGAGGGGGAATCGGGCCAAAAAGTGCAAAATATCTTTGGTTATTTTTGACACAGGTATTGACTGTAAAGCCGCTTGATGGTATATACTGGTCCTGAATCAAAGGATGGGAGGCTGATTTTGATGACCATCAAGGACGTGGAGCTTCAGACCGGATTGGCTCGGGCCAACATCCGCTACTACGAGGACCAGGGCTTTTTCTCCGCTGCCCGGGGGGAGAACGGCTACCGGAACTACTCCGACGAAAATGTAGACATTTTATTAAGGGTGAAGCTGCTGCGCCAGCTGGGCTTCTCTCTGGAGGAGATCCACGCGCTGCAGAAGGGGGAGCAGTCCCTGGACCGGGCGCTGGCGGAGCGGGAGAGCGGCCTGGAGGCGGAGCGCCGGGCGCTGGACCAGGCGCTGGAGCTGTGCCGCGCCATGCGGCAGGAGGGCGCGGACTTCTACACCCTGGACGCCCGGCGCTATCTGAACCGTCTGGCCCAGGAGCGAGTTCTGGAGCAGGACCGGGACCCGGTGCGTATCTTCCCCTGGCGGCGGCTGTTCGCCCGGGAGATCGACAGCCTGCTCTGCCTCACGGCGCTGGTGGTGCTCCTCCAGCTGTCTGCCCGGATCAACCTGATTCGGGTTTCGGAGAACGCGGGCAGTCTGTTTCTCCTGCACCTGGGGGCCATGGTACTGCTGCTGGGGATGGAAACCCTGTCCCTCGCCCTCACCGGGACCACCCCGGGCAAACTCTTGTTTGGGCTGAAAATCCTGCGGGAGGACGGCAGCAAGCTGGATTTTGCGGAGGCGGGTCAGCGGACGGTCTACGTGGTGCTGTTTTATGGCTTTGCCCAAACGCTGATCGGCAGCCGCATCCCGCTGCTTTCCATCGCCGGGATCGGGATGCTGGTCTGGGCCTGCTGGCAGGTGTACCACGAAAAAAACCTGTTCTGGGAGGCGGACCAGCTTTACCTGGACGGCAGCACCAAAGAGCGGGCCTTTTGGGACAACCGCTGGAATTACCTCCGGGTGGCGGGCTATCTGGCGGCGTGGGCCCTGTGCCTGGGGCTGATGGCGGGGGGCGGCTATCTGGCCGCCCGTCCGCCCCACCGGGGGGCAAGCCTGACGGCGGAGGAGTTTGTGGACAACTACAACCAGTGCATGGCCTTTGCCTACGGGGAGGAACACGTACCCCGCCGCCTCACTCTGGCGGGAACCTTTGAGGAGGAGCCCTCCCAAGGGGTGGTCATCTATATGTGGGGGGAGCCTCCCGTGCCGGAAGGGTACTTTATCTTCGACCAGGAGGGGGATAGACTGCGCAAGGTGGTCTTTACCCGGACATATGAGGGCGGCGGCCCGCTGGAGGGGGAGAAAACCTACAGTGTGGACATCCCTTACGATGAAATTTACGTGGCCATGCGCTCCTTCCTCTGGGGGAGGCTGGGCGATCAGGGGGTCAGAGCCCTCTATGAAGCGTTGACGGAGGGGGAGGGCAACTACCACGCCAGCCTGAAGGGCGTTCAGGTGGACAGCGCGATGCGTTTTTCCGGATACAGCTTCTTTGGTGAGAGAGTTCTCTTTGCCCAGGAGGGAGAGATGCAGAGTTACTTTGTGGAGTTTGCCATGGAATGGACGGAATAGTGAAAAAATTCCCGCCCCGGAAGGGGCGGGAATCCATATTCGGCTTACTTGCTGTAGTCGTAGAAGCCCTTGCCGGTCTTGCGGCCCAGCAGGCCGCCCCGGACCATCTTCCGCAGCAGCAGGGAGGCGCGGTACTTGGAATCGCCGGTCTCGTTGTACAGGGTATCCATGATGGCCAGACACACGTCCAGGCCCACCAGGTCGCCCAGAGCCAGGGGGCCCATGGGATGGTTGGCGCCCAGTTTCATGGCGGTGTCGATGCCCTCGGCGGAGGCCACGCCGGTGTACAGCAGGTCGGCGGCCTCGTTGATCATGGGAATCAGGATCTTGTTGACCACAAAGCCGGGGGCCTCGGCCACCTCGACGGGCTCCTTGCCGATCTCCTTGGACAGGTTCCAGATTACGTCGAAGGTCTCCTGGGTGGTATTGGCGCCCCGGATGACCTCCACCAGCTTCATGTTGGGCACAGGGTTGAAGAAGTGCATGCCGATGACGGGGTGCTTCAGGCCCAGAGCCATCTCGGTGATGGACAGGGAGGAGGTGTTGGAGGCGAAGATAGCGCCCTCCTTGCACATGGCGTCCAGCTCGTTGAGCAGCTCCTTCTTGGTGGCCATGTCCTCCTTGACGCACTCGATGATCAGGTCGGCGTCGGCGGCGGCGGACTTCTCCTCCACCAGCACGTTGGCCATCAGGGCGTCCTTGGCGGCCTGGTCCATCTTGCCCTTGTCCACCCGCTTCTGCAGGGACTTGTCCAAGTTGTCCTTGTGCCGCTGGGCGGAAGCCACGCTGCTGGCGTACATCAGGGCGGTGTGTCCCTTGGCCGCGAAGACCTGGGCGATGCCGCTGCCCATGGTGCCGGCGCCGAAGATTGCTACTTTCATAACTTTGTTCCTCCTAAAAAATAGTAGAATAATGCCGGACGCTCCGGCGGAAATGACCGGAAGATCCGGCCCCGCTCTCTGGTTCACCAGTATAACCTGTTTTTTCCCGAAAGGCAAGAGGAAAATCGTATCCCCGCCTCCGTCCGCCGGGGATGTTCTTGACTTTTTTTCCCGGCAAGTATATGATAAGGAAAGCTTTACAGATGCAGGAGGCCGCTGTACCGATGGATGTTTCACTGGTGATCCCCGCCTATAACGAGAGCGCGATCGTGCTGGATACGATCCGCGCAGTGTCCGCCCGGCTGGCGGAGCTGGCGCAGGACTATGAGGTGCTGATCGTGGACGACGGCAGCACCGACGGCATGGCGGAGCTGGTGCGCGGCTGCGGCGACCCCCGCGTCCGGCTGGAGGGCTATGCCTCCAACCGGGGCAAGGGCTGTGCCGTCCGGACGGGGATGCTGGCGGCCAAGGGGGACGTTATCCTGTGTACCGACGCCGACCTGGCCTATGGGGTGGACGTGTTCGCCGTAATACTGGACCGCTTCCGGGCGGGGGACGCCAGTCTGGTCATCGGCTCCCGGCGCATAGGGGGCGAGGGCTACAAAAACTACCCCCCGCTGCGGATTTTGATGTCTAAGTGCTTCGGCCTGCTGTCCCACATGATCTCCGGCCTGCCCTACGACACCCAGTGCGGCATCAAGGGCTACCGCCGCAAGGCGGCGGAGCAGATCTTTTCCCGCTGCACCACCGACGGCTTCTCCTTCGACTTCGAGGTCCTCATGCGGGCGGACCGGCTGGGGCTGAAGGTGGAACAGATTCCCGTGTCGGTCATCAACTTCCGGGAATCCAAGGTGAACGTCATCCGGGACAGCGCCCGGATGTTCCAGGATGTGTTCCGCATCCGTAAAAAAGTCAGGAGCGGGAAATGAGAGAGAAAATCGTATTTCTGATCCAGCTGTTCGACCTGAAAAAGTTTATCAAGTTCGGCCTGATTGGGGTGCTCAATACCCTGGTGGACTTCGCGGTGTTTTACGTGATGGACCGCTGGGTGATCCGGGAGGGCCCAACCCTGGCGCTGCTGGGGATGACCGTTGTGGCCGGTCCCTATCTCTCCAACGCCATCGCCTATGTGGTGGCTAACGTCCACTCCTTTGTGTGGAACAAGCTGTGGACCTTCGAGCGGCGGGACCGGGTCACCAGAGGAGAGGCGGCCCGCTACCTGCTTACCAGCGCGGGGTATGTGCTCATCTCCACGGTGAGCCTGGCGGTGTGCATCCGCATCCTGTCCCTGCCCTTTGTGGCCCCCCTGGTGCCCCAGGGCTGGACCAACCTGCTGGCCAAGCTGCCCACCGCCTGCGTCACCATTTTTTACAACTACCTGATGAATAAGTTTTGGGTGTTCAAAGCGTAAAAATCCCGGCCCGGAGGTTGTTTCCTCCGGGCCGGTTTTGTCAGTTGAACAGATCGACCATCTGGATCATATAGACCACGTCGTTGACAAAGTAGAAGTACAGGTGCGGACCAATGCCGTCTTCATTGGCGCAGTACCACAGGTAGTCGTCCGGGTAGGCCCAGGTCCAGTCTTTCTCGTCGGAGAGGAGTCCGGGATAGGCGGCCAGCACCTCCTCCCGGGTGGCCCCCACCCGGATACCTCGGGGGGTGACCATGTCGGTGCGGCCCGTCTCCATGCGGTTAAGGAAGAAGCTCCCTGAATCAGTGCTGTAGTACCGCAGAGCGGACACCCCGCCTGCGTCGCCGCCGCCGTCTACGGACCAATTCTCCCAGTAGTCCCCAGGCCAGTAAATGGGGTCGCCTTCCTCAAACACTGACGTCTCTGGCTCAAAGTCCTGGAACATGGAATCCACCCAGTTGCCGAGGCCGATGGGGGTGGAATAACCGTCCCGGTACAGGCAGACCTCCAGGTCCATCAGCCGCCAGACTGCCTGACGGATGGCATCCCCCGAGGCCATCCCTTCCCGATAGTAGTCAAAGTGGACCAGGAACTCCGCCGGGCTGCCGTCCTCGTACATGCGGGCCACCAGGTAAGCGGGGGACCATGCCGACCACTCCAGCGCGCCCGAGCTTTGCGCAGAGACGCCGCTGTAGTTGATTTGATAGAGCCCCAGGAGCTCTCCCTCCAAAGTATCCGTTCCAAGCAAATTAACGGAGTCCAGGCGGAAGTTCCTGTCCTGGGGTGTGTCCGGGGCGTCCGCCGCCAGGTAGACTGTGGCGTCGTACGCCGCCCGGAGGTATTCCAGGGCCATCTCGTTGAGCCGCGTGTCGAAGTTGAGGGCATCCGGCGACGACCTGTCCACAAAGCCCCCCACCGGCTCCTCCCCGGCGAAGTACCACTGATTCCACAGCGGCGGGTCCAGCCTGTCGGTCTCCTCGGCGGGGACCAGGGGAGCGTTCAGGCTGTACTGGTCATAGACGGTGACGGCCCGATCCTCCCAGATAAACAGCTGGTCCGCCCCGCTGACGGCGTCCAGCACCGCGTCGTCCACATCGTCCATCCGTCCGGTGAGATAAAATACGGGCTGGCCGTCCGCTTTGACGCGGAAGCCCTCCAGGGTCAGGTTGTGGAGGGCGATTTGGTACCCTTGCCCCTCCGGGTTCATTTCCGGCTCCATCTGTTCCGCCACCTGGTCCAGCAGCCCCTTCTCATTCAGCCCCGCCAGGGCCAGCGCGTCCCCGGTAGACACCAGCGTCCCCTCCCTTTTGTCGTAGACCAGGGAGAACACATGCCCGGTGTTCAGGTCGGTGGTAAACTGCGACCGGAAAAACAGCAGATTCAGATACCGGTCGGTGGTGGAGGGGTAGAACAGGCACTGATTTTCCCAGGCGTCCGTTCCCGTCCGGGAATCGAGTTGAGCGTACTCCCCCCGCAGGTGGTTGAGGGCTTCGTTGATGGCGTCCACCGCCTCGTTCTCCTGTCCGGAAGGGAGGGCCAGAGCGGGGAGTTCCACATAGTTGCCATAGCTGTCATAGTACTGGGTCTCCATCACAAGGGAGGGCTCCGGCGGCCGCTGGCGGCAGGACACCAGATTGCCGCAGAAGATGGCGATGGCGAACATCAGAATCAAAAAGGGCAGGGGCGGCCGCTTCTTGGGCCCGGAGAAGATGTTGCGCAGTCGAATTTCCGTCTCTCTGGCCGACCCGGACAAGGGCAGGGAAAAGGGCGTGCGGGGCATTTTGTTGTTCATGGGGTGCTCCTTTCATCGTCAGAGGATGTTGCCCATCCACGTGGCCGGGCCCAATTTATACCCGCCGCCCTCATAGACCACGGGAAAATGGACACTGGCCAGACATTCCAGGCTCATGCAGGATAAGTCCAGGGTCAGGTCGCAGACAAGCCGGTCGTCTTCCTGTTTAAAGCGCACCTGATCGCCCACCTGCGCAACCCCCTTGAAAGGCTCATACAGTTTACCCAGGTCCACCTCCCACTCCCGCTCCCCGCTGGACATACGGGCAGTGGTCTCGCCGGGGCTGGCGGTGATCTCCAGGGGGATGTCGGAGAAGTCCGGGACGGTGTAGGTCATGGTATCCAGGTCGAAGATGTACAGGCTTTCCGTGTGGACCCCGGTGCCCCAGCCGTCAGTCAGGACCAGGGCCGCTTCGGGCTGGCCATCGCCGTCCAGGTCGTCCGCCAGCAGCGTGGGATTGCTGGCAAAGTGCCCATTGCCGCCCCAGTAGAGGTGGAAATAGGCCGTCCGCTCCCCGTGACGCAGGACGATGCCCCGCTGCTGTTCCAGGTCTCCTCCCCACAATATAGGACTGACCAGGGGCTCCACGTTGGGCATACTGTCCGGGTTCACTACAAAGTAGACGGTGACATCCTCCCCCTCGTCGTAGGCCACCGGCAGGAGAGTGTCCCGCCAGTAGTCCCGCCGCATGGCGTAATATACCTCTACCGCCTCCCAGGGCAGCTCCGCCCCGGGGAGGTTGTCCAAAACCGCCATCTCCTTCTCAGAAGGGCTGTAATTCTCATAGAACCAGTCACTGGTCTGCCCGATATATTGGAGCATCCCGGTTTTTAGCTCCACCGGGACCCACGGCTGTTCCTCGGAGGTGTCCGGGGGCGCGGAGACCGACGCGGAGGAATCCTGGGCGGCGGGTGTGTCCGTCTCCGCCACCTGGCAGGAGACGATATTGCCGCAGAAGATGCACAGAGAGAACGCCAGAATCAAAAAGGGCAGCGGCGGCCGCTTTTTGGGTCCGGACATGATGCTGCGGATACGGATTTCCGTCTCCCTGGCCGACCCGGACAGGTGGGTGGAGAAAGGGGTGCGGGGCATTTTCTCATATATCATCAGTGATCCTCCTGACATGCGTTCTGCGCTTCAACCATAGTGTCCCAGGTGCTCTCCAAAATGAGCCAGCCCCGGTTATTGAAGCTGTAGATGTTATAGAGCTTGTTCTCCCAGTCCTCGGTCCAGCACGCCTCGATCAGGTGCTGACCCTGGGGGACAACCTCCACCTCCCCGGCCAGGGAGAAGGCATATTCAAACCGTCCCTGCCCCTCGTTCCAGCGGAACCAGCGGCAGCCCTGATTTCGGGTGCTGTCGCAGAGGACGGCAAAGTCCTCCGCGCCGTCGAAGTTGATATCCTGAATCCAGACGCGGAAGGAGTTGTCGGCCACGAAAATCTGATCCGGGAAGCGGTCGTCCCCCGGGATGTCCTCCGGAAGGATGGTCTGGATCAGCATATTCGGGTTGAACATCATATCCCCGTCGAACACCTGAATCTGGTCGTAGATCAGATGGGGACCGAACTCTTCGCCGGAGACCCGCCCCCGCAGCGCCAGGGTCAGCACCCGCCCGCCGGTGACCGTGACCGTCTCGGCGTCGGTAAAGTAGCCGTCCCCCACAAAGTCCCAGCCGGTTCCGTTCCAGCTCAGGGTGTAATACTCCGGGGCGTGCCACTTGTCCACCAGGACAGGGATGCGGACGGAGTCGAGAGGGGAGCCCTCCCGCTTTGGGCAGTATGTGAGGTAAGTGCCGGATATGGTGGATGCGTTCTCGGTACGGTAACGCTCGGTCAGGCTGCCGTCGATGAGCTCCAGAATGTGCGTTTCGGCGGCGCCGTAGTTGCTGCCGGAGACCTCCAGCCCCAGGACCAGAGCGTCCCGATCCGGGCTGATGACAGATTCGGCCATCAAGACCGCGATAGACAGATAATTCTCCTCGGTCCATTGGCGCTCCACCGTTTCGCCCCGGCCCAGGGCGGCGGTGAGGGTGATGATCGTGCTGCCGCTCTCATCCTGTGGGTCAAACCGGGTGGTGGCCGTGACGGTGTCCGCCAGGCCGTCCCCGTCCAGATCGGCATCTTCATCTTGCAGCACCACCTGGTGCTCTTGAATCTCCATCTCTAGCTTCTGCTCCGGCGGGTCGGGGAGGTCCGCCAGGGATCTGCTGGCCCCGGGCTCCGGGGCCTCCGTCTCGGACATCTGGCAGGACACCAGATTCCCGCAGAAGATACACACGGAGAACATCAAAATCAAAAAGGGCAGGGGCGGCCGCTTTTTGGGTCCGGAGAAGATGTTGCGCAGTCGAATTTCCGTCTCCCTGGCCGATCCGGACAGGGGAGTGGAGAAGGGTGTGCGGGGCATGTTATTCTTCATGGGTGTTTTCCTTTCTATTTTGTAATCTGGCCACAGCGGCCAAAATGGTCTGGCCGTAGCCGGAGTAGTCCTGGGGGGACAGCCGGCGCAGGGCGTCCTCGTCGCAGGCCAGCTCGGTGTCCCGCTCCACCAGGCGGATCATATACCACATCAGGGGATTAAACCAGTACAGGGCGTTGACCCACATAGCCAGAGATTTCAGCCAGATGTCGCCCCGGCGGTAGTGGGTCAGCTCGTGGAGCAGGGAGAAGGCCAGCTCCTCCCCGGTGATTTTCCCCTGGGGCAGAAGGATCGCCGGGCGCAGCGCTCCGGCCAGCATGGGCACCTTCAGGCCCTGACACACCAGCAGGCGGGGCCGCCGGAGGAGCTTCAGCTGGTCGCCCAGGTGGTTGAAGGCGGCCACCGCGTCCCAGTCGGTGACCGGGGCGGACCACCGGCGCAGGTAGGACAAAAAGCGGAGGTGGGTCCCGGCGTTCCACACCAGCATCCCCGCAGCTCCGGCCAGCCAGACGGTGAACAGCAGCCGGGGGAGGCCGGCGGACGTCTGCTCAACCGGCGCGGCGGGGGTGAGGATCGGTCCGGGGGCGGCGGCGGAGCCGTCCCCGGAGGCGCTGGGCGGCTGGGGCTGGCTCTGGGAGGGAATCGGGAGGGTGGGGGCGGGATTGTTCTCCGGCTCGTCTCCGCCGGGGGTGAAGGGATGCTGGACTGCAGGCGGGTTGGGGATGTCCATTTGGATGGGGGCATGAGCCTCTCCCCGGAAGACGAGGGGCAGGGGAACGGCCAGCCGCAGGCACAGCAGCAGCCAGGCCCAGCACCGCCACTTGGCCCCGTAACGGCCCCGGGTGGACTGGCCTGCCCAGGCCAGCAGCAGCACAGCAGCGGAACCCCCGAGGGTGAGGGCTCCTAAGGTGAGCAGAATTTGATTCATCGCAGCTGCCCTCTGTTCAGCTGGTCCAGCAGGGCCTGGAGCTCCTCCAGCTCGTCCTGGCGCATCCCCTCCCGGGCCAGGGCGGCCACAAAGTTCCGGGGAGAGCCGTAGAGCCGGTCCAGCACCGCCCGGCTGTCGAAGGACTGATACTCCTCCTGACCCACCAGAGGGGTGTACCGGTTGCCCTTTCCCACCCGGCGGACGGCCACAAAGCCCTTGTCCGCCAGACGGGAGAGGTATGTATTAATGGTGTTGGCCGCCCAGCCGAAGGGGGCCAGCTTGTCCTCCAGAACGGCCCGAGGGGTGTCGGGACCGGTGGCCCACAGGGCCTTCATCACTTCAAGCTCGGTATCGGGGAGCCGCTTCATAGAATCACATCCACTTCAAATGTAGTTGATTTTATACTACGCTTGAAGTAGATGATGGTCAAGTTACAAAGTAGTTACAAACGCAGAGGGCGGCTGGAGGATCTTAAAAAAACCTTCACGGAAATTTCATAGACTTTTCCAGCGGACCATGGTAGAATAACAAAGAGTATAAGGAAAGGTGTATCCGTCCCTGTTTGAGCGACTGTCCAACCGGGAATCATCACCCTGATGGGCAAAACAGGAGCGGGAGGCGCAAACCGCGCATGGAGGTACGTTTGAAAAAAGAAGTTTTAGGCGTCAGCTTTGACGACCTCACCCGGGAGGAGGCCGCCCAGGCGGGGGCCGCCCTGCTGGCGGAGGATAAGTTTCACTATGTAGTCACCCCCAACCCGGAGTTTATCCTGGCGGCGGAGAAGGACAGCGCCTTCCGTCAGGTGCTCAACGAGGCGGACCTGGTGCTGGCCGACGGCATCGGAGTGGTCTACTCGGCAAAGATCCAAGGCACCCCCCTGAAGGGCCGGGTTACCGGCATCGGCTTTGCGGAGGACATGCTGGCCGCGCTCCAGGAGCGGGGCGGGCGGCTCTATCTGCTGGGGGCCAAGCCCGGCGTGGCGGAGGAGGCCGGCCGCCGCATTGTGGAGCGGTACCCCGGCGTCACCCTGTGCGGCACCCAGGACGGCTACTTCAAGGACGAGGAGGCGGCGCTGCTGAAGGTGGCCGCCGCCCGGCCAGACCTGCTGTTCGTCTGTCTGGGGGCCCCCAAGCAGGAGAAGAGATCGGAAGAGCGT
>CAJUAW010000003.1 GCA_910584605.1 uncultured Oscillospiraceae bacterium
CCAGGGGGGTGAAGGCGTAGAGGGAAAAGGATTCCCGGATGATGGCCGCCATGCGGTCGAACTGGATCTGCCGGGCTGGGAGGAGCTCCATAAAGCCAGACAAAGTGCGGGGTTGAACCTTAGCCATAGTCAAATCCTCTCTTTCTCAATTACACACAGTATTGTTTGCTTCTGATATTACAAAATAAAGAAGAATTGTCTTGTTCAGGAAAAAGGAACAAAGCGCCCCCATCCACGAGGTCGGGACGGGAGCGCGCACATGCAGCAGGGGACCGCCGCTTACAGGGCAAAGGGAACCCGATTGGGGTTCATGCCTTCGCGCCAGTCCAGATCGCCCCGGGCCAAGCCATGAATGAGCAGCTCGGCGGTGGCCACGTTGGTGGCTACGGGGACGGAATGCTGGTCGCACAGGCGGGTGATGTACAGCACGTCCTTGTCCATCTCATTATCTTGGGGGGAGTTGAAAAAAAGCACCATGTCGATCTCGTTGTAGATGATGCGCTGGCCGATTTGTTCGATGCCTCCATGCTCATGGGACAGGAAGAGCTGAACAGGCAGACCGGTGGCCTCCGCCACCATGCGTCCGGTGGCGTTGGTGCCGCAGACAGCATGCTTGGACAGGACACCACAGTATGCGGTGCAGAACTGCACCATCAGCTCCTGCTTTTTGGTGTGGCTCATAATGGCGATGTTCATGGCGGAAATACCTCCTCAAATCGTTTCGGATGGGGTCGTTGGAGTTAACGGATGCGCATGATCGGCACCCGCTGTCCCTCCAGCCGCTGGGCGATGTTCCAGCAGGCCAGGGCGGCGCCCCGTTTGCCCCGGGTGGTGAGGGGCTGCCCCAGGTTGGCGCACAGGATGACCTGGGGATCCTCCGGCACCACGCCGATGAGGGGCAGTCCGGCGGCATTCATAGCGTCGTCAATGGTGGTGCGCAGCTTGCGCAGCAGCTTGGTCTGGATGCGGTTCATGACCAGATGGATCGTTCTCAGGTGCTCCAGCTCTGCCACGGTCCGCTGGGCGTCCCGCAGGGAGGAGGCGTCGTTGGTCGCGATGACGATAGCGCGGTCCACCCCTCGAGTGGCCAGCTGGAAGCCGGAGCCCAGTCCGGCGGGGGAGTCGATTAGGATGTAGTCATAGCCGTCGCGGGCCTCGTTCAGCAGGGCGCGCACCTTCTCTGAGGTGAGGCTGGCGGGCATGGTCATGGGGGCGGAGAGCAGAGAGAGCCCCTTCAGGTCGGGGTGCTCCACCACGGCCCGGGCCAGGGGACAGCGGCCCAGCGCCACATCGGAAAAATCCATCAGAGCCCGGTCACTGAGTCCCAGCGAGATATCCAGGTTCCGCAGGCCGATGTCCATGTCGATGCACAGCACGTTCCGGCCCATCAGGGCCAGGGAAGCGGCTATGCCGCCGGTGACAGAGGTCTTTCCAGTACCGCCTTTGCCGGAAGTGATCGCGATCACAGTGCCCATGGAAGGAACCTCCTAACCTTACTGTTTAGTGTACCACAAATCTGCCGCTCGTCAACCATTTTTGGCGGAACTTTTAGAAAAAATTTACAAATTCCCATCGGATTCGAGGAAACTGCCCTGTCAGAGGGGATCTTTTTGTATTTTTGCCCATCGCCTGGGGTAGCCCTTCAGGGTAGGAGCCAGCTTTTCAATGACGATGAGGCGGTGGGTGACATCGGTCCCTGGCAGGGAGTAGTCCTGCACCTCGCCGACCCGGCCGCCCAGCAGCTTGATGGCGTGGGCGGCGTCCTCCAGCTCCTGACCGCTGTTGGTGGACTTCATAGCCAGGAATTTGCCTCCCACCTTTACATAGGGGAGGCACAGCTCGCACAGCAGCCGCAGGTCGGCCACCGCCCGGGCGGTGGCGAAGTCGAAGCTGTCTCGGAAGCCCTTTTTCAGGGCCTGCTCCTCCGCCCGGGCGTGGACGGTCCGGACTCCGGAATACAGTCCCGCCGGCAGTGCGCCGCTGGTCTCCAGCAGCCAGTCCAGCCGTTTGTTCAGCGAGTCCAGAAGGGTGACCTCCAGGGAGGGGACCAGCAGCTTCAGCACCATTCCTGGAAAGCCCGCCCCGGTGCCCACGTCGATGAGAGTCTTTCCCTCAAGGCTGCAGAACTTGAGGAGGGCGGTGCAGTCCAGGAAGTGCATCCGGGCCACCCCCTCCGGGTCCCGGATGGCGGTGAGGTTCATTACCTGGTTCTTTTCCAGGAGCCGCTGGCAGTATTCGTCCAGACTGGTGATTGCCCAGGGATCGATCTTGTCCGTAAGACCGTACTCCTCGAAGCCCTGGCGGAGAATCTCTGTAATGTGTTCCATAGCCTATCCTCTTATCACTGTGACACGATGACAGCGGCCAGCTCAGGAAAATTGGACATGAGTCCGGCGATGCCGATGGGCAGGGTGGCCAGGGCCAGCAGCCAGCAGAAAACAGCCAGACCGATGGCGGGCCATTTCCCCGGCCTGCCGGTGCTCTTCCAGGATACCAGCGCCAGCGCCCCCATTCCAATCAGCCCCGGAAGGGTGAGCAGGGGACCCAGGTTGCGCAGTCCTGCGCCGTTGAAGTAGATATAGGTGGTCAGTATCAGCAGAATCAGAGCGTAGGCCAGGCCGGTCCAGGCCAGGGTCCGCTTGACAGGGGAGGAGGGGGTAAAGCCGCTGTTCTCCTGCTCCTCGGGGGAGCGTTTGTCCTCAGCCATTTATTGCTTCTCCTTTAAAAGGTCCCGGATCTCCATCAGGAGCTTCTCCTCAGGGGAGGGTTCCGGCGGGGCGGGAGGGGCGGCGGGTTCTTCCTCTTTGCGGTGGAATTGGTTGATGGCCTTCACCAGGCAGAAGACTACAAAGGCCATGACCAGGAAGTTCAGTACTGTATTGAGAAAACTGCCCAGCATGATCTCGCCGCCTCCCGCCAAGCGGATGGTTAAAGAGCTGGCCAGTGCCCCGCCATCCTCAGTGAACGTCCCAAGGATGGGGTTGAGAATGTCATCAATAAGAGAGGTGATTATGTTGGAGAAGGCCCCGCCGATGATGACGCCCACCGCCATGTCCATCACATTGCCCCGGGCAATAAATTGTTTGAATTCCTTGAAAAAGCTTCTCATATGTGCCTCCGGCGGTGAGTTACCAGCGGTCGTCGTCGCTGGCGCGGATGCGGGTCTCTTTGATGCCCATCTGAAGGTTGTACAGGGTCTTGTTCAGCGAGGTGATCTCCTGCTCGGTCAGCTGGGCGAAGAGGATGCCGTACCAGAACTGGCCCCGGCCATGCTCCACGCACCGGACGATCTGCCCCAGGAAGTTCAGCGGCGCGTATTCGTCCAGCTTGATCCGGATGCGCAGCACTTCGTCTTCCATGTGGATATACTCCGACTGGATGCAGCAGCCGCCGGTGCTGATGTTGATGAGCTGGCACTCCTCCGGATTTTTGTAGCGGTCGTCGTCGTTCCGGTAGAGGGACACGGGTGCGGAATAGGGGAGGCGGAAGGTCTCCCGGTTTTCGGCATGGCTCTCCACCTTAAGGTTGGTCACCTTCAGGACCGTGCGGGTGGATTCGGTCACTGTGGCGCTGAGACTGATGGGGATCAGCTTTTTGTCGTAGCCGCTGAGGCTAACCGAGGTGTTGAGGGGCGCGATTTTAAAGGACAGCTCGCCGGGGAGCCGGCCTAGAGTCAGGTTGTCCTCCGAGCATTCGGTGATCCGTCCGGAGAGCAGAGGGTCCCCCTCCTTGGACATGACGTCGATGCGCATGCCCTCGAACAGCTCGCCGGTGGGGGCGCTCTCCTGCTGGCGGCCAAGGACCAGTGTGGATGACTGTTCCTGTTCCAGCTCCTCCTCTTCCTCGTCCTCGTCCCTGGAAAAGAATGAAAAAATACCCATAGTCGATCTCCTTTCCCGAAATTAGTGCTTAGGGACCATGACCTCCAGGCCGCCCATATAGGGCTGGAGCACCTTGGGGATCACAACGCTGCCGTCCGCCTGAAGGTTATTTTCCAGGAAGGCGATGAGCATGCGGGGGGGTGCCACAACGGTGTTGTTCAGGGTGTGGGGCAGGTAGGTGCCCTTCTCGCCCTTGACCCGCATCTTCAACCGGCGGGCCTGGGCGTCCCCCAGATTGGAGCAGGAGCAGACCTCAAAATATTTCTGCTGCCGGGGGGACCAGGCTTCGATGTCGCAGGACTTCACCTTCAGGTCGGCCAGGTCGCCGGAGCAGCACTCCAGCTGCCGGACGGGGATGTCCAGGGATCGGAACAGCTCCACCGAGTAGCGCCACATTTTCTCGTACCACTCCATGGAGTCCTCGGGCCTGCAGACTACGATCATCTCCTGCTTCTCGAACTGATGGATGCGGTAGACGCCCCGCTCCTCAATGCCATGGGAGCCCTTTTCCTTGCGGAAGCAGGGGGAGTAGGAGGTGAGAGTCTGGGGCAGGCTGGCTTCGGGAATCATCTGGTCGATGAATTTGCCGATCATGGAATGCTCGCTGGTGCCGATGAGGTAGAGGTCTTCGCCCTCAATTTTGTACATCATGGCCTCCATGTCGGTCTGACTCATAACGCCCTCAACCACATTGCCGTGGATCATGAAGGGGGGGATGCAGAAGGTGAAGCCCTTTCCGATCATAAAGTCCCGGGCGTAGGCCAGCACCGCTTCGTGGAGACGGGCCACGTCGCCCAGCAGGTAGTAGAAGCCGTTTCCGGACACCCGGCCGGCGGAGTCCATATCCACACCGTCAAACCGCTCCATGATCTCCGTGTGGTAGGGAATCTCAAAGCTGGGGACGGCGGGCTCGCCAAACCGTTCCACCTCCACGTTGGCGGAGTCGTCAGGGCCGATGGGCACGGAGGGGTCGATGATGTTGGGGATGACCAGCATGATCTTTCGGATCTTTTCCGCCAGCTCGGCCTCCTTCTGCTCCAGCTCGGCCAGCCGGTCGGCGTTGGCCTTCACCATGGCCTTGGCCTCCTCGGCCTCCGCCAGCTTGGAGGGGTCCTTCTTGGCCTGGCCCATGAGCATGCCCACCTGCTTGCTGAGGGTGTTCCGGGCGGCCCGGAGCTCGTTGGCCTCGGACATGGCGGCCCGGTTCTCTGTGTCCAGAGCCAGCACCTCGTCCACCAGGGGGAGCTTCTCCTCCTGGAATTTTTTCTTGATGTTTTCCTTTACTGCGTCCGGGTTGTCCCGGATAAAGCGAATGTCGAGCATATCAGATTCTCTCCTTATTAAAGATATCATGGATGTTTCACGTGAAACATTGCTTACTTGATGACCTTCCCCCGGATCTCCATATATCGGTCGTAGGGGGAGTAGCGGTCAGTGCCGGTGGAGTTCTCCTTTGGAAGATACTCCATCAGCGGGCCTGCGGCGGGAGTTGTCTCCGGGCTTTCGAGTTGGGTGATCAGCTCGCGGCACAGCTGGGTCCTGCCGCGGACGTAGGCGTCGTTGATCTGCCAGAAATAGTCCATGGCCTGGGTGGTCCAGGCGAGCAGGTTCTCCGTGTGGCTCAGCGTATCGGTGACGCCATCCAGGCTGACTGTAAGATCGCCCGCCGCTGACTTCTGCTGTTCCAGCTGCTCCTCCAGTTCCGCCAGCCGAAGCTTCAGGCTGCTGTTCTCGTCTATCAGCCCCTGGAGGGTCTGCACGGTAGAGGCGGACTGCTTCAGGTCGTCGATCTGCTGCTGGCTCTGCCGCCGCTCCATCATAAAGGTGAACAGCAGTAGGACAAAGGCAGCCATGAACAGGACGGCGATATACTGAAAGACGGAGTTGCGGCGGCGGCGCTGCTGGGTCTTGCGCCGCCGGGTCTCCTGGTCGGGGGAGGGGGGACGGCGGGTTCGGGTTCCGTTCTCTGGAAAGCGGTCGGCGTCCTCAATAAAGGGCTCGCTGCGGTTCCGCTCAGCCATCCTGCCCACCTCCCTGCGATGTCAGGCGCTGCAGCAGGGCCAGCAAGGTCTCCAGATCCTGCTCGTTGTAATACTCCAGCTCGACGCGGCCCTTCTTGCCCTTGTGAGCGATCTTTACCTTCCGGCCCAGCCGTCCGGCCAGGTCCTTTTCCAGTTCGCCCAGATAGAGGGAGAGGTCCGGTCCCTGTTCCTTGGGCCGTTCCTTCTTCTCCTTTTGGAGGGCTTTGATCAGAGCCTCGGTCTGCCGTACTGAGAGCTGCCCCTCTACAACCTGCTTGGCAGCCTCCTTTTGAAGGGCGGCGGTGGGAGCGCCCAGAATGGCTCTGGCGTGTCCAGCGGAAAGGGCGTTCTCCTCCACCAGGGTCATAACCTCCTCGGGAAGGGCCAGCAGCCGCAGGGTGTTTGTGATGGCGGGACGGGATTTCCCCATCTGCTGGGCCACCTGCTCCTGGGTCAGGCCGTACTCCTCCATCAGAGTCCGGTAGCCCCGGGCCTCCTCAGCGGGATTCAGATCCTCCCGCTGGAGGTTTTCGATCAGTCCAAGCTCCATCACCTTGCGGTCGTCCGCCTCGATGATGACGGCAGGGACCTCCTGGAGTCCGGCGGCCTTGGCCGCCCGCCACCGCCGCTCGCCGGCGATGATCTGGTAGTAGCCGGTAGCCAGACGGCGGACCGTCAGCGGTTGGATGATACCGTGGACACGGATGGACTCCGCCAGATCGTCCAGCGCCCCCTGCTCAAAGCGTTTTCGGGGCTGATTCAGACCTGGCTCCACCTGGGAGATGGGCAGGGCGACGGAGCCTTCCCCCTGAGCGGGCAGCTCCGGGTCGCCCAGCAGAGCGTTCAGCCCCCGGCCCAGGCCCAGTTCGGTTTTTCGTTTTGCCATATCCTTACCTCTTTAATCAGATTGTCACAGCTGAGCCAGAGCCGCGGTCATCTCCTCGGCCAGCAGCTTGTAGGCCTCCGCGCCGCGGGAGTAGGGATCGTAATCGGAGATGGGCTTGCCGTGGCTGGGCGCCTCAGAGAGGCGGACGTTCCGGGGGATGACGGTGGCATACACCTGGCCGGGGAAGTGGCGCTTGACCTCCTCCGCCACCTGGAGGGAGAGGTTGGTGCGGCTATCAAACATGGTGAGCAGAACACCCTCCATGGTCAGGTTGGGGTTCAGCTTCCGCTTCACCAGACGGACGGTAGCCAGCAGATCGCTCAGCCCCTCCAGGGCGTAGTATTCGCACTGGACCGGCACCAGCAGGGAATTGGCGGCGCACAGGGCGTTGACCGTCAGCAGCTCCAGGGAGGGGGGGCAGTCGATAAAGATGAAGTCGTACTCGCCGGACAGAGTGTTGAGCGCGTTTTTCAGCAGCTCCTCCCGTCCGTCAATGCCAATCATCTCGATCCCCGCGCCGGCCAGCGCCTTGTTGGAGGGCAGTACGTCACCATACTTGGTGGATACCACCGCCTTGGCCGGGTCAGCATCGCTGACCAGCAGGTCGTAGACGTTGGGAGAGGCGGTGTTTTTGTCCACCCCCATACCAGAGGTGGCGTTGGCCTGGGGGTCGAAGTCACACAGCAGGACACGTTTGCCCAGGGAATGGAGGGCGGCGGTGATGTTGACGGTGGTCGTGGTCTTGCCCACGCCGCCCTTTTGGTTTACGACGGCGATGATCTTTGCCATGAGGATGGCCTCCTTGCGGAAATAAAAAATATTGGTTGTGCAATTCCTCATTATATCAACCGCCGTCATGGATTTCAACTGTTTTTCAAGAATTCTTGGAAAAGAAACATGGGAGCCGCAGAGCGGCTCCCATGTTTCACGTGAAACGTCATTGACAGTGTTACCAAAGAAGAATACAATGATCCCAGATCCAGAAGAGAAAGCGAGGGACCTCCTATGCTCATGCCAGCCCCTTATGAGGGGTCCGATTGGTATCCGTCCTTTTCCCGGTTTATGACTGCGGCCTGCCCAAGCTGGTATGGATCTTATAAGTGTGCGCCTGCCGCCCGGAGCGTGGTCAAGAAGCTGGCGGAGCAGTTTGCTCCTGACGTTCCCCGGCTTCCGGAGGAGTACGGGACCTTCCTGGCGCAGATTGGTACGCAAGGTCTGAATCTGCAGCGGCGGGCGTGGCTTTATCCCAGTAATCAGCTGTACCTGTCCGAAGGGGAGGAGCCCTGCCTGATGATCGGAAGCTACAGTCTTCTGGACGAGGGGGATAAGCTGGCCTACTGCTTCCCGAAGGAGGGGCCGCCCTATCTGGTTTGGATGGAGCGGTGGTCTGATCTGAGGGACAGACAGATCAGGGTGGCGGACAGCCTGGGACAGCTGCTGTGTAATCAGGCGTTTCTGGCGGAGGGCGGAAAACAGTTTTCCTTCCACCATTCGCTGGAGCTGGCCTTTCATCTGCACCAGCCGCTCTACGGGCCCTGCCCGGAGGCGGAGGACTATTGCAGAACGCATCCCATCCAGAACCTCAGCGAAAAGGAGCTGGAGGACATCGGGTTTCAGCTCCAGATCAAGAAGCTGGAGGGGCCGCTGCGGCGGCTGAGCTATGAACGGGTCTGGTTCAGCACGGAGCTGGATCAGGTCTGGCGGAAGGAGGCTGCCTGCTGTATCCTCTCCCGTGAATTTGATCCCAACGATATGTTTGACACGGTGTACATATCCCTTTGGGGCATGGGAAAGGAGAGCGTGTGGGAGCTGGCTCAGGCGTTTCAGGAGCTGGGCTATGGAAATTCCCTGGAGCTGAGAGATGGTTTCACGTGAAACATCACCCCGCCCGGCGGGGGATATGGATGGTGAGAGTGATCTCCTCGTCAGAGTCCTGACGGCGGCACTGGGCGTCCACCCCGGCGGAGCGCATGATGTCCAGGCTGCGGGTAATGGTGTTCAAAAACAGCCGCACATCCTTGATCACGAAGGTGGGGCGTCTCCGGTCGGGGGGAGCCTTGGCCATGAGCATACTGTCCACCAGGGCCTCGGTCTGGGCCACGGTGAGACTGTCCGCGACGACCAGCCGGGCGGCCTCCAGCTGCTGCTCCTCCTCGCTGAGCCGGAGGAGCGCCCTGGCGTGGCGCTCGGTGGCGCCGTGGTCCCGGAGCAGCTCCAGCACCTCGTGGGGCAGCTTGAGCAGGCGCAGCTTATTGGCCACCGCGGACTGGCTCTTGCCGATGCGCCGGGCGGCGTCATCCTGGGAGATGTGGTAGGTATCGATGAGGCGGCGGAGGGCCAGGGCCTCCTCCCAGAAGTCCAGGTCCCGGCGCTGGAGGTTCTCTACCAGAGCCAGCAGGGAGGAGGACTGGCTGTCCGTCTGAATGGACAGGCAGGGGACGGTGTCCAGACCGGCCAGCCGGGCCGCCCGAAGGCGGCGTTCGCCGGCCACCAGCTCCCACTGGCCGTCCCGGCGGCGGACGGTCAGCGGCTGGAGCACCCCCAGCTCCTGGATGGAAGCGGCCAGCTCCTCCAGCTCGGGCTGGGTGAAGGTGCGCCTGGGTTGGTTGGGGTTGGGGTGAATGGCGTCGAGGGGGAGGAAGAGCACCCGTCCGGTCTCAAAAATCCCCTTTTTCAGCAGCGGCCACATAGAGATTACCACCTTTCTTATGTACAGCAAATGGAATGGTTACAGCTATAGTTTACCATAAATTGGAAATCAAAAGGTCGAAGCCCGTCGCCCAGGAAAAATTTCCCGGGGAAGCCTGCGCCGCAGGGGACTGAGCGCTTCCAGCGGGCGGAGGACTGGCAAACTATGGAGAAAAAAGGAAAAATGCCAGAAAAAATTATGGAGAATGTGAGGAAAAACCCGAAAAAAGGGGATTGAAAAACGGGGGGATTTCTTGTACAATGTAGTTGTGGCATTTTTTGCAGAAGGACGTGGCCCGGACGATTCGGGCCATCGTTTCGTTTCAGAAAGGCGGTGGAGTCCCCATGGAGCTGCTGAAGCAGCGAATCCGGAAGGATGGAACGGTGAAGGGGAACGATGTGCTGAAGGTGGACAGTTTTCTGAACCACCAGATGGATGTTGCCCTTTTTGAGGAGATCGGCAAGGAATTTCTGCGCCGGTTTGACGGCTGCGGTGTGAACAAGATTTTGACGATCGAGGCCTCCGGCATCGGGATCGCTTGTGTCACAGCGCAGTTTTTTCATTGTCCGGTGATCTTTGCCAAAAAGAGCAAGACCAAAAACATCGCCGGCGAGGTGTACACCACCAAAGTCAGGTCCTTTACCCATGGGAATGTGTCTGATGTGATCGTGTCCACCCGGTTCCTGGGTCCGGGGGACAAGGTCCTGATCATCGACGACTTCCTGGCCAACGGCGCGGCGCTGGAGGGGCTGATCGATCTGGTGAGCCAGTCCGGGGCGGAGCTGGCCGGGGCGGGGATCGTCATCGAAAAGGCATTCCAGCCTGGTGGAGACCGGCTGCGCGCCAAGGGAATCCGGGTGGAGTCACTGGCTCGGATCAAGTCCATGAGCGAGGAAACCGGCGTGGAATTTATGGATTAAAGCCGGACTGGTCCGGTTTTAATATATAAGGTAGAAAGAGGAAGAACAACTTAAGGAGGAACTAGAATGAAAAAACTTCTTGCGCTGGCTCTGGCTGCGGCTATGAGCCTGTCCCTTGCCGCCTGCGGCGGCGGCAGCACCAGCACCCCTGCCGCCAGCAGTCCCGCCGCTTCCGGGAGCGGTAGTGATGTGTCTGCCCCCACCGGCGGCGACAGCTCCGACTTCAAGGTGGGCGCCATCTATATCACCAGCCAGAACGATGTGGCCGGGTATACCTTCCAGCACCACAACGGCATCACCACCGCCATGAAGGACCTGGGCATGGACCCCGCCACCCAGCTGCTCATTGTGGACAAGGTGGATGAGGACTATGACGCTGTGTGCAGCGCCATCGACACCCTGGCCAACCAGGGAGCCAACGTGATCTTCGGCATCTCCTTCGGCTACATCGACGCCATGAACGACAAGGCCGGGGATTACCCCGAGATCATCTTCTCCCACGGCACCGGCTATCTGGGCAATGACACCAACTTCAACAACTACTTCGGCCGCATCTATCAGGCCCGCTACCTGGCCGGCATCGCCGCCGGGCTGAAGTCTCTGGAGACCGGCAACAACTCCATCGGCTATGTGGCCGCATACAACACTGAGTACGCCGAGACCTGCTCCGGCATCAACGGCTTTACCCTGGGTGTCCAGTCCGCCAACCCGGACGCCACCGTCTATGTAAAGAAAATCAACATCTGGGGCAACGAGAACCTGGAGCGCCAGGCCGCCCAGGCCCTCATCGACACCTATAACTGCGGCGTCATCTCCCAGCACTGCGACTCCGCCCAGCCCCAGCTGGTGGCCCAGGAGAACAACGCCTTCGGCTGCGGCTACAACTCCGACATGACTGAGCAGGCCCCCAACGCCCACATCACCGCCGCCATCTGGCACTGGAACGTCTACTACCAGACCGCCATCGAGGCCGCCATGGCCTGCAACGGCGACGCCTCCAAGTTTGTGGAAAACATGGACGGCAACGCCTACTACGCCGGCCTGGCCGAGGGCCTTGTGGATACCTCTCCCGTGAACGAGGCCACCGCCGCCCCCAACACCACCGCCGTGATGGACGCGGTCCGGGAGCTGATTAAGTCCGGCGAGTGGGACGTGTTCACCGGTGTGAAGCTGAGCTATAACATCGGGGAGGACGGCTCGGTAGAAATCGTCAAAACCGAGGCCGACCTGGTGGATACCAACGGGACCGTGATTGTCCCCGCTGGCGGTCTCTCTGTGGACGACGGCGTGATTAAGGGCAGCATGGATTACAATGTAGCTGGCGTGGTGGAGGGCTGATCCTCCCGCCCAATCAACGCAGACCCGAACCGGGCCGGCCGGATACCACCGGCCGGCCCGCGTGTTTTTGGAAGAGGAGAGAAGGTATGGAGGAACGGTATGCCATTGAGATGCGGGGCATCTGCAAAAGCTTTGGCAGCGTAGCGGCAAACAAAAATGTCAACCTGAACGTCAAACCGGGGGAGATCCTGGCCCTGCTGGGGGAGAACGGCTCGGGCAAGACCACTCTGATGAACATGTTGTCGGGCATCTACAAACCGGACAGCGGGTCCATCCTGCTGAACGGGCAGGAGGTAGCCATCAACTCCCCGGAGGACGCCAAGCGGCTGGGGATCGGCATGGTCCACCAGCACTTCAAGCTGGTTGACGTCTTCTCCGCCGCCGACAACATCTGGCTGGGGGACGACAAGTCGGGCGCGGTGCTGAAAAAGGACCGGTACAACACCATTGGGGAGATGGCAAAAAAGTTCGGCTTTGATATAGATCCCCGGAAAAAGGTGTACAACATGGCGGTGTCAGAGAAGCAGACCCTGGAGATCGTCAAGGTGCTGTACTACGGGGCCAAGATCATCATCCTGGACGAACCCACCGCCGTCCTCACCGTGCAGGAGACGGCCAGGCTCTTCGATGTGCTCCGCCGCATGAAGGGATCGGGCCACGCCATCATCATCATCACCCATAAGCTCAACGAGGTGCTGGAGATCTCCGACCGGGTGGCCATCCTCCGCAAGGGGGAGTACATCTGTACCGTGGACACCTCCTCCACCGGCGAGCAGCAGCTCACCGAGTACATGGTGGGCCGGAAGGTGGAACTGAACATCGACCGCCCCGTGGTGGAGAAGACCCGGCCCCTGCTGGAGATTCGGGACCTGACCATCCGCAATGACGAGGGCGCGGTGGCCATCGACAAGGTGAACTTCTACATCCGGGGGGGCGAGATCCTGGGGGTGGCCGGCATCGCCGGCTGCGGACAGAAGGAGCTGTGCGAGGCTATCGCCGGCCTGCGGCCGATTGAGAGCGGCATGATGATCCATAAGGGGGACAACATCGTGGGCCTCAGCCCCAAGTCGATTTTGGAAAAGGGCATCTCCATGTCCTTCATCCCCGAGGACCGGCTGGGCATGGGCCTGGCCCCCTCCATGTCGGTGACCGACAACATGCTGCTGAAAAAGTACGACCAGTCCAAGGGGCCCTTTGTGGACCGGAAGACCGGCCGGGCGGAGGCCCAGCAGGTCATCGATGAGCTGGAGATCGTCACTCCCTCCACCGAGACGCCGGTGCGCCGCCTGTCCGGCGGCAACGTGCAGAAGGTGCTGCTGGGCCGGGAGATCAAGGCCGGCCCCAACGTGATTGTCACCGCTTACCCCGTCCGGGGGCTGGACATCAACTCCTCCTACGCCATCTACGACATCCTGAACAAGCAGAAGAAGGACGGGGTAGGCATCCTCTTCGTGGGGGAGGACCTGGACGTGATGATCGACCTGTGCGATAAGATCATGGTGCTGTGCCACGGCAGAGTGATGGGCGTGGTCCACGCCCACAAGACCAGCAAGGAGGAGCTGGGCCTGATGATGACCGGGGCGCTGGACCTGACCAACAAGTATGAGGACAAGCCCGCCGGCATCGCCCGGGACAGCCGCATCGAGGAATCCGAGGAGGTGGAGGAATGAAAAACCGTCAGCCTCTGTTCCACGTGGTCAAGCGGGACCACGCCGGACCGGGCCGTCAGGCCACAGCCTATGTGGCGGCGGTGGTGCTGGCGCTGCTGGTGGGCGCGGTGCTGCTGATGGTCCAGGGGGTGGAGCCCGTTACCTTCTATAAGCAGCTGCTCACCATGGGTATCCCAGGCAGCCGCTACCCCTGGCGGTCAGTGGAGAATTTTATCAAGCTGTTCGTCCCGCTGCTGATCACGTCGATGGCCCTGGCGCTGGCCTTCAAGATGCGCTTTTGGAACATCGGCGGCGAGGGACAGTTCATTATGGGGGCGTTCTGGGCGGGCTTCGCTGCCATGAAGCTGGGCGGGACCCTGCCCCAGCCCTTGATGGTGGTGGTCATGGCCCTGTGCGGCGCCCTGGGGGGCGGACTGTACGGTGTGTTCGTGGCGGCGCTGAAGGTGAAGTGGGGGACCAACGAGACCCTCCTCACCCTGATGCTGAACTATGTGGCCCTATACTTCCTGCAATATTTTGCCGAGACAAAAACGGACTGGAATTTCTTCCTGGACCCGGATTCCGCCCGGCCCAAGTTCGCCAAGTTCCCGGCCAACGCCCAGATGATCACCATCCCCATCGGGCCCTTCAACCTGAACCTGTCCCTGGTGATCGCCGCCGTTCTGTGCGTGCTGCTGTACATCTATCTGAACTACACCAAGCGGGGCTATGAGATTGCCGTGGTGGGGGACAGCCCCAACACCGCCCGGTACGCCGGGATGAAGGTGGGAAAGATTGTCATCCGCACCATCTTCCTGTCCGCCGCCCTCATCGGCCTGGCGGGGGCCTTCCAGGTGTCCTCCGCGGGCATCCTGTCCACCTCCGTCACCAACGACGTGGGCTGGACCGGCGTGGTGGTGGCCTGGCTGGCCAAGCTGAACATGGTGGGCATTGTGGTGGCCTCCCTGCTGATCACGGTGCTCCAGTTCGGGTGCCAGACGGCCAGCACCACCTACCCCTCCATCGACGCCAACTTCGCTAATCTGCTTCAGGGAGTGATCCTCTTCATCGTGCTGGCGGCGGACTTTTTCACCCGCTTTCGCCTGGCGCGGACCAGAAAGGAGGCGGCAAAATGAACGATCCCATCAATGTATTGACGCTGTTCCTCTTTAACATCGTCCTGGTGAATATCCCTCTGCTCTACGGCACGGTGGGAGAGATTGTGGTGGAGAAATCCGGCAGTCTGGACCTGGGCGTGGAGGGCACCATGGCCATCGGAGCCATTTTTGGCTATCTGGCCGGGTGCGCGGCCAACAGTCTGGCGGTGGGCCTGCTGGTCTCCTTCCTGGCGGCAGGGCTGTGCGGACTGCTCTTCGCGGTGCTGACCGTTTCCCTCCAGGCCAATCAGAACGTCACCGGCCTGACCATTACCACCTTCGGCCTGGGGCTGTACTTCTTCGTGGGCAAGGGCCTGGGGGAGCGGTGGCCTGCCATGACCGGCGCCGGGAGTCTGGTGAAGGGATTTTCCGCACTGGAAATTCCGGGCCTTTCTAAACTCCCTGTAATCGGAAAGGCCCTGTTTTCCCACAATCTGCTGGTCTATCTGGGGATTGTCATCGCCGTGCTGGTGTGGTGGTATCTCAACTTCACCAAGACGGGCCTACGTCTGCGGGCGGTGGGGGAGAACCCCGGCGCAGCTGACTCGGTGGGCGTGAACACTCTGATGTATAAGTACATCCACCTCATTGGAGGCTCCGGCATCATGGGCCTGGGCGGGTTCTACATGGCCCTGTATATGAGCGGCTCCTTTGAGGGCTCCAACTGCTGGATCAACGGCTACGGCTGGATCGCCATCGCCCTGGTGATCTTTGCCAACTGGAACCCGGTGCTGGCCATTTTAGGCACCCTGGTCTTCGGCTTCTTCAACACCCTGCAGATCTACGCCGGGTCGCTGGCCGGAGCTTTCCCGGGACCGCTGGGCTGGCTCAATGCGGTTCCGGCTCAGCTGTACAAGGCCCTCCCCTTCCTGATCACTGCCATCGTGCTGATCGCCTCCTCCATCCGCAGGAGGGAGGGGTCCGGCCAGCCCGCCGCTCTGGGCCTGAACTACTTCCGCGAGGAGCGGTAATTGATCACGAACTGTATAATAGAGCGAAAAAATAACAGGAGCGCCCCGGTTTGGGGCGCTCCTTTGTGTTGCTTGTCAGTCGGCCAACTCAGTCTGAATGGCGAGCTGCAGGGACTGCATATTGTCCCAGAAGGAGCTCACATCCAGCGTGTCAAAGGCGGCGGTCTTTTCCAGGCCCAGCCGGTCCCGTTCCTGGTCGATCTTCTCTCTCAGCAGGCTGGAGATGCAGGCCGCCCGGTATTCGGCAGGGTCGATGGGCAGGCGGAGCATGATGTGATAGCCGTAATCTGTCTCCACCACATCGGAGATCTCGCCCACAGACAGCTCCAGCGCGGCCTCCCGGAAGCCGCCCACCAGAGAGTCGGAGGCGCTGAAGATGTAGCCCTCCGGATTGAGGAGCAGACCGCCGTCCTCGCTGTGCTGGTTCATCAGCTGGTCGAAGAGGGTGATGGGGTCCTCCGACGCCTGAAGCTGAGCCAGCAGATCGTCGGCGGTGGCTTTCTTCTGGGCGATTGCCTCCTCCTCCAGCGGCTCGCTGGTGTCCTGATCGATGGTCATCAGAAGAATATGCTTCACATGGAAGTAACCGTTTTCGTCCAGATAGGCGTTCACCTCAGCGTCGGTGGGGTAACTGCCGCTGTCCTCGCCGAAGTAGAGCTCCTGCAGCTGGTCGTAGAGGTCGTTGTTCTCGTTGAGCTTGATCAGCAGGTCCTTGGTGAGCATATTGCCCCAGAAGGTGTAGATCACCTGGGACTCATCCGAGCCGGCCTGCACCACCATGTCGGCATACTGCATATCCATATCGGCGGCAACGGAGGGGTCGGGGGTGAGTCCCTCCTGACGGGCCAGCTCCCGCAACATGGCGTGGAAGACAGCGATTTCTGTGGCCTGATCCAGCATATACTGGCCGAAGGTGAGGCCGTCGTCCGTCATCTGAACGTCCCAGGGCAGGGTGGTCATCTGGCCGCCGAACTGATCCAGGTAGTTCTCAATGACCCAGTCAAGCCAGTAGAGATAGTCTGCGGCAGTGATCGCCGTCTCGCCCAGCCTGGCGAGAGTCTCATCCCCGGCCAGTCCGGAGACCGCCAAATAGGGGTCGGTGATCTGGGACAGGTCCATAGGTTCCGCCTGGGAAGCGGAGCCGGAGGCGCTGCCAGAGCCAGAGGCAGAGCTTCCGTCGGGACCGGCAGAGATCCCGCCGCAGCCGGTCAAGGCGGTAAGGGTCATGACAAGGGCCAGCGCCAGGGCCCCAAAACGTTTGGTATGATTCATAAAGTGCTTCCTTTCGTAAAATCTAAGAACATGATAAATAGGGAACAGCCCCTATCATATCACAGTTTCCGGTCCAGGGCAAGCCTGATTCTCGCTTGCAAACCGGTGCGCATTGTGGTAAACTGTCCCAAAATAGAGAGGAGTGACTGCGATGTCCTTATTTGGAACGCTGTTTGGAAAAAATGCTGCGCCGAAGCAGGAGGCGGAGGCCCCCAAGGGACCGGGTGCGCCGGTGTCCTTTTTCCCCGACGGTGTGAATATGTCCGACTGGGATCAGGTGTTCTCCGCCTGCCTGGGCAA
Organism: uncultured Oscillospiraceae bacterium; assembly: GCA_910584605.1. GTDB lineage: Bacteria > Bacillota > Clostridia > Oscillospirales > Oscillospiraceae > Lawsonibacter. The sequence continues at coordinate 17,085 of CAJUAW010000003.1, forward strand.
GATGTACACCGCCCAGCACGCCTTTCTGGATCTGGTGAGAGGCGAGGAGGGCTGGTATATCGACTTTGAGAAGGGCGCCCTCACGCTGGGCAAACAGGAGTTCCGGGTCCAGTTCCTGGGCAGTGAGTCCTATGCCTCCAACTCCTGGCTGTGGGGCTGGGAGAATATCAACAATTTCCCCAACAGCGTGCTGGGCCAGGCCCAGATCGCCCGGACCTACGGCCAGACCTGGGGTCTGGAGCCGCTGATGTACCCCCAGTGTGAGCTGAACGGCACCTTCAACGGCCACAACTTCTCTATGGTGGTCTGCGGAGCTCTGGCGGAGGACCGCTGCTACTACCGCTGTCCCACCGCCGGCGGACAGGGGGCCGCCTTCGTGGCCCTGTGTGACATGCCCAAGGAGCTGTTCGCTCCAGTGGACGGCATCACCTTCATCAACAGCGTGAGCCAGTGCATCCAGCAGTTCTATCTGGACCACAAAATCTTCGTGGAGGCATTCCTGCGCTGGAACAAGACCCCCTTCGACTGGTCCGGCGACATCCTCACCGCCCACTTCGACGCCGATGTGGCGGTGGAGTTCGAGCAGGCGGGGGAGAATTACCGGATCAAGAATCTGAGCCAGACGGTAAAACCGTAAAAGAGATGGCCGCCCTTTTGGGCGGCCGTTCTGTTATGTTAACCTGATAATCCCAGCAGCCAATCGACAGAGACGCCCAGAACCTTCGCAAAGAGGGGCAGCTCGTAGTCGGGGATGAAGCGTGTGCCAATTTCGATGCGGCTGACACTGTCACGCTCGATCATGATTCCCTCCACCTGCATTTGCGCCGCTAGATCAGACTGTGAAAGCCGCCTTTTCAGCCGTGCCTCCCGGATGCGGTCGCCAGATATGTTCTTTTTTCCGTTAAAGTCATAAATCTTCAAAGTAAAACCCCGATATGCTAAAGATAAGTATTTTTCTTGACTTTAACATATAAAGATGCTATCATTGTGTTAAAGATCAGCAGCCTTGGAGAAAGATCAACAATAAAAGGAGAGATACAATGAAAAGAAAGATCAGTATTCTGCTTGCCCTCCTGCTGGCGTTCTGCCTGACTGCCTGCGGAGATACACAGAGCGGCGGCAAACCCTCAAGCACCTCGACATCTTCCCAGGGAAAGCCCGACGCGGAGAAGCCAAAGCCGGAGGAGAAAGGCCCTGAGATTACTTTTCAAGAGCTCACCGTGATAGACAACGAGGCCTGCACGGTAAAGATTACAGGTATTGATCCAGACGATATGTGGGGCTTTACATTGAAGGCCAATCTAGAAAACAAATCCAAAGACAAAACATATATGTTTGCCGCTCAGAGCGCCGCTGTGAACGGCGTTCAGAGTGACCCGCTTTTTGCGAAAGAGGTTGCCCCCGGAAAAAAGGCCATTGAGGACATCAGCTTTATGGACTCCGCGCTCCAGGAAAATGAAGTTGGGGAATTTACGGATATTGAATTGACCATTCGGGTATACGATTCCAATGACTGGCTGGCAGAGGAAACGGCACTGGAGACAGTCCACATTTACCCCTATGGAGAGGATAAGGCGTCCACTTTTACAAGGGAGCCCCAGCCGACAGACCAAGTTCTTGTTGATAATGAGTATGCCACAGCAATCGTGACCGGATACACCGAGGACAGTATTTGGGGTTATACTGTGAATTTGTTCTTCATTAATAAAAGTGACAAAGAGGTTATGTTCAGCGTAAACGACGCATCTGTAAACGGTTACATGGCTGATCCATTTTTTGCCAAGGCTGTAACGGCTGGAAAATGTGCCTTCGGTTCCATGTCCTGGTCTGACAGTACATTGGAAGAAAACAGCATTGCAGAAATAGAGGAAATTGAGTTTACACTTCGTATCTATGATAATAATGACTGGCTAGCAGAAGCATTTGCCGAAGAAAATATCACATTGAATCCATAAAGCAACCGGCCGCCCAAAGGGCGGCCGGTTGCTGTTCATGTCAGTATTTCTTTTATGTTTCCAGCGACCCGGCGTAGTCCTCCACCACCTGCCGGGCGGCCCGGAGGGGGTCCTCCCCCTTGGCCAGACGGAAGGAGAACCGGGGCGTGTCGCCGGGGATGAGGAGCAGGCATTTGCTGTACTTTTCGTGAGCGCACAGGGCGGAGAAGGGCTCCAGGCGGAACTCGTCCAAGGTAAAAATCAGCCGGTCCCCCTTCTGGGCCAGGTCGTTAATGCGGCACCGAGCCGCCGCCGCACGGAGAAGCGCCACCGAAATCAGGTTGTTCACCGGCCGGGGAGGCTCGCCGTAGCGGTCAATGAGCTCGTCCACCAGCTCGTCGGCCTCCTCCTCGCCGCGTATGGCGGCGATGCGGCGGTACAGGTCCATCCTCTGCTCCGGAGAGGGGACGTACCGGTCGGGGATGGAGGCGGACACGCTGAGGTTGGCTGCACACTCGGTGCGGGTGGGCAGGGGCTGGCCCTGCTCCAGCAGGACGGCCTCCTCCAGCAGCTTCAGGTACATGTCATAGCCCACGCTGAGCAGAAAGCCGCTCTGTTCCGGTCCCAGCACGTTGCCCGCCCCCCGAATTTCCAGGTCCCGCATGGCGATTTTGAAGCCGGAGCCGAACTCGGCAAACTCCCGAATGGCCTCCAGCCGCTTAGAGGCCACTTCGCTGAGTACCTTCCCCTTTCGATAGGTGAGGTAGGCGAAGGCCCTCCGATTGGACCGGCCCACCCGCCCCCGGATCTGGTGGAGCTGGGCCAGTCCCAGCTTGTCGGCGTCCTCCATGATGAGGGTGTTCACGTTGGGCAGATCGATGCCCGTCTCAATAATGGTGGTGCAGACTAAGACATTCAGCTCCCCGTCGGTCATCTGGGCCATCACGTCGTCAATGGCCTCCTGGGTCATCCGGCCGTGGGCCACGCCGATGGCGGCCTCCTCCCCCAGGAGCATTTGAATGCGGGCGGCACAGCGGTCAATGGTCTCGATACGGTTGTGAAGGTAAAATACTTGCCCCCCTCGATCCAGCTCCCGGCTCATGGCGTCGGCCAGCAGGCTCCAGTCGTGCTCCAGCACGTAGGTCTGCACCGGCTGACGGTCGGCGGGAGGTTCCTCCAGGGTGGACATGTCCCGGATGCCGGACAGGGCCATATTCAGCGTCCGGGGGATGGGAGTGGCGGACAGGGTGAGCACATCCACCTGCTTAAAATTCTCCTTCAGCTTCTCCTTGTGCTGCACGCCGAACCGCTGCTCCTCGTCCACCACAAGAAGTCCCAGGTCCTTGAAGCGCACGTCCTTGTTAAACAGCCGGTGGGTGCCGATGAGGATGTCCACCTCCCCCGCCTCCACCCGGCGGAGGGTCTCCTTCATCTGGGCGGAGGTGCGAAAGCGGGACACCACGTCGATGTTGACGGGGTATTTCTGAAACCGGCGCAGGGCGGTGAGGTAGTGCTGCCGGGCCAGCACGGTGGTTGGCACCAGAATGGCCGCCTGTTTGTTGTCCAGCACGCACTTCATCATGGCCCGGAAGGCCACCTCCGTCTTGCCGTAGCCCACGTCGCCGCACAGCAGGCGGTCCATGGGGGTGGGGCGCTCCATGTCCCGCTTGATCTCCTCAATGCACCGCAGCTGGTCGTCCGTCTCGGTATACTCAAACTGCTCCTCAAATTCCCGCTGCCAGGGGGAATCGGGGGCAAAGGCGTAGCCCGGCTGGCGCTGGCGCTGGGCGTAGAGCTGGATCAGCCCCTTGGCCAGGTCCTGCACCGCCTTTTTAGCCTTCTTCTTGGCCTTTTCCCACTCCTGGCCCCCCAGACGGTTCAGCTTTTTTGTCTCATTGGCGTCCTCTCCGCCGCCGATGTACTTGCTCACCAGGTCCAGCTGGGTGGCGGGTACGTAGAGCACATCGGTGCCTGCGTAGGCGATTTTTACATAATCCTTCTCAATGCCGTCCACCGGCATCTTCACCATACCCACGTACCGGCCCACCCCATGGTGCTCGTGGACCACCAGATCGCCGGGGGTCAGGTCGGCGTAGGACTTCAGCTTCTGCCGGTTGGTAGCCTCCTTCTGGCGGCGGGGCTTTTTTCCGGCGGCCTTCTCCCCCTCGGTGAGAACGGCCAGCTGAATAGCCGGATACTCGAACCCGCTGGACAGTCCGCCCACGGTGATAACCACCTGTCCCGGCTGGGGCAGGGCGGTCAGGCGGAAGTCCACCGCGGCTTTCACCTTCTGCTCCCGCAGGAGGGTCTGCAGGTCCAGCGCCCGCTGCTCGCCAGACACCAGCACCAGCGAGGCGAAGCCGCTGTTCTGGTAGTGGGCCAGGTCCTGGACCGCCGTCTCCAGGCTGGCCAGGAAGGGGGGCAGCTGCTTGGCCGTGATGGACAGCAGCGCCTTGGGGGGGATGGGATAGCTGGCCGTGGTGAAGGAATCCAGAAACACCAGGGGCCATTCCTCCAGGCGGTTGAGGAACTGGGGGAAGGTAAGGGCCAGCTCGCCGCAGGAGGGGTCCAGCTCTCCCTGCTCCAGCAGGGTTTTTATGTCCTCCTCCAACTGCCACTGCCAGGATCTGGCCCGCTCCGCCGCCCTTGGGCCCTGGTCGAAGAGGACGCAGGCGTCGGGGGGCAGATAGTCCACCGCCCCGGCCAGCTCCGGGTAGATCAGGGGGAGGTAGCGGTCCAGAGCGGGAAAGGTCCGCCCCTGGGCGATGGCCTCGCCGTCGGCCTCCAGGGTGGCGGCCAGAGGCTTGTTCCCCCTTTGCAGCGCCTTGGCCGCCAGCTTGGACAGTTGCCTGCTCAGCCCGGCCAGCCCCTCAGGGGCCAGCTGGGGCAGGACCTCAGCGGCGGGGAGGAGAAGGGCGGTTTCGATGTTCTCGGTCCGCCGCTGGGTGGCCGGGTCGAAGACCCCCATGGCGTCCACCTCGTCCCCGAAGAACTCCGCCCGGACGGGCTGGTCCATTCCTGGCGAGAAGACGTCCAGAATGCCGCCCCTCAGGGCGAACTGCCCCACGCCCTCCACCTGCTCGCACCGGACATATCCGGCGGCGGCCAGCCCCTCGGCCAGCTCGTTCAGATTATAGGCCCCGCCGGTCTTCAGCTCCCGGCAGCAGTGCTCCAGCGTCTGAGGGGGAATGGTCCGCTGGAGCAGGCCCTCCACGGTGGCCACCAGGAAGGGGTACTTCCCGTCCGCCACTCCCTTCATCAAGGCCAGCTGCCGGTGCTCCCACTGGCGGGAGACGGAGGAGGCGTTGTGAAAGGTGAAGTCCCGGGGGCCCAGCACGGGAACCGCCGTCCCGGCAGCGAAAGCCCCCAGGTCCCGGGCCAGCTTCTCCCCCTCGCTTTCACCGGCGCAGATCACCACAACAGGACGTTGGGTGGTCAGCCCGATGGCGGCGGCGGCATGGACCCGGTGGATGGCCGCCGCCCCGGACAGGGCCATAGGGGAGCGGCCCCCCTCCAGGGCGGAGAGGAGCTGCTGAAATTCCGGAAGACGGCTGAAGGCGGCGGTAAGCAGTTTCATGGAAAAAACCTCGATTTTCAACAGGGTTTGGGAACGCGGCAATGCCCCTGCCCCCAAAAGGGGGAGGGGTCGGTCAGGTACCCTTTAGTATACCGGCAGGCGGGAGCGCCGTCAAGGGGAATTTTGGCAGGCGTTCATATTGGAAGATTTTATAGTTGGTCCGCAATGGAATGAATATCAGCCTTTCCATGAAACAGCAGCAGCGACACGGGATTACGAAGGGACAGGGATAAAACCGGCCTGGAGCGTCGTTGCTCCAAGCCGGTTTTTCCAGTCAGGTAATCTCGTAGTCCTGTCCAAACTGAAGCTCACCAAAGTTGATGCGGCTCCCGGTGGGGGGACGGCGGTGGTCCTCCTCGCCGTAGTCCTCCTCGGGGGGAAATTCCTCATCCTCGTAGGGGCCGTCCATGGGGAACTCGGCGGTGTCGGACAGATCCGAATCCTCCTCCTGCTCCGCCCGGGTCCGCCGATTCTCTGCGGCGGCGGCCTCCATGGCCTGGGCCAGCAGGCGCTGGACGTTGTCGTCGATCTCCGAGGCCTTTTCCGCCACCGGGTCGGGGGCGGGGGCCAGATCGGCGGGACACAGCTCCTCCAGGTGGGAGAGGTACTCCGCCTCCTGAGCGTGGAGGGCGCGCACCTTGGCCACAAAGGCGGCGGTCTCCTCCTGAGCCTTTTTCAGCCGGTACTCCTCCGCCTCCAGCTCGCGGGACAGCTCCGCCCGGCGGGCGTCCACGTCCTTCTCCGTTTGGGCCAGCATGGCGTCCTTCTTCTGCTCGGCCTCCCGCACCAGGTCGTCCGCCATCCGCTGGGCGGCCAGCAGAGCCTTTCGCATGGCCTCCTCGGTGGAGCGGTACTCCTCTACCTTGTCCACCAGCACCTTCATCTTATTTTTCAGCACCGCGTTCTCATTGAACAGCGCGGAGTAGTCCCCGGTCAGGATGTCCAGAAATTCGTCCACCTGGCCCATGTTATAGCCGCCGAAGGACGCCTTCTGAAAGGCGCGCTCGGATACCTCCTGTGGCGTGAGCATATGCAAAGCCTCCCTTCTCTATCTTCTAAGTATACCATTCAGACCAATGGTCCGGCTCGGCCTGAAACTCGCCCTCGGGGACGGGCAAAAGAACCGGTTTCCCTCCTTGAAGTCCCAGAGCGTAGATGTCAAGCATCCGGGAAAAGGAGTCAAACCAGAGGACCAAAACCGGTCGCCCGGCCCGGTCCTGGGTCCAGCCCCGCCCGGTCCGCTCCTCATCCCAATAGATGGGGCTCAACGGAGGAGAACCGTTGTCTTCCCAGCCCAGGGGCAGTTCCCAGACGGTCTCCCCCTGGGTGACCACCAGGGTGTAGGGATGCATTACCCCATCTCCCTCAAACCACTTGTCCGGCTCGGATTCGTTGCCGAAGTAGGTCTTCTCCGCCCGCAGCTCCACCAGCTCGTCCACGCCGTCCCCGTCCAGGTCCACCGACCAGCTATCCACCACCATGGGGTAGGGGGAGGCGGGGTCGTCCACGAAAAGCACCTCTGCGGGCTTGTCCGACACCGTCTTCAGCGCGGGAGCGGATCGATCCGCCGCGGGAGACTGGTCCGGCTGAGAAGCGGTCTCCCCGGCGGCGCACCCGGCCAGCAGGGCGGCGCAGAGCAGGACAGCGCAGGGCAATTTGTGTTCCATAAGTAATCTCTCTCTTTAAAAATACAATCCGTTGTTCTCCAGCTCATCGATCAGGTCGCCCAGAATGTCCACGTTGTAGGGGGTGATGATGTAGGTGGAGATGGCCACCTTCTTGATTTTGCCCTCGTTGGCGTAGGAGACGCCGGCCAGAAAGTCCAGCAGGCGGCGGGCGATTTCGCCGTTGGTGGACTCCAGGTTGAGCACCACAGTGCGCTTTTCCCGCAGGTGGTCAGCGATGGAGGAGGCGTCCTCAAACCGCTCGGGCTTCACCAGCACCACCTGCAGCTGGGTGGCCGCCCGGATGTTGACCACCTTGTTGGAGCGGCGGTCGTCGTCAGGCGGGGAGGAGCTGTAGCTGCTGTAGCCGCCGCTGTAGCTGCTGTCCCGGGGAGGACGTTCGGCGGCGCGCTCCCGGCGCTCTACCGGGCGGGGGGAGACATCAAAGTCATCATAACCGTCATCTTCCTCGTCCTCGTAGGGGTGGGCCAGGCGCTTGAACTCGTCAAAAATTCCCATCAATGAATCCTCTTTTCCTCGAAGTAAATGAAATATGGGCAGATAGCCGCTCAGTGGGCGGACCCCATCATGGGGGGACGGGGCCCGAAGAGAGCGGTGCCCACCCGAACCAGGGTGGCGCCCTCGGTGATGGCGTCCTCATAGTCGCCGCTCATGCCCATAGATAGACAGTCCACAATACTATGATTATCCGCTATTTTCCCTATTATGTCAACAAGAAAATGGCGCATTTGGGCAAAATATTTTCGGTTATCCCCCGAAACCGCTGCAACAGGCGGGATTGCCATCAGTCCCCGCAGCCGGACGTGGGGGCAGCTCAGGGCTGCCTCCGCCAGGGCGGGCAGCTGCTCGGGCAGGATGCCCCCCTTGCTCTCCTCCCGGGCCACGTTCACCTCCAGCAGGATGTCCTGGACCAGGTCCAGCTTTTCCGCCTGTCCGTCGATGGCCCGAAGCAGCTTTTCCGAGTCCACCGAGTGGATGAGGGCCACCTTGCCCACCACCTGCTTCACCTTGTTGGTCTGGAGGTGGCCGATAAAGTGGACCTCCGCCCCGGCATAGGCGCCGGCGGCCAGATGGGCGGTGAGTTCCTGCACCCGGTTCTCGCCGCAGACTCGAATCCCGGCGGCAATGGCGGCGCGGATGGCGCTGTCGGTCTGCACCTTAGTGGCGGCGCACAGCGTGACCGAGGCGGGGTCCCGCCCGGCGGCGAGGGCGGCGGCGGCGATCTTGTCCTGCACCGCCTTGACGTGTTGGGTCAGATCCATAAAAAATTCCTTCTCTCTATCTGGAATGGAGGTTATCCCTCCAGGCGCAGTCCGTCCTGGAGGCCGGTACCGTGGATGATGATGGCGTCCCCGTCCCGCAGGACCTTGCGTCCCGAACCCACGGGGCGGATGACGTAGTAGTGGTCGCCCTCGTGTACGATGGCCGTCTCGCGGAATTCGGCCCGGCCGTTGACAAAGGCGTACACGCCGGTTTTGGTGGTGGTGACCGGAGGCTCGCTGGAGTCCTCGCCGGGCTCCTGGGTGAACTCCACCAGATGGAGGGCCTCCTTGGGGATGCGCAGGCCGGACCAGCTCTCAAAGATGAGCTCTACCGTCTGGCGGCGCAGAAGGGTGGTGAGGGTCAGGTAGCGGTTGGAGGAGAAGACCACCAGGGTGAGGCCCCCCTCGGTGGGACCGATGCGGTCTACCGACATCTCCACATCCCGGTTCAGCTCCCCGGAGAAGCGGAGGACGGCGGTCTCCCCCTCCTTCAGCCGGCCGGCCGCCTCCTTGGGCAGGTTGGCGGCGAAGTACCAGGTGTTGGAGGTGATCAGCTTGCCCATGGAGCCGCCGTCCTCCCCGGCGGGCAGGTCGATCAGCTCCTGCAGGGCGGAGGGGGTGAGCTGGAAGACGCTCTCCGAGGTCAGGCGGCTCTCGTAGCCGTCGACCAGGCTGGAGAAGACGCCGGGCACCGGAGCGGTGATCCGGGTGGTGGCGCTGGCGGACTGGCGGGTGAGCACGGCCAGCTCGGCCCGCAGGGTCTGCAGCTGGGTGGACAGGCCGGCGGAGGTGAGGTCCTCCCCGTAGGTGTAGCCCCGCTTCAGCACTCCGCTCTTGACGGCCATGGCTTGGGCGCGCAGCTGGGTGTAGTCGCCCAGGGCGTAGGAGGCCCGCAGGTCCACCACCGACTGGAGGATGTCCTCATCCAGCCGGGCGGCGGACTCCAGGTCGCCCGGCTGGGCAATGGCCTCCTCCAGTAGCTGGATGTCCATCTCCAGCTCCTCGATCTGGGCCTGGCTGGCCTGGGCCTGGCTGTCCCGGTAGACCAGCGCCACCTGCTGGCCCTTGCCCACCTTCTCCCCCTCGGCCAGGGTGATCTCCAAAATGCCGTTCTGGGCGGGGAGCAACAGAGCGTCCCGCACCACCAGGCCGTCCGCAATGACGCTGTCGTTGGCGGTGTAGGAGTAGACCTGGGCAGTGCGGTAGGGCTCGTTCAACACATGAAAAACGTAGTAGCCGAAATAAAGGGCCAGCACGGCGGTGAAGGCCAGAATAACAAAGGTGATCAGGGATTTGCCTTGCTTCATAGGGGTTCTCTCTTTCTGTGGGGATGGGTCACTCCTCGGTCAGGGGCACCGGGCGCTCGGGCACAATGGTGGAGATGGCGTGCTTGTAGATGATCTGCTGCTTGCCGTCGCTGGTGAGGACGACGGTGAAGGCATCAAAGCCGGTGATGCAGCCCCGCATCTGGAAGCCGTTCATCAGGAACATGGTGACGGTCCTCCGCTCCCGGCGGACCTGGGTGAGGAAGATGTCCTGGAGGTTGTTGATTTTCTGCATATGTAGCACTCCTTTTTCTTTACGGCGGGAGCCTGTCCCGCCTGAGTGCTGTTATCATATACCAAATTCTTCCAAATATGCTGTCGAACGGTGCAGGACGTCCGCAAAATTTGGCTCGGCTTCCCACAAAAGGGGCTTGGCCGCCTGATTACGCCGGAACCAGGTGCGCTGCCGTTTGGCATACTGCCGGGAGCGGAGCTTGATTTCCTCCGCAGCGGCGGCGGTATCGCCGTCCCCCAGGAGGGCGGCGGCCATCTCCTTGTAGCCAATGGCCTGCATGGCGGTGCAGGTCAGGGGGACGCCGCTGTCCAGCAGTCCCTGGACCTCCTCCGCCAGGCCGTCCGCCATCATCCGGTCCACCCGGCGGCCGATACGGTCCCACATGTCCTCCCGGCGCTGAAAATCCAGGTTCAGGGTGAGAGCGTCGTACCGGGGCGGAAGGGCTTTGGTCTCCTTGTTGTGCTGGGTGATGGTCGTTCCGGTGGTCTGCCACACCTCCAGCGCCCGGATGATCCGTTTGGCGTCGTTGGGGTGGAGGCGGGCGGCGGAGTCCGGGTCCACCTGGGCCAGCTCCGCCAGCAGGGCCTGTCCCCCCTGCCGGGCGTAACGCTCCTCCAGTCCCGCCCGGAGGGGACTGGCTTCGTCAAAAGCGGCGAAGGTCCGCCCGGACAGCAGGGAGTCGATATACAGCCCCGTCCCCCCCGCCAGGATGGGCAGTCTGCCCCGGGACAGCACTCCGTCCACACAGGCGGCGGCCATGTCCACGTAGCGGGCCACAGAAAAATCCTCCCCCGGGTCGGCCACATCGATCATGTGGTGGGGGATATTTTGCATCTCCTCCAGGGTGGGCTTGGCGGTGCCGACGTCCATGCGGCGGTAGATCTGCATGGAGTCGGCGGATACCACCTCGCCGCTGTACCGCTTGGCCAGCTCCACCGCCAGCCAGGTTTTCCCTGAGGCAGTGGGGCCGGTGATAACTAAAATTTTGGGGGGCATGGTATCACCTCCAATGCTTCTGCCCGTTTACCCTCCGTGTTGATAAAGGCTTATCAACTTTTTTCGTCAAAATGACTGAATGGACAGTTGCTCATAATGAGCGATTGCCAGATAAACTGAAATTTCAGATTTGGATGTTTATGCTAAGAAACTTACAACAATAGCAAACGTACAAACTACTAATGTTCCCACACCAAACACGACTATCACGTTCTTTGCCTTTTTATCTCCGTTAACAGCCGTATCGATTCTATCAGCCAATAACACACACACGATAGATGCTATCATTAACGGTACAGAAATTAACAACACAGAAAATTTTACCATACGTTTCCTCCCAACAACTTCCAATTATTGTCAGTGTCCGGATCCATCAATACAAAAGGTAAAAGGGACCATGCTTCTGCGGGGTTCCGTCTGGGGGGCCGGCTGATGCTGGAGGCCCTCACGCCCGCTTGAACTGCTTTTCCAGCTCCTTTTTGGTCAGCTCGATGGCCACCGGCCGGCCGTGGGGGCAGTATTTCACCTGTCCGGACATGACGGCGGCGGCCACCCGCTCCAGCTCCTGGGGGGCGGAATGCCAGCCGCCCTTGATGGCCGCTTTGCAGGCCATGGTGTGGAGCAGCTCGTCCCGTGCGGCGGCGGGGTCGGCGGAGCCGGTGGCCAGCAGCCTCTGGGCCAGCTCCTCCAGGGCGGCGGGGATATCGGCGGCGTCCAGATAATCGGGGGCCTGGCGTACCGCCAGGTCGGCCCCCAGCTCGTCCGCCTCAAAGCCGAACTCCTCCAACAGCTCCCGGTGGGCCAGCAGCACGTCCCGCTCCTGGGGGGACAGGCGGCAGACGGCGGGGGAGAGCAGGGTCTGGGCCATGGGGTCGTAGCCCTCCGCCTTCATCCGGTCGAAGTTCATCCGCTCGTGGGCGGCGTGCTTGTCGATGAAGCAGACCGTCTCCCCCCGCTCTACAATGATGTAGGTGTTCAGCACCTCTCCGGCCAGACGCCAATCCGGCTCCTTGTAAGGGAGGAGGCTCTGCTCCTCCGTCCCGGCCGCTGGTGCAGTGTGCGGAGCGGGCAAGTCTTGGGAGACCGGGGCTGCGTTGCATCGCTCCCTTTGTGAACTGTGCTCCTCCGCCCTCTGCGGGAGCGCCTCCCTTTCAAAGGAGGCTTTCTCCCCTGTGGGGGGACGGGAGATTGTCTGCCCGCCAGAGGGCGGCGTATAGGTGCTGTCGTGGACCTGGACCACAGTGGGAACGGGCGGCGGGACCGGAGGGGGAGCCTGGGCCGGCCTCACCGGCGTGCTGATCGGGATCTGGTTGGGGGTGACGGAATCCTGCCTCCGCACCCCGGGAAGCTCGGTGTTTTTCAGCACCGCCTGGGGGTGGGAGGAGTCCCCCTCCAGGGCGGACAGCACGGCGTGGTAGACGGCGGAGAACACTGCCCGTTCCGCGCCGAACTTTACCTCGGTCTTGGCGGGGTGGACGTTTACGTCCACCGCGTTTAATTTTGTCTGGAGATGGAGGACACAGCCGGGGAATCTGCCCACCATCCGCTGGTTTTTGTAGGCCTCCTCCAGGGCGGCCATCATCAGGGGGGACTTCACCTGCCGTCCGTTGACGAAGAAGAACTGCCAGCTCCGGCTAGCCCGGCAGCAGGCGGGCATGGAGGCAAAGCCGGTGACGGTCATGTCCTCCCCGCTGGCCTTCACCTCCCGGAAGCCCAGGGCCAGCTCCCGGCCCAGCACGGCGTAGACGGCGCTTTTCAGCTGTCCGTCCCCGGGAGTGAGCAGCTCCTGCCTGCCATCCCGGATAAACTTGACGGACACCTCCGGGTGGGACAGGGCCACCCGCTGGACCACCGCGAAGACGGCGGCCCCCTCGGCGGCGTCCTTTTTCATAAACTTCAGCCGGGCGGGGGTGTTGAAGAACAGGTCCCGCACCACCATGGTGGTGCCCAGGGGACAGCCCGCTTCCTCAAGCTCACCGGAGGCGCCCCCCTCCAGCCTGAGAGAGGCCCCCAGCTCAGCCTCCGCCGTCCGGGTGAGCACCTCAATGCGGGACACAGCGGCAATGGCGGCCAGAGCCTCCCCCCGGAAGCCCAGGGTGCCGATGGCCTCCAGGTCGTATTCGGTGCGCAGCTTGCTGGTGGCGTGGCGGAGAAAGGCAGTTTTCAGCTCAGAGGCAGGGATGCCCTTCCCGTCGTCGGTCACCCGGAGGAAGGTCAGCCCGCCGTGGGCGATTTCCACCGCCACCGTGGAGGCTCCGGCGTCGATGGCGTTCTCCATCAGCTCCTTGGCCACGGAGGCGGGCCGCTCTACCACCTCACCGGCGGCGATCAGGTCGGCTACATGGGGGGCTAATATTTGGATGTTTGGCATAGTTCACCTCAATTTTATCTCATTTTGCAGGGACCCGGGGTCCACCCAGGCCTGCCCGGGCCGCTCCTGGTCCAGAAAAATTTTTGCGGTAGAGCCCACCGGCTCGTCCCACAGGAAGGTGCTGCGGACCGTGTAGGTCTGCCCCTCGTAGCGGTACTCGCACAGGACGGTCCAGGGGTGGCGCTTGCGTCCGTCCGCGCTGCCGCAGCTGACGGTGATATGGCGGGTGGTCTTGACTACCAGCCCCTGCACCGGAAAGCCCCCGCAGCGCAGCCACTCCCGGCGGCGGCCCTGCAAATTGGCGATGAACATGCAGGGCATGGCGGCGAAGAACAGGAGCAGTCCCGTCACCCCCAGCATCCAGGGTTCCCCGCTTCGCATAGGGATGGCAATGACATACCCCAGCCCGAAGAGCAGCACGAAGAAAAAGGCCAGCGCGGACAGCACGATGGTGACAATCTCCAGCCGGCTGGCCGGACGGCGCAGGTCCATAAAGTAGTGGGTATGGAGATACACGGCGGATCACCCCCTGGGTTCCTTTGACTTTAAACGGTCCCTGGGGTCGTCCACCAGGCCCAGCAGGTAGTCGGAGGACACCTGGTAGTGCTCGCAGATCAGGGCGACCTTTTCCGCTGTGGTGGTGTTGATGCCTTTTTCCATGGCGCTGACGCGGCTCTTATTAATAGAAAGAACCTCACATAGTTGCGCCTGCGTTTCTCCGGCGTTTAAGCGAATCTCTTTTAATCGTTGTCCGAAAAGTTCTTTTGAAAACATCAAATACCCCCTTGACAAGTTTCGAAAAACGAACCATCGGAGGGTTGTGCATGAAAAACATCTTACGTGAAATATTCGATGATGAATACGATATTACCCCGAAGCGGGACAAAAGGCAACGGGAATTGGATTTGGAACCCTGTGAAGAGTGGGATAAGGTGGAACGAATGTTTGGAGGTGAATTTGTGGACCGTATCCTGGAGCTGGAAGGAGAACGGGAGGACTTCCAGGCGTTCCACTATTATCAGGCGGGCTTTCGCCTGGTGGTCCGGCTGATGCTGGAGGCCCTGGGGGTCTAGCCCCCGTTCAAATCCTGCTTCAGCTCGGCCAGCAGGTTCAGCGCCTCGATGGGGGAGAGGATGTTCACATCGGTCATGCGCAGCTTTTTCAGAACGGTCTCCCCGCCCAGGTCCATCAGGGACACCTGGTCCTCAGCGGGGGCTGAGGCGGTGGGAGCGGGACGCCAGTCCTGGCTCTCCAGCTCCTCCAGAATCGCCCTGGCCCGTTTGACCACCCGGTCGGGCACCCCGGCCAGCTTGGCCACCTCCACGCCGTAGCTCTCGTCCGCTCCGCCCCGGACGATTTTTCGCAGGAAAATCACGTCGCTGCCCCGTTTTTTGGCGGCGATGTTGTAGTTCTTCACCCCGGGGACGGTCCCCTCCAAGGCGGTAAGCTCATGGTAGTGGGTGGCAAAGAGGGTCTTGGCTCCCAGCCGCTTCTTGTCGGCGCAGTACTCCAGCACCGCCCGGGCAATGGCCATCCCGTCATAGGTGGAGGTCCCACGGCCGATCTCGTCCAGAATGAGGAGGGACTTGCGGGTGGCATGGTTGAGCAGGCCGGCCACCTCGGTCATCTCCACCATGAAGGTGGACTGGCCGGAGGCCAGATCGTCGCTGGCCCCGATGCGGGTGAACACCCGGTCCACCACCCCGATGTGGGCGGAGCGGGCGGGGACAAAGGACCCCATCTGGGCCATGAGGGTGATCAGGGCCACCTGGCGCATGTAGGTGGACTTGCCCGCCATATTGGGGCCGGTGATGATGGCGGCCAGGTCGTCCCCGCCGTCCATATGGGTGTCGTTGGGGACGAAGGGGGCGCCCCTCAGCATTTTCTCCACCACCGGGTGCCGCCCCTCCACAATGGTCAGCGCGTCGGAACTGTCCACCTGGGGCATACAGTAGTGGTTGGCGGCGGCCACGGCGGCGAAGGAACA
Organism: uncultured Oscillospiraceae bacterium; assembly: GCA_910584605.1. GTDB lineage: Bacteria > Bacillota > Clostridia > Oscillospirales > Oscillospiraceae > Lawsonibacter. Next base: position 32,457 of record CAJUAW010000003.1, read on the forward strand.
CAGCACATCCACCTGAGCCACGGCGGCGGCGGTCTTCTGGAGCCGGTCCACCTGCTGGCAGACGGCCTGCTTCAGCTCGCAGAACAGCTGATACTCCAGGGCGGTCACCTGGTCCTGGGCGGAGAGAATGGCATGCTCCAGCTCCTTCAGCTCGGGGGAGATGTAGCGTTCGGCGTTGACGGTGGTCTGCTTCCGGGTCCAGTGGCCGGGGACCAGCCCGGTCTGGGACTTGGCCACCTCGATGTAGTAGCCAAACACCTTGTTGGAGGTGATCTTCATGTTTTTGATGCCGGTCTGCTCCTTGGTCTTGACCTCCATATCGATGATATGGCCGTTGGCGTTGTCCAGCAGGTCCCGCAGCTCGTCCACCTTGGGGTTGTAGCCGGAGCGGATGAAGCCCCCCTCCCGCACGGAGAAGGGCAGGGCCTTTTCCTCCTCGTCCCGCAGGCCCCGGTCCAGCAGGTCCCGCAGCTGGGGCAGGTCGTCCAGCTGGCCGCGCAGGGACTGGAGCAGAGGGGAGGGGCAGTGATCCAGCAGCTCTCGGATATGGGGCAGCCGTCCCAGTCCGGCGGACAGGGCGGCCAGGTCCCGGCACCCGGCGGAGCCGTAGACCACCCGGCCGGTCAGCCGCTCCAGGTCGGTGACCTCCCGCAGGGCCAGGGCCAGCTCCTCCCGGGTGATGGCGTCCTCCACCAGATCGGCCACCCCCTGCTGCCGCTTTGCGATCCTGGCTGGGGAGAGGAGGGGCCGCTCCAGCCAGCCCCGCATGAGCCGTCCGCCCATGGCGGTTTTGGTCTTGTCCAGCACCCACAGCAGCGAGCCCTTCTTGTCCTTGGACCGCATGGTGGCGGTGAGCTCCAGAGTCTGCCGGGCGGTGAGGTCTAGCTCCATGAACTGGCCGGCGGTGTAATAGGTGAGGGCGGAGATGTGGCTCAGGTCGGTCTTCTGGGTCTCATACAGGTAGGCCAGCAGGCCGCCGGCGGCCTGGATGGCGGCCTCGTCCCCCTGGGGGATGCTGTCCAGGCCGGTTTTGAACTGCTTTTCCGCCAAGGGCCGGGCGGTTCCGGCGCGGAAGCGGGCCTCGCCGCCGTTTTCGCACAGGCAGCCCAGCCGCTCCTTGAGGAAGGGCACCAGCCCTTCCCGATTCCAGGCGCGGTCGGACAGAACCGCCTCGGCGGGGTGGAAGCGGCCCAGCTCGTTTTGCAGATGGCCGAAGCCCTCCTCCCCCGCCGGGAAGGAGGAGGCGTACACCTCGCCGGTGGAGATGTCGCACAGGCACAGGCCGCAGGCGGCGGAGTCCATGTAAATGGCGCAGATGTAGTTGTTTTTCCCCTCTTCCAGCATGGAGGAGGCAATCACCGTGCCGGGAGTGACCACCCGGATGATGTCCCGGTCCACCAGCCCCTTGGCCTGGGCGGGGTCCTCGGTCTGTTCGCAGATGGCCACCTTGTAGCCCTTGGCGATGAGCCGGGCGATGTAGCTGTCGCAGGAGTGGTAGGGAACGCCGCACATTGGGGTGCGCTGTTCCGCCGGCTTGTTCCGGTCCCGGGTGGTGAGGGTCAGGTCCAGCTCCTTAGACACCAGCTTGGCGTCCTCGTTGAACATCTCGTAAAAATCTCCCAGCCGGAAGAAAAGGATACTGTCCGGGTTCTGGGCCTTGATGTCCAGATATTGCTGCATCATAGGGGTGATTTCCGGCATGGGAAGTTACCTTCTTTCTCTTTGAAAGGCCGCGCGGCAGGCGGCACGTTTACCCTTACGGCAATGTTTATGGTTACGTTCATGAGGCTCTAATTGCACGGAACCGTACAACTAAGGCGCCAGATTATGCCAGCTCCCCGAACAGCGACCACTTGTTGCTGCCGGTAATCTTCACCTCCCGGAACTGGCCCAAGGCGGAGGGGTCCCCCGCCACCCGGACCAGCCGGTTGCCCGGGGTGCGGGCGGTCAGGCCATACCGGGCGTCGTCGGACAGGCCGTCGATGAGGCAGCGCAGGGTTTTGCCTGTATAAGCGGCGTGCTTCTCCTCGGAGATGGCGTCCTGGAGGGCGGTGAGGCGGTTGAAATTGGCCAGCTTCTCCTCGCGGGACATGGGGTCGTCCATGGAGGCGGCGGGGGTGCCATGGCGGGGGGAGTAGATGAAGGTGAACAGGGCGTCGAAGCGGACCTCCTCCAGCACCTTGAGGGTGTCCTCAAATTCCTCCGCCGTCTCCCCGGGGAAGCCCACAATGATGTCGGAGGTGAGGACGATGTCGGGGATCAGGGCCTTGAGGGCCTTGATCTTTTCCAGATACTCCGCCCGGGTGTGGCGGCGGTTCATCACCTTCAGGACCCGGTCGTTCCCCGCTTGGAAGGGCAGGTGGAGCACCGGGGCCACCTTTTCGCACCGGGCCATGGTCTCAAAGAGTTTTTGGGTGGCGTCCTTAGGGTGGGAGGTCATAAACCGGATGAGGAAGTCGCCGGGGATGGCGTTGACCTGCTCCAGCAGGGCGGAAAAGTCCATGGGCTTCTCCAGGTCCTTGCCATAGGAGTTCACGTTCTGGCCCAGCAGGGTGATGTCCTTATACCCCTCCTCCACCAGCTGGCGGACCTCGGCCAGGATGTCCTCCGGCCTGCGGGACCGCTCCCGGCCCCGGACGTAGGGGACGATGCAGTAGGCGCAGAAGTTGTTGCAGCCGTACATGATGGACACCCAGGCCCTGATGCTGTCCTGACGCACCACCGGGATGCCCTCAGCGATGGAACCGGCCTCGTCTTCCACGGAGAAGGTCCTACCCCGCTGGGTGAGAAGCGCGTGGACCATCTCGGGAAATTTCCACAGGGCGTGGGGGCCGAAGACCAGGTCCACATGGCGGTAGGATTCCCGCAGCTTTTTGGCCGCGTGGGGCTGCTGCACCATGCACCCGCACAGACAGATGAGCTGCTCCGGGTGCCGCCGCTTCACGTGGACCAGTGCGCCCACGTTGCCGAACACCCGCTGCTCTGCGTGCTCCCGGATGGCGCAGGTGTTGATGACAATGATCCGGGCCCGCTCCTCGTCGTCGGTGAAGCCGAAGCCCATCTGCTTCAGATAGCCCCGGATGCGCTCGGAGTCGGCCTCATTCTGCTGGCAGCCGTAGGTGTCCACAAAGGCCAGACGGGTTTCCTCCGGCCACTGGGCCGCCAGCTGGGCCACCGCCCGGCAGTGGGCCAGCTGAGCCTGGACCTCGGCGGAGGAAATAACAGTGGTGCGATCCATAAAAAACCTCCTGCGGAAAAAGCTTGATAACAATGTATTATACTATTTTCCACCGAAAAACACAAGTGGCTGTGAAAGGGAAAAAGGGAGGGATCACCCAGGTGACGGCGCGGCTGGAGCAGGGAGCTTTGGGCCTGGCCGGCGGGGAGCTGTCCTTCCAGGGGGGTGTCATATCCGTCCTGCGCTCCTCATAGACTGGGTACAACAACAGCTTACGCAGGATAAGGAGTGATACCATGGGGAACAGGATGGGACGTGCCCTGCGCCGGGGTACGGCGCTGGGGCTGGTACTGGCGGCGGCTTGGGGGGTGAGCCTGACGGCGGATCTGAGGGGCGTCAACAGCAGGCTGGCCGCCCTGGGGGAGGAACCCGCCCTGGCGGCCGCCCTGATGGAGGCCCAGCTGGGGGAGCTGCCCGGCCGGGAGAAGGGACTGACCGGCTGGGGCCGCCTGCTGCTGCGCAGCTCCCCGCTGCTGGCGGCGGGGGAGGAGCCGGTGCTGGATCTCCGGGCCGGACAGGAGGAGACGGAGCCTCCGGAGCCCCCCGATGAGCTGGACAGCGGCGGCGAGGACGAGGAGCTGCCCGACCTGGAGCCCGCTCAGAACGGCGAACGGATCGTGGAGATGACCGGCCAGGGCAAGGAGGGCAGCCTGTACCTCCGCGACGGCGGGGTGTACGTCTACAACCGCACCGGCCAGGAGCTGGACTCCTCCCTGCTGGGTGAGGGGTCGGTGGACGTCCCCCTGGGGGAGGGGCCGCAGATCCTGATCGTTCACACCCACGGCAGCGAGGCCTACTCCATGAGCGACGGGGACGTCTATGAGGAGAGCGATCCCTACCGCACCACCGACTGCACCCACAACATCGTCCGGGTGGGGGAGGAGATGGCCACCGTCTTCCGGGCCTACGGCTTCCAGGTGATCCACGACACCACCCTGTGCGACTACCCCGCCTACAACGGGGCCTATGACCGGTCCAAGGCGGTGGTGGAGCAGTGGCTGGAGCAGTACCCCACCATCAAGGTGGTGCTGGATGTCCACCGGGATGCTTTGGTGGGCAGCGACGGGGAGATCTACAAGATGGTGTCCACCGAGGCGGGGCAGAAGGTGGCCCAGGTGATGATGGTGCTGGGGACCGATACCAAGGCCGCACACCCCCGCTGGAAGGACAACATGGCCTTTGCCCTGGTCCTCCAGCGCAATCTGGTCAGGGGGTATGCCAGTCTGGTCCGGCCAACGGTGCTGCGCACCAGCCGGTACAACCAGCAGCTGTGCCCCGGCTCCATCCTGGTGGAGGTAGGGGGCCACGGCAACACCCTCAGCGAGGCCATCGCCGGGGGACGGCTGTGGGCGGACAACGCGGCCCGGACTCTGCTGGAGATGAAGGGATGACAAACCCGCCGGGAATCCCCGGCGGGACATTTTTTATTCCTCGACAAGTTTCCGCAAAAAAATGGACAGGCCCCCGCTATACTGGAAGAAATTGGAATGGAGGGGAACGATATGGGAGACTGGCACAGCCGCTCGGCGGCCCAGGTGATGAACGAGGTGAACAGCCGGTCCCAGGGCCTCACCGAGCGGGAGGCCGCCCAGCGCCTGGGAACGTACGGCCCGAACCAGCTGGCCCAGCCCCAGCCGCCCAGCCTGCTGATCCGCATCCTGGGCCAGCTGAAGGACCCTATGATCCTGGTGCTGCTGGCGGCGGCCGCCCTGTCCCTGCTGGCCAGCGGCGGGGAAGACTGGCTGGACGGGGTGATTATCCTGGTCATCGTGGTGGTCAACGGCATCATCTCCATCACCCAGGAGGACCACGCCCAGCAGGCGCTGGAGGAACTGCGGCGTATGTCCTCCCCCCAGGCCAGCGTGCTGCGGGAGGGGGTGCCCCACCGGGTGGCGGCCTCGGCGCTGGTGCCGGGGGACGTCATCCTCCTGGAGGCCGGAGACCAGGTCCCGGCGGACGCCCGCATTTTAGAGTGCAGCCGGCTGCAGGCGGACGAGTCCGCCATGACGGGGGAGTCTGTGCCGGTGGAAAAGCAGGCTGTGGACCGCCTTCCGGCGGACACCGCCCTGGGGGACCGGAGCAATATGCTCATCTCGGGCACACTGATCACCGCTGGACGGGGGACCGCAGTGGTGGTGGCCACCGGCATGGAGACCCAGATGGGTCAGATCGCCGGGCTGCTGCTGGAGAGCGGCGAGGGGGACACCCCCCTCCAGAAGCGGATGGGGGAAATTTCCAGATCCCTGTCCTTTCTGTGCCTGTCCGTGTGCGCGGTGATGTTTGGCGTGGGCTTGTTCCAGGGAAAGGGCCTGCTGGATATGTTCCTCACAGCCGTCTCCCTGGCGGTGGCGGCCATTCCGGAGGGTCTGCCCGCCATCGTCACCATCGTACTGGCCCTGGGAGTTCAGCGGCTGGCGGACCGGAACGCCATTGTGAAAAAGCTTCCCGCCGTGGAGACGCTGGGCTGTGCCGGGGTGATCTGCTCCGACAAGACAGGCACCCTCACCCAGAACCGGATGACGGTCCAGCAGGTGTGGCTCACCCCCGGCGCCCGGCGGCGGGACGCCATGCTGGCGGGAGCCCTCTGCTCCGACGCCCGGCTGGCCTGGAAGGCCGGGGCGCCCACCGCCTCCGGCGATCCCACCGAGGGGGCGCTGGTGGTGGCCGCCGCGCGGGACGGGGTGGACCAGGCCCGGGAACTGGAGCACTGGCCCCGGGTGGGGGATATCCCCTTCGACTCCAGCCGCAAGCTGATGACCACCATCCACATCGATCCGGAGGGCGGCTGGGTGGCGCTGGTGAAGGGGGCCCCCGATGTCCTGCTGGACCGGTGCGTCAGCACCCCCAAGGGTCCCATGACGCCGCAGGACCGGGCCAGGGCGCTGGCTGCCAACGAGGAGATGGCGGGCAAGGCCCTGCGGGTGATCGCCGTAGCCCGGAAGAAGCTGCGCAGCCTGCCCCAGGAGCTGGAGCCCCGGATGGTGGAGAGCGGACTGACCTTTCTGGGGCTGTTTGGGTTGATGGACCCGCCCCGGCCCGAGGTGAAGGCGGCGGTGGCCAAGTGCCATCTGGCGGGGGTGCGTCCGGTGATGATCACCGGCGACCACCGGGCTACCGCCATCGCGGTGGCCAAGGAGCTGAGGATCGCCCAGCCGGGGGACTGGTCGGTGACCGGCGCGGAGCTGGATTTCATGCCCCAGGATCTGCTGGAGCAGGACATTGAAAAGTTTGCCGTCTTTGCCCGAGTCTCCCCGGAGCACAAGATGCGCATCGTCCAGGCCTGGCAGAAGCGGGGACAGGTAGTGGCCATGACGGGAGACGGCGTCAACGACGCCCCCGCCCTGAAGGCCGCCGACATCGGCTGCGCCATGGGCAAAACGGGCACCGACGTGGCCAAGGGAGCGGCGGATATGATCCTCACCGACGACAACTTCTCCACCATCGTCGCCGCCATTGAGGAGGGCCGGGGGATCTACTCCAACATCCGAAAGGCCATCCATTACCTGCTCTCCTGCAACATTGGAGAAATTTTTACCATCTTCGCCGCCACCCTGCTGGGCTTTGGACAGATGCCTCTGGTCCCGGTGCAGCTGCTGTGGCTCAACCTGGTCACCGATTCCCTCCCCGCCCTGGCCCTGGGGGTGGAGCCGGTGGAGGAGGGGGTAATGGAGGAGGAGCCCCGCTCCGCCAGCGCCGGGCTGTTTGACAAAAAATTCTCCCTCCGCCTGGCCTGGCAGGGGCTGATGGTGGGCGGGCTCACCCTGGCGGCCTACTTTTTGGGCTTCACCCGGCTGGCCGCCCCAGGGCTGGAGGGGGCGGCGGCCAACACCATGGCCTTCGCCACCCTGACCCTGTGTCAGCTGTTCCACGCCTTCAACGTCCGCAGCGAGGACCGTTCCCTGTTTGATCAGGGGATGCTGTCCAACCCGGCGATGAACCGGGCCTTTCTGGCGGGACTGGCCATGCAGCTGTCTGTGCTGCTTATCCCGCCTCTTCAGGGGGTATTCTCCGTCACCCCCATGACCCCCGCCCAGTGGTGTACCGTTCTGGCCCTGGCCGCCGCGCCGGTTCCCATCTGCGAGTGGGCCAAGGCCGCCGGCCGCAGACGGGCGGAGGAGCCGGAAAAGAGACCGGCCATAAAATAGCTGGAGCACAGCCCCACCGGCAAGCGCCTGGTGGGGCTGTTGTGATTCAGGGGAAGCAAACCGCCTCCCGGGAGCGGGAGGCAGTTTGCTTATTCCATAAAAAACACTGAACCTGACCGGGGCGGGAGGAGAAGGAGATAGGAGTCGTCGTCCTCCGACCGAAGGAACCCGGCCTGTCCCAAAACGAGGCGGGGCCTGCCCTCGTCCAGGGGGAAGAGCTGCTCCGTGTCGCCGGCGTTGAAGACGCACAGCAGCCGCTCCTCCCGGCTCTCCCGGAGGAAGGCCAGCAGCGGGCCCTTGCCGCAGACGTACCGGATGGAGCCCCGGCGCAGGGCCGGGTGCTGGCCGCGCAGCCAGCCCAGGGCGCGGTACCACTCCAGAAGGTCGGTATCCTCGTGGCCCCAGGGGTAGGTCTGGCGGTTGAAGGGGTCCTCAAAGCCCTCCATGCCCGCCTCGTCTCCGTAATATATCGTGGGGGAGCCGGGAAAGCAGAACATCAGCAGGGCGGCGGCCTTCAGCAGCGCCCGGCCCCGGCAGCGCTGCCGGGCGGACAGCCGGAACTGAGCCCGCCACTCCCGGGACTGGTCCCGGTACTCGCCCCCCGCCCCCAGGAGGGTGATCAGCCGGGGGGTGTCGTGGGTGTCCAGGGAGTTCATGGCGGAGTAGAAGGCGAAGGGGGGATAGTTTTCCCGGATGGCCTCCATCACCTTGACGAAGCCTTCGCCCCCGCCCCCCTGGAAGAAGGAGAGGATGGCGGAGCGGAGGGGATAGTTCATCAGCCCATCGCAGTGCCCGCCCAGAATGTGCTTGCGGCGAACTCCGTAGGCCACCTTGGTGGAGCCGTCCTCCCACACCTCGCCAATGACCACCGCCTCCGGCTTTTCCGCCCGGGCGGCCTCGTGGATGCCGTGGACAAAGTCGTCCGGCAGCTCGTCGGCCACATCCAGCCGCCAGCCGTCCGCCCCGGCCCGGAGCCAGCGGCGGACCACGCTGTTCTCGCTGGCAAAAATGAAGTCCCGGTAGCTGGGATCATTTTCGTTTACGGCGGGCAGGGAGTAGATGCCCCACCAGCTGTCGTACTTCTGAGGCCACTGGGTGAAGCTGAACCAGGGGCGGTAAGGGGAGTCCCAGCTCTGGCAGGCCCCCGTCTCGGGGTAAAAGCCGTCCCCGTTGAAGTAGCGGCTGACAAAGCCGGTGTGGTTGAACACGCCGTCCAGCATCACCCGCATGCCCCGGCGGTGGGCCTCGCCGCACAGGCGGGAGAAGTCCTCGTTGGTGCCCAGCATGGGGTCCACCTGGCTGTAGTCGGCGGTGCCGTAACGGTGGTTCTCCGCCGCCTCGAAGATGGGGTTGAAGTAGAGGGTGTTCACCCCCAGGCTTTTCAGGTAGTCCAGCTTGTCGATGATCCCCTGAAAGTCCCCGCCGAAGAAGTCCCGGTTGCGCACCTCGCCCCGGTCGTCGGGGCGGTACTCGGGGAACTCCTCCCAGCTCTGGTGGACCCAGCGGCCCCCCACCAGCCCCTCCGGATCGGGGACCTGGCTGCGGCAGAAGCGGTCGGGGAAGATCTGATAGGTCACCCCCTCGCCAAACCAGGAGGGGACTTCCTCCGTCCCGTCATAGACCGTGAGCTGATAGGGGCCCAGGTCCTGGGTCCCGCCGTTCAGCTTGACCAGACGGAAGGAGTACCAGACCAGTCCCACATAGCCGGTGGTATCCAGCTCGGCGGAAAACAGGTCCTGGCCCAGGTCGTGGCCCTGCCAGGGCATTTTCAGGATGACGGTTTCGTCGTACCGGCTCTCGAACCGGGCCGTCAGACTGGCGTGGGAGAAGGTCTCCGTCCGGGGCGGACGGAGGGTGAACTGCACCTGCGTTCCCGAGGCCACTGCGCCGTAAGGGGTTTTGTAACGGGGATCTCGGGAATCGTAGGTTGGCAAATATGGCATTGGTATCACTCCGCGTTCAGGGTAGGGATCAGTGGTAATGGTAGCTCCCGCCGCCGATGAACTCCCGCAGGAGGGAATCCCTGGCCACCAGGGCGGGGTCGATGGCCTCAAAGTGGTCAAAAGCGGCCACCAGGTCCAGCAGCTCGCGGTGGCGCTCGTTGTCCTCGGGGAGGTTTTTCAGGAGGGGAACGGCGTAGTTCTTCATCACCGGCACCTCATAGGGCAGGGAGGAGTCGAACACGATGTCGGCCCTGCTCTTGAAGGGGGAGATGTACAGCTTTTCTCCCCGGCGGACGTTGGCCCACATGTCCAGGGTCTGGGCCACCTCCTGGCCCCGGAAGCTGTAGTCCCGGACGGCCCGGCGGGTCAGCCGCATCCAGGTGCCCTTGAAGCGGAGGACCGCGCCCTCGTTCACATTGGAGCGGGCGGAGATGTACAGCTTGGCGGCCTCGGGATGGCGGCCGGTGATCTCGTCGTTCAGGGCGTGGATGCCCTCAAAGATGGCGATCTCGTTTTTTTCCAGCTTCAGGGGGGTGCCCAGGCTGTCGTTGCGCATCTGGCGGGCAAACTCGAACTTGGGGATGAGGATCTCCTCCCCCCGAGACAGGGCGGTGAAGTGCTGATCCAGCAGCTCGGTGTCCAGGCACAGGGGGGACTCGTAATCGATGGCGCCCTCCGGAGTGCGGGGGGCGGTCTTGGGGTTCACGGTGAGAAAGTAGTTGTCCATGGTTACCGCCCTGGAGTGTACCCCCCGGCGCTGGAGCTCCTCGGCGATCTTCATGGCGGTGGTGGTCTTGCCCGAGCCGGAGGGGCCGGACAGCAGCACGATGGGGCTGCGCTCCAGGTTGGACAGGATTCTGTCCGCCGCCAGAGACACCCGCTGGGCGTAGTTTTCGTCGCACTCGGCCAAAAATTCCGTCACGTCACTCCTGACGCGCTTGTTGATCTCCTGCAGCTGGTAGGCCATAGTATCCACTCCTCTAGTCTAGCGATAAAACGTCCGGATCTCCTTTTTCTGCGAAAAAACCTTGTCCAGGCTGGACAGATAATCCTGGGGGTACTTGGGATTGGTGAGGCGGAGGATCTCTCCGCCCCGGACGAGCTTGGTCACTCCGCCCGCCCCCAGGGAGACGACGGTGTGCAGCTCCTCCATCATGATGACGTTGTACAGGCTCTCGGCGCCTGGCTTGGCCCAGCCCACGTTCTCCAGCGAGCCCGACATATACTTCTGCCGGTATAAATAATATGGGATATAACCGTGCGTTATGAGCGCCTGCCGGGACCAGTCCAGCATTTCGGCCACCTCCTCCCCGCTGGGAAGGGAACCCCCCTCCTCCATCAGCCGGGAGCCCTTTTTCAGCGCCAGGGTGTGGACCGTAATGTTTTGGGGGTCCAGGGCAAGCACTCCGTTCAGAGAACTGCGGAAGCCGTCGAAGGAGTCCTGCGGCAGTCCGGCGATCAGGTCCATGTTGATGCAGGGGAACCCGATCCGGCGGGCCAGCTCATAGGCGGTTTGGATGTCCCCGGCGGAGTGCTTCCGGCCGATGGCCTCCAATACGTGGTCTTCCAGCGTCTGGGGGTTGATGGAGATGCGGTCCACGCCATGGGCATGGAGGGTCCGCAACGCCTCCTCGGTGATGGTGTCGGGCCGCCCCGCCTCCACGGTGTACTCGGTACAGCCGTCCAGGGGGAGACATTCTTTGCACTTGGACAGCAGCCGGTCTATCTGGTCCGCGGACAGGGTGGTGGGGGTGCCGCCCCCCATGTAGAAGGAGCGGATGGTCAGCCCCGCATCCCGGAGAACCTGGCCGGTTTCCTCCACCTCCCGGAGCAGCCCCTCCAGATAGGGCTCCACCAGATGCAGGGTTTTCCCCACGTCGGCGGAGACAAAGGAGCAGTAGACGCACCGGCTGGGACAGAAGGGGATACCGATATACAGCGACACCTGGCCGGGCGTCAGAGACCGCTGTACCTCCACGCTGGCTTTGGCGCAGTCCACCGCCAGCCTGGCTCGCTGGGGGGAGACAAAATACTCCTTCTTCAGCTCCGCCTCCGCCTGTTCCGGCGTCTTCCCGGCCAGGAGCGCGCGGGTGGGCAGCTTCACGGGCCGCACCCCGGTCAGCGCCCCCCAGGGGGGGTGCATCCCCAGCAGGGCGGCGCCCGCCTTGTAGAAGGCCAGCTTCAGGGCGTGCTGGACGGTGTGGTAGACCTCTTCCGGGGGCCGGTCCAGCTCCTCGGAGGGGAAACGGCTCACACCATTATAATATCCCCGGGGACGGAAAACCAGAACACTGATGTTGGTCAGCTTCTTCCCCCGGTGGAGAGTGAACACCGCCGCGTTGGCCTCGCCGCTCAGGTCCCGGGGCAGGGGGCCCTCCGGGTACTCGGGTTTCTCCCCCGGAAAGAGGGTGAGCATCATCTGCTCGGCGGCGTAGTGATACCGCTCCGGGGACCAGGGGAAGTTGGAGGTCTCAAAGTATAGCTTCATGGCTGACGCTCCCTTGTCTCGCTGCGGCCCACCAGATAGTCCAGGCTGACGTCAAAGAAGTCGGCCAGGGCCAGCAGATGATCGTATTCGGGATGGCGGCTACCCGCCTCGTAATATTGATATGCCCGCGGGCTCTGACTGGACTGTTCGGCCATTTCCACCTGTTTCAGGCCCTTCTCTTCTCGCAGGAGTTTCAGCCGTTCTCCTAAATTTGCCATAAAATCCCCCCTGATATGAATATAACTTGCAAACACAATGGAGACGAACATAAATTGCGAATAGAGACAACGCCATGAATCAGACTATACTACAAACTTTATGTCTTGACAACCTGGAAATTCCCGCTGAAATCGCGAAATTCTGCACTGCGATCCCGGAAGACGTCCAGGCGGAGCAGGAATATAACAGGGCAACAGCGGGGTGATTCACTTCAGCTCCATGCCCTGTTTCAGGTAGGGGTTGATTTTCCGCTCGGTGTCCAGGTCGGAGGTGTCCCCGTGGCCGGGGAGGACGTGGAAATTGCCCTCCAGCTTACCCAGGCGGCCCAGGGAGACCAGGATCTCCTCCCAGCTGCCCCCCCGCAGGTCGGTGCGGCCGCAGTCCCCGGCAAAGAGGGTGTCTCCGGTAAACAGCACGTCCCCCGCCTTAAGGGTGACCGAGCCGGGGGAGTGGCCGGGGGTGTGGAGCACCTCAATGGTGAGCGTCCCCAGCGGGAGGGCGTCCCCCTCGTCATAGAGCAGCAGGTCGTCCACTTGCCCCGCCAGGGGGAACAGACGGCTGCCCGCCCCGTTGGCGTCGGCCTGGTGGATGTAGATCTTCGCGCCGGGCAGTGCCTTGTGCAGCTCAGGCACGCCGGTGGTGTGGTCGTAGTGGCCGTGGGTGAGGAGGATATACTCCACCTGGACGTCCAGCTGGTTCAGCTGGGCCAGAATGCGGTCCGCCTCGTCGCCGGGATCAATGACGGCGGCCTTTTTGCCGTCCTCCAAAATATAGCAGTTGGTGCCAATGGGGCCCACCTGCATCATGCTGACCTTCATACTTTACCTCCTGCTCAGTCAAAAAAACTCTCGTATCCGGAAAGGTCCAAACACTTTCCTTGAAATGCCCGTTCAAAAATCCCGATGACGGTGTCCAAATCCTTCCAGTGGTAGCACCGCTCCACCAGCGCCGGGCCGGATTCCCCGCTCCAGCCGACGCCGACGGTATAGTAGTCCTTGTTAGGCCCCTTCAGGGCGATGGCGCTTTGAATATACCAGTAGCGCTCGTTGTTTTTGGGGTCCTTCTGCTCCAGAATCAGGAAACTGTCGCTGTCCGGATACAACTCGGCCAAATCGTGTTCAATGTTCTCCCAGGTGAATTCCTGCAGGATGTTTCCGCCCTCGCTGAGCGTCCAGGGCCAGTCCGGATGGGGCTGGCTGGGGTCGAGCTTCTTTTTGCCGAAGAAAAATCCCATAAAAAGACCTCCCTATGGTTTCTCGGTGTCAAACAGGATGGTCACCGGCCCGTCGTTGATGGAGGCCACCTGCATATCCGCGCCGAACTGGCCGTGCTCCACCTGGAAGCCCCGCCTGCGGCACTGGTCCATGAACCGCTCGTACAGCGGGACGGCCAGATCGGGCTTGGCGGCATGGGAAAAGCCGGGGCGGCGGGAGGAGGTGTCGGCGTACAGGGTGAACTGGGACACCACCAGCAGCGACCCCCCTGTCTGTTCCAGGTTCAGGTTCATTTTGCCGTTTTCGTCCTCAAAGATCCGAAGATTGCAGATCTTTTCGGCCAACTTGTCGCAGACCGCCTCAGTATCCTCCGGGCCGACTCCCAGCAGGATCAGAAAGCCCTTCTCGATGGCGCCCTCCACCTGACCGTCAATAGTGACGGAGGCGGAGTTGACCCGGGTAACGACTGCACGCATGGAATCACATCCTTTTGTAATATATGCTGCTGGCGGGCTTGCCCCCGAAAGCCTCCCCCTGGGAAGGGAGCCTTTCCTACTTCCCGGACGCCCGCGCCACGTGGTACACGCCCTGAATATTGTTCAGCTTGTTGATGACCCCCTCCAGCTCGCTCTTGTCCTTCACCTCCACCACCATGGAGATGGTGGCGTGGCCGTCGGGCATGGAGCGGGCGGACAGGGCGGACACCTTCACCTGGGCGGTGGACAGGGCCATGGCCACATCCAGCGTCAGGTTGTCCCGGTCCTTGGCGGACAGCTCCAGGGAGGTCTTGTAGTTGGGCAGCTTGCTCTCCGCCCAGGACACCTTGACCCACCGGTCCCCCTCCTCCGCCTTGCGCTTGTCGGAGCGGGCGTTGGGGCAGTCACAGCGGTGAACCGAGATGCCGTAGCCCCGGGTGATGAAGCCGATTACCGGGTCGCCGGGGACGGGGGTGCAGCACTTGGCGAATTTTACCAGACAGTTGCCCAGCCCCTCCACAATGATGCCCGAGTCGGAGTGCTTGGGCTTGACCGGCCCATGGCTGTCTGAGGCGGCGGAACTGCCGGGCATGATGACGCTCTCCTCCAGGGTGCGGGCGGCGGCGGCCGCCTTCTCCGCCTGGAGGCGGCCCAGCCGCTGCAGCTCCTCCCGGATGCGGGCCACCGACTTGGAGGCGGTGGTGCCCCCATAGCCGATGGCGGCGTACAGCTCGTCCAGGGTGCCGCAGCGCAGCTTGTGGAGGATGTGGGGCAGGGTCTCCTCGGCGGTGATGGAAGCTAGGGGAATCTTGGCGTGCTTCAGCTCCGCGTCGAAGGCGGCCCGGCCGGTGGCGATGTTCTCCTCCCGGCGCTCCTTCTTGAACCACTGGCGGATCTTGTTCCGGGCCTCGTTGGACTTGCACAGCTTCAGCCAGTCCCGGCTGGGACCCTTGGCGCTCTTGGAGGTGAGTACCTCCACAATGTCGCCGTTGGACAGCTGGTAGTCGTAGGGGACCATCCGCCCGTTGACCCGGGCGCCCACCATGGTGTTGCCGATGGCGGAGTGGATGTTGTAGGCAAAGTCGATGGGGGTGGCTCCGGCGGGCAGGCTCTTCACGTCGCCGTTGGGGGTGAAGACGAAGACCTCGTCGGCGAACAGGTCCACCTTCAGGGTGCTTACGAACTCCTCCGCGTCGGCGTCCTGCTGGCTCTCCAGCAGCCTGCGCACCCACTCGAACTCGTGCTCCGTCCCCAGGTTCTTGTTGGCCATCCCCTGTTTGTACTTCCAATGGGCGGCGATTCCGTACTCGGCGGTCTGGTGCATCTCCCAGGTGCGGATCTGCACCTCAAAGGGAATGCCCTCCCGTCCGATGACGGTGGTGTGAAGGGACTGGTACATGTTGGGCTTGGGGGTGCCGATGTAGTCCTTGAACCGGCCCAGCACCGGCTTGAACATGTCGTGGATGCAGCCCAGCACGTTGTAGCACTCCGGGATGTCGCTGACGATCACCCGGAAGGCGTACAGGTCAAAAATTTCGTCCAGGGTCTTGTTCTGGGCGAACATTTTTCGGTAGATGGAGTAGATATGCTTCACCCGACCGTAGATGGTGCAGTGGAGTCCCTCCTGGGACAGGCGCTGCTCGATGCGCTGCTGGATGCCGGCCAAAAACTCCTCGTGGGCGGAGGAACGCTCAATCAGCTCGTCCTCGATCTCCTTGTAGCCCACCGGGTCCAGATAGCGCAGGGACAGGTCCTCCAGCTCCCACTTGACCTTCTGCATGCCCAGGCGGTGGGCAATGGGGGCGTAAATCTCCATGGTCTCCAGGGATTTTTCCCGCTGCTTCCGGGGGGACTGGTACTCCATGGTGCGCATGTTGTGCAGCCGGTCGCACACCTTGATGAGGATCACCCGGATGTCCCGGCTCATGGCCATGAGCATTTTCCGCAGATTCTCCATCTGCTCCTCTTCCTTGGTGACGAACTGCATCTTGGTCAGTTTGGTCACCCCCTCCACCAGCTCGGCCACCGTGGGGTTGAACTTTTTGGCGATCTCCTCGTGGGTGGAGGCGGTGTCCTCAATGCAGTCGTGGAGCAGGGCGGCCACCACCGAGTCCAGATCCAGCTCCAGATCGGCCACGATCTCCGCCACGGCGATGGGGTGGATGATGTAGGGTTCGCCGCTTTTGCGCAGCTGGCCATGGTGGGCGGTGTCCGCGTAGGTGAAGGCGTCAAACAGCCGCTGGGTGTCCAGGTTGGGCATGTAGGTGAGCACCTTTTTTTCCAGGCTGTGGTAGCGTTCTAAAATGGGGTCCATAAAATCACCTCGGTGTGAGTTGAGATTTAAGAGAGGGGAGTCCAACGCCACCAGACAAAGTGCCCCCACTCCTGTGTCACCTGAAATAATCTGCCGCACCTGGCGCACTGCACCGGATAGTCTCCGGTGTAATGCTCGTTCACCGTACAGTCCAGGATGCGCACGCGGCCCCGTTCCGCCTCCTCCCGGGGGTCAAAGATGCAGTCGCCTTGGGGGAGGGGGTACAGGCAGCAGGGACAAGCCTCGCTGTCCCTGTGAAATTGAATCGTTTGCAGGGCCAAATCGACAAACCGCCGGTTGGGGGCCAATCCGCCTCCCAGTACAATATGCTCAGCTGCCTGCCTGATCTCTGCCAGGTGGGGTACAAGGGGAAGTATCCGCGTCCGCTCTTGGCCCAGATGGATGACCTCGCAGGAGGCATACCATATCCTCTGGGGGTCCTGAGACAGCAGGTCCTCCAAAATCATTTCCGCCGGCCGTGCTGATCGGTTCATAACTCCTCCAGTACCCTCCGCAGGCGCTTGATGATCTCTGAGGCCTCCAAATCCACCTTATGCTCCACCTGGCACAGGGTGATCTGGATGCGGTCCACCCGCCGGTTCATGTTAATGAGCCCCCGCTCCTCCAGCACCTCCAGACAGAGCATGGTGCGGGCGGGCACCTCCCGCTGGCGGGTGGCCCGGGCCACCGACCGGGCGATGCGGGCGGGGGTGTCCTCCACCACGGTGCAGGCGGTGGACTGCCGCTCCAGCCAGCGGTACAGGCCCACGAAGTCCCGGCGCTCTGGCAGCAGGAACCGGGCCTCCTCGCAGGTGAGGGGGTCGCCCCGGCTGTACTTGTCGTAGATGGCCTGCTCCAGCTGGGCCCGGGAAGGGGCCAGGCGCAGGTCCACCACCTGAAGCTGGACGGAACGGGCACCCCGGAAGTCATTGATCTGGGGATAGAAGACCACGTCTACCCGGCAGCCCGGGTACAGGCCAAGCTCACTCCCCTGGCTGGAGAAGTAGATGGCGTCCAGCGCGGTGCCCCGGCTCTCCAGCTTCAGCTTCAGGTGCCGGCCCCGGCCCACCTGGGACATGGTGTGTACCTGAGCCCCCTGGAGCAGAAAGACGGGCCGGGGATTGCCGGTGCCGCAGGGCTCCAGCCGGTCCAGGGACTCCACCGCCTCCACCGTCAGGTGCTGGGGAGCGACGGCCATATCCACCTCCAGGACGGAGGGCAGGGCCTGGCCCTGACAGCTGTCCGCAATGGCCCGGCGCAGGGCCAGGGCCAGGGCGGGGATGTTCTCCTCCCGGACGGTGAAGCCGGCGGCCAGGGCGTGCCCGCCGAAGTTTTCCAGCAGCCCGGAGCAGGAGGACAGCAGGGCAAACAGGTTGATGTCCCCCCAGGAGCGGCAGGAGCCCTTGCCAATGCCGCCGTCCAGGCAGATCATAAAGCAGGGGCGGGCGTACCGCTCCGCCAGGCGGGAGGCCACAATGCCCACCACCCCCTGGTGCCAGTGGTTCCCGGCCAGAACGATGGCGTCTTCCTGGGGATTTTCCTCCAGATAGTGGACGCACTGCTGAAAAATGTCCCCCTCAATGCCCTGGCGTTCCCGGTTCAGCTCGCACAGCTGGACCGCCAGCTCGTCCGCCCGGATGGGGTCCTGGGTGAGGAACAGCTCCACCGCCACCTCCGCCATGCCCATCCGCCCGGAGGCGTTGATGCGGGGGGCCAGGGTGTAGCCCACGGAGACGGAGGTCACCGGCTTGTCCTCCAGCCCGGCGCAGCGGATCAGGCTGGCAAAGCCTATCCGCTGGGGCGGGTCCAGCTGGGCCAGTCCCAGGCTGACGATGGCCCGGTTGGCCCCGGTCATAGGCATCACGTCGGCCACGGTGCCCACGGCGGCCAGATCGCAGAAGCGATGAAACACCTCCTGCGCCTCCTCCGGCCCGGCCACCGCCAGGGCCAGCATCAGCGCCACCCCCACTCCGGCAAGACCCTTGAAGGGGTAGGGGCAGCCGGGCTGGTGGGGGTCCACCACAGCGGCGGCGGGAGGGAGCTCCTCCTTGCAGGCGTGGTGGTCGGTGATGACCACGTCCATGCCCAGGCGGTTGGCCAGGGCGGTCTCCTCCACGGCGGTGATGCCGCAGTCCACGGTGATGATCAGCCCTACCCCCTGTCCGGCCAGGAGCTGGACCGCCTCTGGATTCAGGCCGTAGCCCTCCCCCAGGCGGCTGGGGATGTAGGGGACGATCCGCCCGCCCCGGGCGGTGAGGAACTGGGTGAGCAGGCAGGTGGCGGTGATGCCGTCCACGTCGTAGTCGCCGTAGACGGCGATGAGCTCCCCCCGCTCCAGGGCCAGCCGCACCCGCTGGGCGGCCCGGTCCATGTCCTTCAGCAGGGAGGGATCGGGGATGGGCTCGCTGCCAGGGGAGAGCAGCCGCCGGGCCTCCTCCGGGCGGACAATCCCCCGGGCGGCCAGCAGTCCGGCCAGCAGAGGGGGCAGACCGGCCTCCTCCAGCTCCTGCTGTCCCGCCGGGCAGGGCTGGGCCACCTGCCACTGTTTGTATTTCACTGGTGGTCACCTCCCCAACCCGGCCTGCACACCTGCAGAGCATATTATCACATGTTAACTTATCTATTATATCAGAGAATGGGCCCGCTTTCAAGATAAAATCCCAAAAGTCCCAGTTTACGTCTGCCGCCGGGCAAAGGAGCTTGGGGCGGACCGCAGAGAATAAAAACCGCACCCCGTCTGCCGGACAGGACGCCATGCCTGTCTGACAAACGGGGTGCGGCTTTGCCCGGCGCTTATACCGCGCCGAAGCGTTCCATGGGCCACAGGGCCAGTACGGCCTTGCCCAGGATGTAGTCGGTATCGATGGGCCCCAGCTGCAGGTCCCGGCTGTCGGTGGAGTTGTTGCGGTTGTCCCCCATGACGAAGATGGAACCCTCAGGGACCACCCAGTGGGTCCCCTGCATGGTGGGGGAAAAAGGCAGATACATCTCCTCCGGGAGGTAGGGCTCGTCCAAGGGCTGGCCGTCCACAAAGACGGCGCCGGCGGCGTAGTCGATGTCCACCGTCTGCCCGCCGGTGGCGATGACCCGCTTGACGATGGCTCGGGGCTCCAGCCAGCCGGAGAGGACCACAGGGGTTTTGTTCAGCACCACGATGTCCCCCTGCTGGGGGGTGTAGCCCAGGGACCAGATGAGCATGATCTCCCCGTGCTGGAGGGTGTTGTCCATAGAGGCGCCGTCCACCCGGGTGAGCCGGGCCACGCAGTTGAACAGCACCACCGCGGCCACCACACAGCCCAAAAACAGCTGCAGCCACTCATACAGCTCCGCGCCTGGACGGCGGGGCTCTTCCTGCTCCTCGTGTTCCTCCCCGTCCTGGGGGAGCGCGTTATACTCATCCATTGGGATACCTCGTTTCATTGGGTCGTGGTTGGTATTATAACCGGTTTCGGGAAAAAATGCAACCGCTCTCTTACAGGGTGAGCTTGGTCACGCCGGGGGTGCCGGCCAGCACCTCCCCCTCCCGCTTCTGGCAGGTGAACAGGAGCAGCTGCTGCTCCCCGGACAGCTCCCACAGCAGCTCCAGGGCCGCCTCCAGGCGGGAGTCGTCGAAGGAGGCCAGGGCGTCGTCCAGCAGGATGGGCGGCTTTTCCGGCAGGCACAGCTGGCACACCGCCAGACGCAGGGCCAGATAGAGCTGGTCCGCCGTCCCCCTGGACAGGTACAGGGCGGCGCGGGGCAGGACCCCGTCCGCCGTCCGGACAAAGCCCTCCAGCTCCCGTGTCAGGGTGACCGCCGGGTATTTTTCCTGGGTGAGCCGGGCCATGTACTGTCCGGTGAGCCGGTTCAGCTCCGGGGAGAACCGCTCCTGGAGCTGGGCGTTGGCCTGGGTGAGGGCGTCCATGGCGGCGGTGAGAGCGTCGCACTCCAGCCTGCGGCGGGCCAGCTTCTCCTCCAGCCGCTCCGCCTGGGCGGACAGGGCGGCGGGGTCGCCCATGGCCTGGAGGGTCCCCCGGACCTGATTCAGCTGGGCGGTGATCTGCTCCAGCTGCTCTCCAGTCCGGGCCAAAGCCCGCTCGGTCTCCTCCAGACCCGCAGTTGGAACGGGCAGCGGGAGGGCGGCCTCCTCCCCCGGTTTGGCCCCCTGGGCAGCCAGATCGTCCAGCCTGCGGCGGCGCTCCTCCGCCCGCTCACGGGCCAGGGCCAGGTCGTGGTCAATGCTCAGCGCACGGGACAGGGCCGCCGAGCAGCCGAACATGTCCTTGACCTCCGGGGCGAAGGGGTGGACAAAGTCCAGCAGTCCGGCCCTGGCGGCCTCCCGCTTGGCCTCCCGTTGGGTGACAGCGTTCTGGATGACCTCCACCTCGTGAGCAGCCTTGTCCGCCGCTTGACACCGCTCCCGATAGCCCTGGGCCAGGGCGGTGAGCTCCTCCGGAGTCTGGACGCCATAGCGGTTCAAAATTTCCTCCGCCTGTTTTTTTGCGGTTTTCCCGCGAAAGAGCGCCCAAAGAGACACGGAAACCAGCAGGATATAAAAGCCTCCGCCCAGTCCGATGAAGAGGGGTCCCATCTGGGAGATTCCCAAAAATACCAGCGCGGTAAACCCTAATACTCCCAAGAGGTGAAGGAAAAGGTGCCATTTTTTCAGCCTTTTGCTGTTCTCGGAGGCGATTTGATGTCCGGCGCAGTCGGCGGCGGCTTTGGCTGCGGCCTCCTCTCCGGTCATATTGGGGAAACGATCGTCCTTGACCGCCGCCTTGGCCTGGGCGGCGGTTTCCTTCCGCTCCTCCAGGGCGGCGGAGCCCTGCTTGATCTCCTCCTCCAGTACCTTCAGATACTGCAGCTCCCCCTGGGCCTGCTTCAGGGCCTCCCGGTCGGGGACGGGATGGGCGGCCCGCTCCGCCTCCAGCTGGTCCAGCTGCCTCCGGGCGGACTGGAACTCTTCCTCCGCCTGGGCGTAGCGGTCGGACAGCTTCTGCCGGGCGATGGCCCGGTGGGCCTCCAACTGCCGGGACAGCTCCTCCTGATCCCGGACCAGAGCAGCCTGCTCCCCCTCCAGCTGGGCGGTCTGGGCGGTGACCGCCTCCAGCTGGTTCAGGGACGCCTGAATCTGGGCCAGCTCTCCCTCCAGCTTGGGGATCTCCCCCACGCTCTTGTTGACCTGCCGCCGGTTTTTCCAGCTCTTCAGCCGGTCTATGGCCTGGGAGAAGGACACGTCCTCCTCCCCCGAGGTGACCAGGGCAGCGATGCGCCGCTCCAGCTCCGGGGCGGTGGTGAGGGACAGGTTCCCGTCCCCCAGGAAGGCGGAGCGGGAAAAGACCTCCGCGCCCACGCCGGTGAGCAGCTCGCCGCAGTTGGAGGCGGTGAGGCCGGGCACCGGCTCCTGGGTGCCGGTGTAGACGGCGGAGAAGGCGCCGAAGGGGGTGTTCCCCCGCGGACCCCGGCGGATGGTGATGTCCCGGCCCTCATACTCCAGGGTGATCTCCCCCTCCATGGGGGCGCCCGACCAGGGCTGGTAGTGGTTTTTGTCGGCCAGATAGCCCTTTTTGTCCCGGCCTCTGGTGTCGATGCCATAGAGCATGGTCCGCCAGAAGGCGGCCCAGGTGGACTTGCCCCCCTCGTTGGGGGCGTGAATCAAGGTCAGGCCCGGCCCCGGCTCCAGCCGGGCGTGGTCCAGCTTGCCGAAGGTGGCGGTCATGGATTTGATCCTCATACCTCCTCACCTCCCTCCAGGGCGGCCAGCCCGTACCGGGCGGCCAGCTGCCACAGGGGATTGTCCGGCTCCCCCTGGCACTTGTCCCACATGGTCCGCAGGAACAGCCCCGTGAGGGCGTCCTCCTCCCGCCGGGTCCACAGGTCCTGGGGCAGACGGGTGCGGTCGATCAGGGTCAGTCCGTAAAACTCCGGGGCCAGTGTTTGCTGCAGATTGGCCAGATTGGGGGCGTCCCCCTCTCCGGTGAGGATCAGGCGGCAGATCAGATCGCTGGTTTTGCCGGGCAGAGCCTCCAGGATGTTGAACAGCGCCCCATCCGGTCCGGTGATATCCGCCGTAATGATCTCATAGCGGACCTTGGCCAGGGGGACGAATTGGGCGGTCACACGGCCCGGCTCCGCCTCCACATAGAGGACCCCCTTCTCCCCCGTCTCATCGAAGCCCCGTCCCTCGGGACAGCCGGGGTAGGCCCACCAGGTTCCGCCCTCCCGCTGCAGGCCGCTGCCCTGGTGGACGTGGCCCAGGGCCAGATAGTCCAGCCCGCTGGCGGCGATCTCTCCGGGTGTGATAGGGCCGTAGTCGTTCCCGGTCCCCACGCAGCCATGGACACAGGCGATGTGGAGCCTCCCGTCGCCGGGGACGGCCAGCCCCTCCAGGGGGCAGGCCGTCTGGTGGGCGTCGGAAAAGGCCCGTCCCCACAGGGTACAGCCGGGCAGCTCCACCGCTTCCAGGGCGTCGGAGGTGAAAATATGTACGTTCTCCGGCCAGTCCAGGGAGGTCCAGACCGAGCGGGGGCTGTAGAAGTCGTGATTGCCTGGGGCGATGAACACCGGGCAGGGGATGGCCGCCAGGGCGGCGCGCAGGGCCTGGGCGGTCTCCCGGAACACCCGCTCCGAGTCCAGCAGGTCCCCGGCCAGCAGCACCAGATCGGCCTGCTTCTCCCGGGCCAGCCCGGCCAGACGGTCCAGAAGCTCCCTCTGTTCCCCCCGCCGCTGGGCGGCCCGCTCCGGGCTTAACCCGGCGAAGGGGCTGTCCAGGTGGAAGTCAGCTCCGTGAATGATTTTCAGCATGGCTTACTCCTCAATGTCCGTCCGGCGGACGGACCGGCATGTTTTGGTTTCGGTGTCGATGGTGAACAGGCAGGCGTTGAGCTTGCAGTTGCCCTCCGCCTCCTCATACCGGCGGGGCAGCCCGCCCAGGAACAGATTCAGAGAATTTTCCACCTTGATGCCCAGCACCGAGTTGATGGGCCCGGTCATGCCCAGGTCGGAGACAAAGCCGGTGCCCTTGGGGAGCACCCGGCAGTCCGCCGTGGGGACGTGGGTATGGGTACCCCAAACCGCCGCCGCACGGCCGTCCAGGTGCCAGCCCATGGCCCCCTTCTCGCTGGTGGCTTCAGCGTGGAAGTCCACCAGGAGCAGGTCGTATTCCCCCCGGTTGGCGTAGAAATTGGCGGCCTTGAAGGGGCTGTCCAGGTTGGAGTTCAGGTCCACCCGGCCCATGATGTTCAGCACCCCCAGGCGCAGCCCCTGGCAGGGGTAGACCCCGAAGCCCCGGCCAGGGACCCGTCCAGCATAGTTGGCGGGGCGGAGGATGCGCTCTTCCTTGTCCAGGAAGGCCCCGATCTGGATGCGGTTCCAGGTGTGGTTGCCCAGGGTGATGACGTCCGCCCCGGCCTCCAGCATCCGCCGGGCCTGGGCGGGAGTGATGCCCACCCCGGAGGCGTTTTCCCCGTTGACCACACAGAAATGCGCCGCCGTCTCCTCCCGCAGTCCGGGCAGACGGCGGGACAGGATGTCCTGCCCTCCTTCCCCCACTACGTCACCGACCGCTAATACATTCAGCAGCATAGAATATCCTCCTTGCTGACCGTTGTTTTGTTTCCTGACTATTATAGTGCATTCCAATGAAAATCGCAACTGTTTCAGTTCCTTGGCCAATTCAAATCTTTGGGTAGTCCTAGGATATAGTCGGCAGAAACGCGAAAGCATTTGCATAGTGTTGCGATTTGCTCCACTCGAAAAGGTTTTTTACCCAATTCTTGTCGGCTATAGTAGCTTTGATTTGTGCCAATTAATTCAGCGGCTTGAGATTGCGTCATGTCTGCATCTTCTCGCGCTTGGCGTAAGCGTTCATAGTATTCCATAGACTTCCCCCTTTGCGAGAAGTCTAGCATAGTTCCTATAGGTGCTATTGACTTTAGACCCTATAGGTAATATAATGTGTGAGGAGGTGGCAGCAATGGACGTTGAGGAATACAAAATATCGTTTTGTCATAAAATCAAAACATTGCGAAAACAAAAAAATATTATCTTGGAGAAATTGGCGGAAGATAGCGGCATTCCGCTGAACATGCTGGAGCAGTTGGAGCAAAACATTTTGCCGGAAGAAATGATGGTAGATGACGCCTGTGCACTGGCAAGAGTGCTTCAGTGTGAACTATATGAGTTGCTGAAATGAATAAGCTGCTGCCGCACTTGACAAGGCGGCGGAAAATGGTATAATAAAAACAGAAAGGGCGCTGTACACGACGGTTAGCCCAGGATAAAAGCTAACAAACCGTTAGCCGCTCGGGGCCAATCCGGGCGGCTAACAAGCTTTTGGGGCAGTGAGGAGCATTACCAAAACGGTAACGACTACACACACCACGAAACGCAGGACGTTCGTCCAGCGACCGTTTCCCATCTGCACCACCTCCCCCTTGTTGGATTTCGCTTCGGGGTAATAACGGTGGGCCAACCGCCAATATGTAACAGCGCCTTCTTTCTGTCCCCTCCGGCGGAGGGGCAGTTCAATCATACCATGCCAAGTCGTATATTGTCAAATTCTGCCGCCTTTTGGGCGGCTTTTTTGCGCAAAAAAGCGGGACGGCTGCAGCCGTCCCGCCTGGATGCAATTTACTTGATGGGCTCGCCGGCCTCTTTCTTGGCCTTAATCTCCCGCAGGGCGTCCCGGTAGGAGAGGTTGACCCGGCCCTTGGCGTCGATCTCGATGACCTTGACCCAAATCATGTCGCCGATGTTGACCACGTCCTCCACCTTCTCCACCCGGCGCTCGGACAGGTAGCGGATGTGGACCATGCCGTCCTTGCCGGGGGCCAGCTCCACAAAGGCGCCGATGGGGATGATGCGCACCACTTTTCCGTAGTACAGCTCGCCCACCTGGGGAACGAAGACGATGGCGTCGATCATCTTCTTGGCGGCGTCGCAGGAGGCGGCGTTGGGGGAGGCGATGTGGATGGTGCCGTCGTCCTCAATGTCGATTTGAGCGCCCGACTCGGCGGTGATCTTCTGGATGACGGAGCCGCCCTTGCCGATGACCTCCCGGATCTTGTCGGGGTCGATCTTCATGGTGACCATCTTGGGAGCCCACTTGCACACCTCGGGGCGGGGGGCGGAGATGCAGGGCAGCATCACCTCGTCCAGGATGGCGAACCGGGCGTCCCGGGTGATGTCCAGGGCCTCCTTGATGATCTCGTGGGTGAGGCCGTCGTTCTTCAGGTCCATCTGGATGGCGGTGATGCCGGCTTTGGTGCCCGCCACCTTGAAGTCCATCTCGCCGTGGAAGTCCTCCACGCCCTGGATGTCGATGAAGGTGGTGAAGCCGCCGTTGTCGTCCTGGATCAGGCCGCAGGAGATGCCGGCCACCGGGGCCTTGATGGGCACGCCGGCGTCCATCAGGGCCAGAGTGGAGCCGCAGATGGAGCCCTGGGAGGTGGAACCGTTGGAGGACAGCACCTCAGAGACCACACGGATGGCGTAGGGGAACTCATCCTCGCTGGGCAGCACGGGGGCCAGAGCCCGCTCGGCCAGGAAGCCGTGGCCGTACTCCCGGCGGTTGGTGGACCGGGGAGCCCGGGCCTCGCCCACGGAGTAGGGGGGGAAGTTGTAGTGGTGCATATACCGCTTCTCGGTCTCCTCCCAGATGGTGTCCAGCTTCTGGGAGGCGGCCAGGGTGTTCAGGGTGCACACGGACAGCACCTGAGTCTGCCCCCGGGTGAACAGGCCGGAGCCGTGAACCCGGGGCAGCACGCCCACCTCGGCGGCCAGGGGACGGATCTCGTTCTGAGCCCGGCCGTCCACCCGGTGGCCCTCCAGCAGCCAGGCCTTCACGATCTTTTTCTGGAACTTATAGGTGAACTCCTCCAGGTACTGGTCCATGTCGGGGTACTGCTCCAGATATTTCTCGTGCCAGTGCTCGATCATCTCGTTCCAGCGCTTCTCCCGGACGGTCTTGTCGTCGGTGTCCATGGCGGCCTTGGCCTCGTCCATGAAGTTGGCCACAATATCGTCGAAGAGCTCCTGATTGAACTGGGCATGGTCGTACTCCATCTTGGGCTTGCCGATCTCCCGGACGATCTGGTCGATGAAGTCGATCTGCTTGCGGATCTCCTCGTGGGCCTTGACGATACCGGCGTACATGATCTCGTCGGGGATCTCGTCGGCCCCGGCCTCGATCATGACCACCTTCTCCCGCGTGGCGGCCACGGTCACGTCCATCCGGCTGGTCTTGCGCTGCTCCTGGGTGGGGTTGAGGACGATCTGGCCGTCGCAGAAGCCCACCTCCAGGCAGCCGATAGGGCCGGCAAAGGGGATCTCGGAGTAGCTCACGCAGGCGGAGGCGCCGATCATGGCGGCCACCTCGGGGGAGCAGTCGTAGTCCACGCTCATGACGGTGCACTGGATGCACACGTCGTTGCGGAAGTCGTAGGGGAACAGGGGGCGCATGGGCCGGTCGATGAGGCGGCTGGCCAGCACGGCGGGCAGGGAAGGCCGGCCCTCTCTGCGCATGAAGGAGCCGGGGATGCGGCCCACGGCGTACAGCTTCTCCTCAAACTCCACGGACAGGGGGAAGAAGTCGATGCCGTCCCGGGGGCGGGGAGAGACGGTGACCGCCACCATGACGGTGGTCTCGCCGTACTTCACCAGGGCGGAGGCGGAGGCCAGCTCGGCCACCTTGCCCACCTCGATGGTGAGGGGACGGCCGCACAGGTCCATGGTCCAGGTCTTGAATTTGTCGAACTGCTTGCGCTTGATAATGGTTGACATGGTTGACACTCCTTTTCTTGTCGTGTCCCGGCGCCTTAACTGCTCTTTAGCACTTGAATACAGGCTTGAAAGAGCTTCCAAACCCAGATTCAACTGCTAAAAAAGCGGAAAAAACGGCGGGGTCTATATGCGAACATAGGGCGGAGCGCAAAAACGCCCGCCCTACAATTCACGATGTTACTTCCGGATGCCCAGCTTGGCGATGATGGCGCGGTAACGCTCGATGTCCTTGGCCATCAGGTAGTCCAGCAGCTTGCGGCGCTTGCCGATCATCTTGTACAGGCCGCGGCGGCTGTGGTTGTCGTGGATGTGCACCTTCAGGTGCTGGGTCAGCTCGTTGATGCGGGCGGTGAGGATGGCGATCTGCACCTCGGGGGAGCCGGTGTCGGTCTCGTGGGTGCGGTTGGCCTCGATCACGGC
>CAJUAW010000004.1:0-33413 GCA_910584605.1 uncultured Oscillospiraceae bacterium
ATCTACACTCTTTCCCTACACGACGCTCTTCCGATCTCAAAGAACATTGAGAAACGGAGTACATTATGGGCAAAAAATTGATACAGCTGGCCGCCGCCGTTTTAGCCATATGTCTGGCCGTCCCCCTGGCCGGGGCGGTGACCACCAACCGAAACGGTGAGGTGATGATCCGGGTGGGACTGGCCTCCTCCAACGCACATGTGCCCACCGGGGAGCTGGAGGCCGCCAATCTGGAGAACAACACCGGCTACGGCGCGGGCTACCGCTTCGGCTACTACGACGGTGGACTGAACTTTGTGGAGCTGGCCCGGACCGGCGCCGGTACCACTCAGGTATCGGTGCTCAAGACCCAGAACCTCTACTACAGCTCGTCCTACTCCAGCACTACGATCAGCAATACAGTGGTGGGCTGCTACCACATTCAGGTCCCCGGCAGCTTTTCCGCCTATGCGGACGCCGCCGCTATGGCTGAGAGCTACGGCGGCTTCGTGGCCTGGATCGACGGGGCCTACCAGGTCCGGGTGGGGGCCTACACCTCCAAGAGCGAGGCGGAGCGCGCCATGTCTGGAATCGGAGACGGGACCATCGTCGGTACCAGCTCCTACGGCATGAGTGTGGTGAAGACGGGCACCAGCCAGATCCTGTTCCAGTACGACTGCGGCGAATCTGGCCGGCTGGCCATCCAACCAGACGTCACCGGAGCGGGGGAGACCCGCACTTGGTTCTCCGGCTACAAGTACCGGGGCGGCTTCCAGTACCACCGCCGGAACGGCGGGAACCTCACGGTGGTCAACGTGCTGCCGCTGGAGGACTACATCAACGGCGTGGTCTGCTATGAGATGGGCCGGGATTGGCCGCTGGAAGCGCTGAAGGCCCAGGCCATCTGTGCCCGCACCTACGTGATGAAGAACCTGAACAAGCACGACAGCTACGGCTTCGACATCTGCCCCTCCGACAGCTGCCAGGTCTACCACGGCATGGGCAGCAATCGGACCGACTTCGGCCCCAGCCAGGTCAGTATGCAGGCTGTGGCCGAGACAGCGGGAATGGTGGTCAAATATAATGGAAAGCTGGCCGAAGTCTTCTATGTCTCCAGCTTTGGCGGAGCCAGTGAGGACGCCAAGAATATCTGGGGGACGGACACTGTCAACGAGTATCCCTACCTCCGGGGAGTGGTGGACCCCTATGAGGCCGATCTGGACGACCGCAACGATATGTCCCCCTGGACTAAGACCTACACCGCCGCCCAGCTGACCCAACAGCTCCAGTCCAAGGGGCTGGGAACAGGAACCTCGGTGAAGGAGCTGGAGCTGACCTACTCCCAGTTGGGCAATGTGCTCCGGGTGGTGGTCCGCTGGGCTAACGGCCAGAGCAGTACCATCGGCGTGGACAAGATCCGCAGCCGGTTCGACGTAAGGTCTATTCGCTTTACCGTCAACGGCATGGGGGCGGGGGATGTTTCCCAGCCCGGCCAGCCCTCTGCGGGGGAAGACATTTTTGTGAACGACGCGGGGAAGCTGGACAGCCTGGAGGGCAAATATGTTATCTCCGGAAGCGGCGCTGTGTCCTCCATCAGGGGAACCGCCTACGTAATCTCCGGGACCGGCTCCATATCCGAACTGGGTGGGAGCGGAAGCGGGAACACCACCGCCGCCCCTCAGCCTTCCGGCGGAACGGTGACCGTCTCCGGCAGCACCTACGTATTCAGCGGCGGCGGCTGGGGCCATCAGGTGGGCATGAGCCAATTCGGCGCCAACGCCATGGCCCGCCGGGGATTCACCGGCGACCAGATCATTACCTTCTATTTCCCTGGCGTTCAGGTCACACACTATTAACAAGTATTTGTGAGGATGTATGTCTTTGAAAACAGCTGATTTTGACTTCCAGCTCCCGGAGGAACTCATTGCCCAGACCCCCCTGGAGCGGCGGGACGCCTCCCGTCTGCTCACCCTGGACAAGACCACCGGGGCTGTCGCCCACCACCACTTTTTCGATCTGCCAAAGTTTCTGCGGCCAGGGGACTGTCTGGTGCTGAACGACTCCAGGGTTCTGCCCGCCCGGCTCATCGGCCATCGCCCTACCGGCGGAACCTGTGAAGTGCTTCTCCTTGTTGATAAGGGCGGCGGCCTGTGGGAGTGTCTGGTCCGTCCGGGGCGAAAGCTGAAGCCGGGTTCCCAGGTGATCTTTGGCAACGGCCAGCTCACCGCCACCATCGAGGCGGAGCTGGAGGACGGAAAACGGGCCGTCCGTTTCCATTACCAGGGTATTTTTCTGGAAATCTTGGAGCAGCTTGGAAAAATGCCCCTGCCGCCCTACATCAAGGCGGAATTGGAGGATCAGGAACGCTATCAGACAGTCTACTCAAAGGTGGCAGGCTCCGCCGCAGCTCCCACCGCCGGCCTCCATTTCACCCCAGAACTGCTGGAGCAGGTGCGGGAAGTGGGTGTAAAGGTCTGCTGCGTTACACTTCATGTGGGACTAGGGACCTTCCGTCCTGTCAAGGCGGAGGACATCAGCGGTCACGAGATGCACTCCGAATTCTGCATGATTTCCCAGAAAACGGCGGACGTCATCAACCAAACGAAGCAAAACGGCGGACGGGTCATCTGCGTGGGCACCACCTCCTGCCGCACCATCGAAAGCTTTGCGGCAGAGGACGGCGCCATGACGGAGCGTTCCGGTTGGACCAACATTTTTATCTACCCCGGCTATCGATTCAAGGTGCTGGATGCCCTCATCACCAATTTCCATCTGCCGCAATCTACCCTCATCATGCTGGTGTCCGCCCTGGCGGGACGGGAGCATGTCCTGGCGGCCTACGAGGAGGCGGTGCGGGAGAAATATCGCTTCTTTTCTTTTGGTGATGCGATGTTTATTTCGTGAGGAGGGGGCTCAAGATTTTCGATGAAATATTATTATTTGGGACATATTTTGGAAAAATACTACGATGAATGCCGTACAGGGATTTTAAAGCATAGATGGGACGATGATCTAACCCTATGGGCGCTGGATATGCTTGAAGCTG
Source organism: uncultured Oscillospiraceae bacterium (assembly GCA_910584605.1). Classification (GTDB taxonomy): domain Bacteria; phylum Bacillota; class Clostridia; order Oscillospirales; family Oscillospiraceae; genus Lawsonibacter. Next base: position 3,026 of record CAJUAW010000004.1, read on the forward strand.
ATTATAGCAGCCCGGCGCTGCTGGAGGCAGCTGGCGGCTTTAACTGGGAGCGGACACACCAAATATTTGAGCGTATTTTGATGGAGCTCCATATTGCGGACGATCCATCCGTAATTGACGACGACTTTGTTGACAATATTTTTATAGAGGAATACAAGCGGGGCTTTATCGAAAGCGGGTGCGAGCTTCTGTTTCACCGGGGGCATTTGAGGAAAAAGATCAACTTTCCTTACTATGTTTATCACGGAAAGTATTACCCCTATGGTGATTCAGGACGGTTTAAATTGGGTTGGCATGTAGACGAGGTTCCGGACCTGCACACAGACAAGCTGGAGCAATTTGTAACTGACTTTTTGCAGGAAGCAGGTATTACAAGGTAAAAGGAGTTTTTGCGTGTTTAAAGTTTTGAAAAAAGAGGGAAGCGCCCGGCGGGGTGTCTTCACCTGTGCTCACGGGGTGGTCCAGACCCCGGTGTTTATGAACGTGGGCACCCAGGGGGCCATCAAGGGGGCGGTGTCCGCCCACGATTTGAAGGAGATTGGCTGTCAGGTGGAGCTGTCCAACACCTACCACCTGCATCTGCGGCCTGGAGACGAGGTGGTCCGTCAGATGGGCGGGCTGCACAAATTTATGGACTGGGACGGCCCCATGCTCACCGACAGCGGGGGGTTCCAGGTCTTTTCCCTGTCCGGCTTGCGGAAGATCAAGGAGGAGGGGGTGACCTTCGCCTCCCACATTGACGGCCGTCGCATCTTCATGGGGCCGGAGGAGTCCATGCGCATCCAGTCCAACCTGGGCAGCGACATCGCCATGGCCTTTGATGAGTGTGTGGAAAATCCCTCCCCCTACGAGTATGTAAAGGCGTCCTGCGAGCGGACGGCCCGATGGCTGGAACGCTGCATTGCAGAGCACGACAGGCTAAACTCCTTGTCAGACACTGTGAACCCTCAGCAGCAGCTGTTTGGCATCAACCAGGGAGGGACCTACACTGATCTGCGGGTATGGCATATGGACGAGATCGCCAAGCTCAGCTGTGACGGCTACGCCATCGGCGGCTTGGCGGTGGGTGAGCCCACCCAGGTGATGTACGACATCATCGACGCGGTGGAGCCCCACATGCCGGCGGACAAGCCGCGGTATTTGATGGGGGTGGGAACCCCGTCCAACATCATTGAGGGAGTGGCCCGGGGGATCGACTTCTTCGACTGCGTCATGCCCGCCCGGAACGCCCGGCACGGCAAGCTGTACACCTGGAAGGGGACCATCAACATCAAAAACGAGAAGTACAAGCTGGACAGCCGGCCCATTGACAGCACCTGTGAATGTCCCGCCTGCCGCTCCTTTTCCCGTGCCTACCTGCGTCATCTGCTGATTGCAGGGGAGATGCTGGCCATGCGGCTGGCGGTACTCCACAACCTCCACTTTTATAATGAGCTGATGGCCCGCATCCGGGAGCATCTGGACAACGGGACTTTTGAACAATTCCGGACTCAATATTCGGGCCTTCTGGACCGTCCCGCACAGGAAGCGTAGGGAGAGGGGACGGTGCTCAGATGGACACAGTGCTTATTACGGGGACGACCAGCGGGATTGGAAAGGCATTCGCCGAGCAATTTGCCGCCAATGGAAGCAACATCATCCTGGTATCCAGAAATGAGGAAACGCTCCGGCAGCAGCAGGAATCGCTGCAATCCCGGTACCACGTGCAGGTGGCGGCGATCCCCTGTGACCTGTCGGAAGCCAACGCGGCAGACCGGATCTTGGAACGGCTCAGCCAACTGGATTGGCCAGTCGACATCCTAGTCAACAACGCCGGCTTCAATGAAGCGGGATTTTTTACTGAGACAGACCTCACCAAAGAACTCGCCATGATACAGGTCCATATCTCGGCCCTGACTGCGCTGACAAAGCTGCTTCTGCCTGGCATGATCCAGCGTGGATACGGGCGGATTTTGAATGTGGGGTCTACGGGGTCCTATATGCCGTGCCCCTGTGATGCGGTGTACGCCGCCACAAAAGCCTATGTCCTCTCCTTTTCGAACGGGCTTTATCAGGAGCTGAAGGGGACCGGCGTTACTGTGACCTGTCTGTGTCCGGGAGCGACACAGACTCTGTTTGCGGAAAAAGCGAACATCCATAATACCCTGCTGTTCAAGCTCTTTGTGATGCGGCCGGAGACGGTGGCCGCCATTGGCTTCCGCAGCCTGCAAAAGGGGAAGCGGACCGTCACCGCCGGGCTGTATAATAAGCTGCTGGTGCTCTCCGCCAAGCTGCTGCCTGTGCCGGTCATTAATTCAATCGCGCAGCGGATGGTCAGGGGGTAGAGGAACACCGGGCGGGAAACGCTGCGTTCTTTTGAGAAATTTGGCAAAAGGGCTTGTCAACTGTGGAAATATCCGCTATAATATTTTTTACTGCGTCAAATATTTGGTTGACAGTCTGATTTTGCAGTAGTTTTGGAGGAAAGATTTATGGACCCTAATGTGATTTTAATGCTCGTTTTGATGTTCGCCATGCTGTACTTCTTCATGATCCGCCCGGAGAACAAGCGGAAGAAGGAGGCCCAGAACCTGCGGGACTCTCTGAAGGTGGGCGATGTCATTACCACCATCGGCGGCATTGTGGGCACCATCTGCAAGGTGGACGAGAACACCATCGTGATCGAGACCAGTGCCGACCGGGTGCGCGTCGAGTTTACCAAGTGGGCCGTGTCCAGCAAGAATGTGGCTCCGGATCAGCCTGCCAACTAAAAGTTACAGGTATGTCTTTTCCCCTCCCCGCATAGGTTTTACTAAACCGTGGGGGAGGGTGTTTTTATGAAGAAGAAGGAACGGCGCCCGGAGGAGATCGGTTCCAGCAGCGAGTGGCTCAACGCCATGTGCGAGGTGCTCAAAGGCGGCGTGCTGGCTGGGGTGACCACCATCCTGGCTCTGCTGGTCTGCGCGGCGCTGGTGTCTGCAGGCGCAGTGCCGGTGGGCGCAATGTATGGAGCGGTGCTGGCCGTCTGTGCAGTGGGCGCGCTGGCGGGCGGAACCTACGCCGTCCGCCGGGTGGGACGGCGATCCCTGCTGGTGGGCCTGGGCGTGGGTGCGGTGCTGTTTTTGCTGCTGCTCACCGCTGGACTGATTGCCAATCAGGGAACCTCCATCGCCAACGGCGGAGCGGGGATCTTGTGCGCCTGCCTGTGCGGCGGAGCCATTCCCGGGCTTTTCGGAAGAAAACCCAAGAAAAAGCGCAGAAGATGATTGAAATCTCTTAGGAGCTATGGTATAATAGCTGTCACTATGGCAGAATCTGCTGTAAGCAATGAAACAGGAGGAGATACCAATGAAGCACATCCAGACTTTGAACGGGGCCACTCTGAAGGCCAGCGCCGCCAAGGGCGGCTGCGGCGAGTGCCAGACCTCTTGCCAGTCCGCCTGCAAGACGTCCTGCACCGTCGCCAACCAGAAGTGCGAGAACAAGTAAAGCAAACGGCATGAAAGGGCAGGCGCGCCGCGCCTGCCCTTTTTGCTGTCCTGCCTTGGAAGGAGGGCTTGTTTGGACGCCTTCCCGGCTGTCTCCAGAAGCAGGACCCTTTTTGGACCTTCACCTGTGCAGACAGCTCCCTGTACTGGGGTGACGGGGCGCAGTGCCGTTCCTTCTATAGCCCACTACGATTGAAAGAGAGGTGCTGTCAATGGACACAGCGTGGAACAGGATCCTGAACCAGATCAAATCAATTTCAACAGAAATTTATACAAGCATTAACGCTCCCGCTGACCCCGCTGAAATGCTTCTGTTGGAGAAGACGATTGGCGTCAATCTGCCCCATGCCTTTCAGGATTATCTCTCCACCATGAACGGACAGAAGAACACTGAGGAGAACACACGGGACAGAAACACTGAACGCCCTTTCCTGGGATACAACCCTTTTCTTTCCATTACCGGCATCATTGAAACCTGGAACATAATGAACGACCTCTTTGCAACGGAAACAGAACCGGTGGAATGGGCCGGCGAGGACAAGATGAAACCGTATATCTGGCGCAGGCACTGGATACCGTTTACCGAATCCGAGGGAAGTCAGTATTTGATTCTGGACTGCGATCCAGGAAAAAACGGGACCTATGGACAGATATTCCGCTGGTGTTCCGGTATGGATTATTCGGAGGTAATCGCAAGCTCCTTTGAGGAATTTTCCAACGAGATTTTTTCCCGCTTGTCGGAGAAAAAATTTGAGCTGACCGAATTCGGGACGATCGAATTTGAGGACTACTATATTTAAGACAGGAGAAAACGAACATGACAATGGTACATACCTTTACCGCCCTGGGCCAGTACCTGGCGGCGGACGTGAACAGCGGCGCGGTCCACGTGCTGGACAAGCTGACCTACGACCTGCTCACTTGTTTGGGCGAAGGGCCGGTAGGGGAGGGGAGGGTCCCCCAGGCGCTGACAGACCAGCTGCCTCAGTACGACCTGGCCGAGCTGGAGGAGGGCTGGCAGGAGCTGCGCCAGCTCCAGAAGGCCGGGCTGCTCTTCACCACTGACGACTATCTGGACCCAGAGGCGGCCATGGCCCTGCCCAAGGCGGCGGTGGTGAAGGCCCTATGCCTCCATGTGTCCCACGACTGCAACCTGCGGTGCAAATACTGCTTTGCCTCCACCGGCGACTTTGGCACCGGCCACCGCATGACCATGGACTTCAACACCGCCAAAAAAGCCATCGACTGGGTGGTGGCCAAATCTGGCAAGCGGCGGAACATTGAGATTGACTTCTTCGGCGGCGAGCCGCTGATGGCTATGGACACGGTGAAGCGGACGGTGGAGTACGCCCGGTCCCTGGAACAGGAGCATGACAAGGTATTCCGCTTTACGATCACAACCAACGGCATCCTGCTGGACGGCGAAACGATCGATTACATCAACCGGGAGATGTCTAATGTCGTCCTGTCTCTGGACGGCAGGGGAGAGGTGAATGACCAGATGCGCCCCACAGTAAACGGGAAGGGGAGCTACGAAATCATCGTCCCAAAATTCCAGCAGCTGGTGGCCGGCCGGGGTACCAAGGACTACTATGTCCGGGGCACCTTCACCCGGGAGAACCTGGACTTTTCCCGCGACGTCCTGCATCTGGGGGACCTGGGCTTCCGCCATGTATCGGTGGAACCCTGCAGCGGTCCCTCTGACGACCTCTTCGCCATTCGGGAGGAAGACTTGGACCAGGTGGAGGCGGAATACGAAAAGCTGGCCCAGGCGCTGATGGACCGGAAGGACATCAACTTCTTCCACTTCAATGTGGATCTGGCCCAGGGACCCTGCGTCATCAAACGGCTCCGGGGATGCGGAGCCGGCTGTGAATATGTCGCCATCACCCCTGACGGGGACATTTATCCCTGCCACCAGTTTGTGGGAAATGAGGCTTTTCGGATGGGCAGCGTCCATGACGGCACCTTTGACATGGATATCTCTGGTCAATTTGCCCAACAGAACGTGTATACCCGTCCGGCATGCCGGGAGTGCTGGGCCAGATTCTACTGCAGCGGGGGCTGTTCCGCCTCAAATCTGCTTGTCAATGGCGACATAATAAGCTCAAATGAGGTCGCTTGCGCAATGGAACGCAAGCGTTTGGAGTGCGCGATTGCTTTGAATGCCATTGCCTCTGGACTGAGCTGCGCGGCAAATACAAATTGTAATAATACAGACTGTAATCATTGCGAAGGCTGAGGCGCCAAGGGTTTGCTCGATTTTTGACTCGGAACGTGTAAGAAAACACCGGATTTTGACTGCCGGACCCCACTTTTGCTGGGGTCCGGCAGCTTTATGGTTCCTAGGTTTACATAATGCAATTAACATAACAAGTTAAAAGAATTGGCGAAAACGGAGAAAATTGCAAAACCCCCTTGCGCAAAGGGCCGGGAAGCGTTATAGTAAGACTTACCAAATAGAGAGGCGGTCCCCCGATACCACGTCTATTCCCTCTCCCCTCCTCATAAGCTGTTGATGAGGTGACGCTTATGGGAACGAGCAAAAAGTGGGACCTGCTGTCGGAACAGAACGGTGCGCTGGCCGTACTGGCCGCCGCGTTCCTGACCGGCGGTGCGGCAGGCTGTCTTCTGGCCGCCCTGTCCGGCGGAGCCGGTGCGGAGGAGCTGAGCAGCTACCTGGCAGATTACCTGACCCTGGCGCAGCAGGGCGAGCTGCCGCGAAGCCATTGGCCGGTGCTGTGGGACCAGGTAAAATACCTGCTGGCTGCCTTGATCCTGGGCCTGACGGCCTTGGGGCTGGCCGGGTTTCCGATCCTCTTTGGGGTGCGCGGTTTTTTCTTCTCCTTTCCGGTGGCCTGCTTCTGCCGGGTCTTCGGAGGGCGAGGACTGTTTCCTGCCTTTGTTCTGTTTGGACTGCCCGCTCTGCTGTGGGCGCCCGCTCTGTTTATGGCGGGCGTGCCCGGTTTCCTCTCCGCCCAGCAGCTGCTTCGGAGGGCTCTGGGAGAAGGAAGGGGCGGACTGCCGCTCAACGGCGCTTACTGGTGCCGGGCCGGGCTGTGTGTGGGCCTGGCTCTGGCGGCGGGACTCCTGGAGTGTTGGGTAGTCCCGGTACTGCTGCGGGGGATTGCCCGAGTGGTCCTGTAAACTTTTGTGCGGGGAGTTGAGAACGTGTCGGAGCTGCTGTCGGACTATGAGGACTTTTTAAAAACTGAAAAGCGGGCCTCGGCCAATACCGTCAGCTCCTACCTCCGAGACGTCAACCAGTTTGCCGCAGCTATGGACGGGCGGGGGGTGGAGCTCACTCAGGTGGTGACCCGGGACGTGGAGGACTATGCCAACTCCCTGATCAAGCGCGGCAAATCTCCGGCCACAGTCACCCGGTCGGTGGCCTCCATCAAATCCTTTTACTCCTGCCTGGCAACCAAGGGATATGTGATCCGCAATCCGGCCAAGGGAGTGTCGCCCGCCAAAGTTGAGCGCAAGCTGCCTCAGGTGCTCACCAGCAAAGAGGTGGAGCTCTTTCTGGAACAACCCGAATGCACCGACCTGAAGGGCTATCGAGACCGGGCCATGCTGGAGCTGCTCTATGCCACCGGCATCCGGGTCAGCGAGCTGATCGAGCTGGACGTCGATGACCTGAATCTGCCCGGCGGAGTGCTCAAATGCTTCAGCAAGGGCAAGGAGCGCGTCATCCCTCTGTATCCAGCTGCTATTCGGGCTTTGGCGGAGTACATAAACAATGTGCGCCCCCAACTGGTGGATGCGCCGGACGAGACAGCCCTTTTCGTCAACATGAGCGGCGAACGGATGAGCCGCCAGGGTTTTTGGAAGCTCATCAAGCACTATCAGGAAAAGGCCGGCATTCAAAAGGACATTACGCCCCACACCCTGCGCCACTCCTTTGCCGCCCATCTGCTGGAAAACGGAGCCGACCTCCGCTCCATCCAAGAGATGCTGGGGCATGCGGATATTTCCTCCACGCAGATCTACTCCAAGCTGATCAATCAGAAAATCAAGGACGTATACAAAAAGGCCCACCCCCGGGCGTAACGGACAAGGAGAGAACACCATGACAGATCAGGAACTGCTGCAAGCGATCGGCCAGGCCGTATCCGCCACAATGGAGCCCGTGAGACAGGACCTCCGCGCACTGAAGGAGGATGTTCAGGCGCTGAGGGAGGACGTCCAGACGCTGAAGGGCGATGTGCAGGAACTGCAGAGCAGCTATACTCAGCTGGAGACCAAGGTGGACGGAATCCGGGTATACGTCGACACCGACCTGCAGCGGACTCTGAATCTGTTGTTAGAGGGCCAGAAGGCGCTGTGGGACCGATTTGTTCCCCAGGAGGAGTTCGAGCCTCTGAAGGACCGGACCAAGATCTTGGAGCTGACCGTGAGGCGTCACAGCCAGGAAATCCGGGAGCTGCAGCTTGCCTGAACCAAGCAGCATAACGGCCCGCGCGGCAGATTGCCGTGCGGGCCATTTTCGACGGGGTTATGATTGAATTATCCAGCAGAATATGGTAATATAAAAAGAGAAGAAAAGAATGGAAGGAGGACGTTCTATGTCCACCATGTCCACCTATTTGGAGAGCCTTCGGGGCCAGTCCATCGCCGTGATCGGCATGGGGGTGAGCAACACCCCTCTGATCCGCACGCTGCTGCGGGCCGGCCTGAAGGTCACCGTCTGCGACAAGTCGTCCCGGGAGAGGGCAGGGGAGGTGGCCTCAGAGCTGGAGAGCCTGGGAGCCAAGCTCAGACTGGGACCGGGCTATCTGGAAAAGATCCACAAGGCTGACGTCATCTTCCGCACCCCCGGCCTCAGCCCCAACACGCCGGAGTTGCTGAAGGCGGTGGAAGGGGGGAGCGTCCTCACCTCGGAGATGGAACTGTTTTTCCGCTTGTGCCCCTGCCGGATCATCGGCGTGACGGGCAGCGACGGGAAGACCACCACCACCACCCTCATCAGCGAATTTCTGAAAGAGGCGGGACTGAACGTCTATCTGGGCGGCAACATTGGCCGTCCGCTCCTGCCCGACGTCGACGGCATGACGTCCGACGACATCGCTGTGGTGGAACTGTCCTCCTTCCAGCTGATGAGCATGGACCGCAGTCCCAATGTGGCGGTGTTCACCAATCTGTCTCCCAACCACCTGGACTACCATCACACCATGGAGGAGTACACCGAGGCAAAGCTGAACATCTTCTGTCATCAAAGCCCTCAGGACCGGGCCATCTTTAACTATGACAACGACATTACCCGGTCCCTGGCCAAGGCGGCGGTGGGACGGACTATGCTCTTCAGCCGCAAACAGCGGCTGGAGGAGGGGGTATATGTCCGGGACGGCGCCATCTGGCTGACCAACGATATGGGCAGCCGTGAGGTCCTGCCAATGGCGGACATCCACATCCCTGGAGTCCACAACATCGAAAACTATATGGCCGCCATTGCGGCGGTGGACGGCATCGTTCCCGACAAGTGCGTCCGGGCGGTGGCCCAGCGGTTTACCGGAGTGGAGCACCGCATCGAGCTGGTGCGGGAGCTGGACGGCGTAACGTACTACAACGACTCCATCGGGACCAGCCCCACCCGAACGATGGCCTGCCTGGATTCGTTTCAGCAGAAGCTGATCCTGATCGCCGGAGGATATGACAAGGGAGTTCCCTTTACTCAGCTTGGAGTGGAGATCGTGCGCCATGTCAAGGTACTGATCCTCACCGGTGACACTGCGTCTGCCATCCGCAAGGCGGTGGAAGAGGCGGAGGGCTTTGCAGAAAGCGGCCTGACGCTCATTGAGGCGGAAGACCTGTCCGCCGCCGTCACCACCGCTCGGGATGCGGCCCAGGAGGGCGATGTGGTGGTGCTGTCCCCGGCCTGCGCCGCCTTTGACCGGTTTAAGAACTTTATGGAACGGGGCAAACTCTTTAAGCAGCTGGTAAACGATCTCTGATTCTACACTGAAATAGACAGGACTGACAAGTAATATGCATTTACAGCTCAACGAACGTGTCAAAGCGCTGGGTATCCAGGCCCAGGAACAGCTGACCGGGGAATTTGCCCGTATCGACGCCATTGCAGGGGAGAATACCGCACGGGTGCTGGCGGCCTTTCAGGAGCATCGGGTTGCCGACGGATATTTTGCCGGCACCACCGGCTACGGCTACGACGATCTGGGCCGGGATAAACTGGACGAGATCTATGCCAGCCTGTTCGGCACCGAAGCCGCTCTGGTGCGCATTCAGTTTGTCAACGGCACCCACGCCATCGCCTGCGCCCTGTTCGGAGCGCTGAAAAGCGGCGACGTGCTGGTATCCGCTGTCGGCGCACCTTACGACACCCTGCTGGGCGTTGTGGGCGCGGTGGATAAGGGACCCGGTTCCCTGAAGGACTACGGGGTGGAGTACCGGCAGGTAGAGCTTCTGGACAACAAGCCCGACCTGGAAGAAATCGCCAAAGCCGCCGCCGATCCCCGTGTAAAGGCGGTGCTGATCCAGCGGTCCAGAGGCTATTCCACCCGTGCGTCCCTCTCGGTGGCTGAGATCGGGGCAATGTGCCGGATCATCAAGGAGGCCAACCCCAACGCGGCCGTTCTGGTGGACAACTGCTACGGCGAGTTTGTGGAGACCACCGAGCCCACCCATGTGGGGGCCGATTTGGTGGTGGGGTCTCTGATCAAGAATCCCGGCGGCGGCTTAGCGCCCACCGGAGGCTACATCGCCGGACGAAGGGACCTGGTGGAGGGCGCCGCCATGCGGCTCACGGTCCCCGGCATCGGCGGGGAGTGCGGCTGCACCCTGGGCCAGAACCGGCTGCTTTATCAGGGACTGTTTCTGGCTCCTCACACAGTGGCCCAGGCGTTGAAGACAGCTGTCTTTTCTGCCAGGGTGATGGAACTCCTGGGCTATGAGACCGAGCCCCACTCCTCAGCGGTCCGCCACGACATCATCCAGATGATCCATATGCGGGAGCCGGACGCCCTGAAAAAGTTCTGCAAGGGAATCCAGTTTGGCGCGCCGGTGGATTCCTATGTTACGCCTGAGCCCTGGGACATGCCGGGATATGACTGCCAAGTGATCATGGCCGCTGGAGCCTTCATTCAGGGCGCGTCCATCGAGCTGTCCGCCGACGCCCCCATGCGGGAGCCCTACACCGTCTATCTCCAGGGGGGACTGACCTACGAGTCGGGAAAGCTGGGGGTGCTGCTGGCGGTGCAGGAGTTGTTGGGGGGACTGTGATCCCCTCCATGTAAACCATTTTTCAGTGATGGGTCAAGCCAGCGTTCGAATATCCTGACCATAGGGGGTGAGGATATGACGATGGCGCCTTGGCGGAGGGAATTGAGGCGGCGGATCCGCCGTCCGGCAAAGCGCCGGCCGCTCCTGTGGAGAGAGGACGGTCCCCATCCACTGTTTGTGACCCTTGCCGTGGCTCTGTTGGTGGCCGCGTCGATGATCACCCTGCTGGAAGCCAAGCTGCGTCCGGTTGTGGCGGAGATTGCTGCGGCCCAGGCGCAAAATACGATGACCGAAGTGATTGAGCGTGCGGTCACCGCTGATTTGGCCGCCCGTCAGGTCAGCTATAGCGATTTCGTTTCCATTCAGCGGGACGAAGGCGGGAGCATTACCGCTTTGACCACCGATATGGCGCAGATGAACCTGCTCCGGGCGGAGCTGACCGCCGCCATCCTGGCCGCGTTGGAGGAAGTGGACGTCTCCGACATCCAGGTCCCGCTGGGCAGTCTCTTTGACCTGGAACCCCTGTGGGCCAAGGGACCGGCACTGAAGGCCCGGGCCATGACGGTAGGAACGGTGCGGGCGGAGTTTGACAGTCAGTTTACCTCCGCCGGGGTAAACCAGACCCTGCACCGTATCTGGATGGAGGTAACGGTCCCCATGACGCTGCTGCTCCCCGGCGGGAGGGTGGAGGTCACGGTGGAGACCCGGCTCTGTGTGGCTGAGACGGTGATCATAGGCCAGGTACCGGACACCTATTTACAGGTAGGGGACGCTGTCCTCAAATCGTAGAAGGGAAAATATACCAATGAGCCTGACTGAGACCCTTTGGTGGTACCTTGGGAATATTTGGGAGTACGCACTGCAAATGCTGCCCTGCATGTGCGCCGCGCTGGTCCTCTTTTTCCTGCTTCGGCCCTGGCGCTGCAGGCGGCTGGCCCGGCTGGGGCTGTCCAGCGGCCCGTGGCGGGAGGGGGGGCTGCTCCTGTTCGTCACATTTGCCGCCGGGCTGGCTGCTCTAACCGTATTCCCCGCCTGCTTTTGGACCGCCTGGCACTGGCGGGCCGTGTTGGCGGGCGCCCGGCCCGTGATCCCGGCGGTGGATCTCCAGCTTCAGCTCCAAACGCTTCAGCTGGAACCCTTTCAGGAGATTTTCCGGGCCTTTCGCGGCCCTTGGGTCATGTTTATGATGTTGGCCAACATCGGCATCTTTACCCCAGTGGGCTTTTTCACCGCGCTGCTTTGGCGCAGGCCCCGGTGGTGGAAGTCTCTGCTGGCGGGCTTTTGCTCCTCCGTCATCATCGAATTCACCCAGTTTTTCATCGGCCGCAGCACCGACATCGACGATGTGATCCTGAATACCACAGGGGCACTGGCAGGCTTCTGGATCTTTTGGTTGCTGCGGACCGTGGTCCCAACTTTCACTGCAAACTTTCAATGCCGCCCCAGAGGAGGAAATCATTATGGATGACTATTCCGAAATTCAGGCGCTGCGCCAGGAACTGACCCAGGCGGGCTATGAGTATTATGTTCTGGACAAGCCCGTCATGTCCGACTACGACTATGACCACAAGCTGCGCCGTTTGGAGGAACTGGAAGCCGCCCATCCGGAGGCGGTCACGCCGGATTCACCCACCCAGCGGGTGGGGGGACAGGCGCTGGAGGCGTTTACTCAGGTCACGCATCAGGTGCCGCTGGAGTCCCTCCAGGATGTGTTTGACTTTGAGGAGCTGGAGGCGTTCGACCAACGGGTGAAGGGCGTGGTCCCGGATGCCGAGTATGTGGTCGAACCCAAGGTGGACGGCCTGTCTGTTGCGCTGGAGTATGAGAACGGCTTATTTGTTCGGGGAGCCACCCGTGGGGACGGTCAGGTAGGGGAGGATGTCACCGAGAATCTGCGCACTGTGCGCTCTATCCCGCTCAAAATCCCGGATGCCCCCGCCCGGCTCATCGTCCGGGGTGAGGTTTATATGCCCAAAAAGGTATTCCATGACCTGAATGAGGAGCGCGAGCGCAGGGGAGAGGCCCTGTTTGCAAATCCCCGCAACGCCGCCGCCGGTTCCTTGCGGCAGCTTGATCCGAAAATCGCCGCCACCCGAAAGCTGGACATTGCGGTATTTAACGTTCAATTTGCAGAGGGCACGTCCTTTGCCACCCATTTGGAGACGCTGCAATATCTGCAGGACAAGGGCTTTAAAGTGATTCCGCATGACAGCTGTGCCCAGGCGGCTCAGGCCGGGGAACGGATCACCGAAATCGGAGAGACCCGAGAAACGTTTCCCTTTGACATTGACGGCGCGGTTGTAAAGGTAAATAACCTGTCACAGCGTGAGATACTGGGCTCTACTGCCAAATTTCCCCGCTGGGCCGCCGCTTATAAGTACCCTCCGGAGGTGAAGCCCGCCCAGGTCGTGGACATTGTGGTCCAGGTGGGCCGCACCGGAGTGCTGACCCCCAAGGCTGTCCTGACACCGGTCCGTCTGGCCGGGACCAGCGTCACCAACGCCACCCTCCACAATCAGGACTTCATCCGGGAAAAGGATATCCGGATCGGCGATACGGTCCTGGTACGCAAGGCGGGGGAAATCATTCCCGAGGTACTCTCCGTGGTCCTGGAGAAGCGCCCTGAGGGGACAACGCCTTACGTCTTACCAAAAGTCTGCCCGGTGTGCGGAGCGCCTGTCGAACGGGACGAGGAGGGGGCTCACACCCGCTGTACAGGAGCGGAGTGTCCCGCTCAGCTCCTGCGCAATCTGGCCCACTTCGCCAGCCGGGACGCCATGGACATCGACGGCCTGGGCATTGCGGTGGTTGAAAATCTGGTGGCTGCAGAATTCGTCAAGACCCCCGGCGACCTGTACTTTTTGAAGGAGGAAGAGATCGCCAAGCTGGATCGGATGGGGAAAAAATCCGCAAAAAATCTGATGGCTGCGCTGGAGAGATCCAAGGGACAGGATCTGTCCCGACTGATTTACGCCTTCGGCATCCGCCAGGTGGGTCAGAAGGCGGGGAAGATCCTGGCCGCCCGGTTCCGCACCTTGGACGCACTGCAGAACGCAACCTTGGAGGAACTGGTCGCCGTGGACGACATCGGCGAAATCACCGCCCAAAGCATTCTGGAGTGGATGGCCAGCCCTCAGAGTCAGCACCTGATCCAGCGGCTGAAGGAGGCCGGCGTCAACATGACGGCGGCGGAGCAGGGAAGCGACCAGCGTTTCGCCGGCATGACCTTTGTCCTCACCGGCACATTGCAGCAATTCACCCGGGACGAGGCCAGCGGCATGATCGAGGCCAGGGGCGGCAAAGCGGCAGGTTCTGTCTCCAAAAAGACCACCTACGTGGTGGCGGGGGAGGCGGCAGGCTCCAAACTGCGCAAGGCCCAGGAGCTGGGGATTCCCGTTCTGACCGAGGAGGAATTTTCAGAGCTTCTGCACTGAGAGAAAAGGGGAGAGGGACTGTGAAAAAAGGATATTTTTACATTGCTGTCGCAGTGGTCATGTTCACCTCCTTCGAGGTCGTGCTGAAGTTTGTGGCTGGACAGATCAACTCGGTGCAGCTGACTCTGTGCCGCTTTTCCATTGGCTTTCTGTTCCTGCTGCCCATCGCCCTGCGTACCCTGAAAAAGCGCAGCAAGCAGCTGGACCGTGGGAGCGTGGCCTATTTTGCCCTGTTGGGCTTTGTGGGCATTGCACTGTGCATGCCCATCCTCCACATGGCGGTGAGCTATACCAATTCCTCTGTGGCGGCGGTGATGTTCAGCTGCAACCCGGTTTTTGTCACATTTCTGGCCTACTTTCTCCTGAAAGAGCCGATCAAGCCCCGCCATATTGTGGCGCTGGCGCTGGAAATCCTGGGTACGGTGGTTATCATCAGCCCCTGGGACGCCAAGCTGAACATGACGGGGGTGTTCCTGGCTCTGCTGTCTACCCTGCTGTTCTCCATCTACGGTGTGATGGGCAAGCGAAAGGTGGCGGAGTTCGGCGGCGCGGTGGTCACCTGCTTCAGCTTCCTCTTTGGCAGCCTGATCGTGCTGGCATTTATCCTGCTCACCCATGTTCCAGCTGTGGCTCAGCTGTTCCAGGGGATCGGACTGGACAGCTTTTCCTACATCCCCGTTTTCGCAGGCTACACTCCACAAAATCTGCCCTATGTGCTCTTTGTTTCGGTGGGTGTGGCGGGTATCGGCTTCTGCACCTATTTCCTGGCTATGGAGTACCAGCCGGCCAGTGTGGTGTCGCTGGTCTACTTCTTCAAGCCGGCTCTGTCGCCAATTTTGGCCTGGATCGTCCACGGGGAGGAGATCTCCCAGAGCATGTTCGCCGGTGTGGTCCTGATCGTGGCCGGTTCTCTGTGCTCCATCATCCCGGGCATTCTTGAGGCAAAACGGGCCAAGACATAAGATTCCCCCTTGACTTAAAGTATACTTCATATGGTATAGTAAACAGCAAATCAACGGAGGAGAGGATAATACATGCAAGCTTCCACGGTTTATTTTACAGACTTCCACACGCAGGCCTTTGGTGACGGTCTGCCCACCAAGCTGAAAAAGCTGATCCTGCGGGCCGGCATCCAGAAGCTGGACCTGGACGGCAAATTCGTCGCCATCAAGATGCATTTTGGCGAGCTGGGCAACGTCAGCTATCTGCGGCCCAACTATGCCAGGGCGGTAGTAGACGTGGTCAAGGAGCTGGGCGGAAAACCCTTCCTCACCGACTGCAACACCATGTACCCCGGCAGCCGCAAGAACGCTCTGGAGCACCTGGAGTGCGCCTGGCAGAACGGCTTTACTCCGCTGACGGTGGGCTGTCCCATCATCATTGGCGACGGGCTGAAGGGGACGGATGATATCGCTGTCCCGGTGGCGGGCGGCGAGTACGTGACCGAGGCCAAAATCGGCCGGGCCATTATGGACGCCGACGTGTTCATCAGCCTGACGCACTTCAAGGGCCACGAGATGACCGGCTTCGGCGGGGCCATCAAAAATATCGGTATGGGCTGCGGCTCCAGGGCGGGGAAGAAGGAGCAGCACGCCAGCGGCAAACCCAAGATCAACGCCAGCGCCTGCCGGGGCTGCCGCCGCTGCCAGCGGGAGTGCGCCAACAGCGGACTGGTGTTCGACGAGCACATGATGAAAATGTCTGTGGATGCAGCCAACTGCGTTGGATGCGGCCGCTGTTTAGGTGCCTGCAATTTTGATGCCATCTACTTTACAAATGATAATGCCCAGGCAGCCCTGAACTGCCGCATGGCGGAGTACACCAAAGCGGTGGTAGACGGCCGTCCTCAGTTCCACATCTCTCTAGTGGTAGATGTGTCGCCCAACTGTGACTGTCACGGGGAAAATGACGTGCCCATCCTGCCCAACCTGGGTATGTTCGTATCCACCGACCCTCTGGCCCTGGATCAAGCCTGCGTGGACGCCTGCCTTGCCGCCGAGCCTATGCCGGACAGCCAGCTGGCCAGACATCTGGCCGACCCGAAGTTCCACGACCACCACGATCACTTCACCAATTCCACGCCGGAGTCGGAGTGGCGCAGTTGTCTGGAGCACGCCGAAAAGATTGGCTTGGGTTCCAGGACCTATGAGCTGATCGAATTGTAAGTTCCTGCTTGAATGGCGTTCTTATTAGTAAGGCTTTCATCCGATGAACGGTAACATACCGTTCTGAAAAAGATGAACACAGAAGAACTCTATAGAAAGCGCCTGTCCAGACGGACAGGCGCTTTTCCTATTTCTCTTCGTTGTGAAAGGTATTCTTCAGCAGCAGGTCGATCATGAATACGGACACACAAAACAACACCATCTGCCCCACGATCAGCCACACCCAAAAGGAGGAGCAGTCCTCCTGAAACAGAATCATGAGCGCCGCGCTGGCCGCTCCGCTGATGATCCCGATGCGGGTCCAAAGTCTGGCGCAGTGCCGGTGAGCCATAGCCCAGGCGTCCGGGTTCTTTTGTGTCAGCTCTGTGCTGTAGGCCAAGCCCTTGGACCGGTAAGGGGGAGGGGAAATTTTCCACAACAGCCCCACCACAAGCATAGCGGCCGGAGACAGCATCACAACAGCAAAATAGAAGATATCCATCCAAAAACCTCACTTAATAATAAAAATCAGCCGTCTTTATCGTCTTTTTTTGGCCTTTTCCGCTGCTTCGCACCGCTCAGCGGATTGGCTTTGGCGGCAGCGCGCAGGTTGTCGCTGTCCACATGGGTGTAGATTTGGGTCGTGTTCAAGTGATCGTGGCCCAGTACCTCCTGAAGGGTGCGTACATCCACGCCGTTCTGCAGCATCAGCGTCGCCGCCGTGTGGCGCAGCTTGTGGGAGGAATACTGGGTGCTGTCCAGCCCTGCGGCGGTCAGATGTTTTTTTACCAGCTTGTGGACCGCCGCCTTGGAGATGCGCCGCCGGTTCTGAAGGGTGACAAACAGTGCGTTCTGATCCGCCAGCGTCAGGGCGTCCCGTTCAGTGAGCCAGTCCGACAGAGCTTTCTGACAGGCATCGTTGAGATACAGCATCCGCTCCTTGTTGCCCTTGCCCAGCACCCGCAGCTGACCGTCTCGAACATCTGTCTTATTCAGGGAAACCAGCTCCGAGATTCGCAGGCCGCAGTTCAGAAATAAGGTCAAAATACAATAGTCCCGGCTGGAATTTTTACCGTCCACACTGTCCAAAAGATCCAGGCTTTCCTCCAAATTCAGATATTTTGGCAGAGTTTTCTTTTGCCTAGGCGGGTCCAGATCCTGAACGGGGTTGACGTCCAGCAGCTTAGCCTTGTTGGTAAGGTACTTGTAAAACGACCGGATCGTGGCGACCTTGCGAGCCCGTGAGGTGTTGTTCAGACCGCGTTCCCGAGACAAGTAGCTCATGTAGGAATAGATGTCGGTCAGTGAAATGTCCTTAACCAGCGCCAGGTCCACGTCATCGATGGAGATGCCGTTCAGCGGAACATCCTTAGCCGCCAGACCTTTGCTTTGCTTCAGGAACCGGAAAAAGTTTCTCAGATCCAAGTAGTATTCATCCACCGTCCGACGGGAATGACCTTGAATGGTCTCGTGATAGACCAGGAAATCCCGCAGGATAGGCGGAGCTTCGGTACGGTAGTCCAAAATCAGGTCAGAGCCCAGAAATACCTTCCTCAGCCTCCACTCAGGTCAACAAAATTTTTATTTTGTTGACCTGAAACAATGGACCGAATCCGGGCTCCGACATCCCTCCCCTCTGAATTTGTTTCGTTTATCTTATCACGCTTTGCTCCATTGGGCAAGCATTACAGCGGCTAAAAAGGTTTCCCGCCGGTTCGACACAAAAAAAGGAGCGCCGAGGCGCTCCTTTTCGGATCTCAGGTGACTTAAGCCTTGCCGTTGCAGCCCAGAACGTCCACCAGCTTGTGGCGAACCAGCTCCTTGATGTTGGCGCGGGCGGGCTTGAGGTACTCGCGGGGATCGAACTTGTCGGGGTGCTCGCTGAAGAACTGCCGGATAGTGCCGGTCATGGCCAGACGCAGATCAGAGTCGATGTTGATCTTACACACGGCGCTCTTGGCGGCCTCACGCAGCTGAGACTCGGGGATGCCCACCGCGTCGGGCATCTTGCCGCCGTTGGCGTTGACCATTTTTACATACTCTTGGGGCACGCTGGAGGAACCGTGAAGCACGATGGGGAATCCGGGCAGACGCTTGGTGACCTCCTCCAGAATGTCGAAGCGCAGCGGAGGCGGGACCAGCTCCCCCTTCTCGTTGCGGGTGCACTGAGCGGCGGTGAACTTATACGCGCCGTGGCTGGTGCCAATGGCGATGGCCAGAGAGTCGCAGCCGGTCTTGGAGACGAACTCCTCCACTTCCTCGGGACGGGTGTAGTGGGAATCCTCAGCAGAGACGCTGACCTCGTCCTCTACCCCGGCCAGAGCGCCCAGCTCGGCCTCGACGACAACACCGTGGTCGTGGGCGTACTCCACCACTTTCTTGGTGCCCTCGATGTTTTCTGCGAAGGACTTGGAGGACAGGTCGATCATAACGGAGGTAAAGCCGCCGTCGATGCAGGACTTGCAGGTCTCAAAGCTGTCGCCGTGGTCCAGATGGAGCACGATGGGGATTTCGGGGCATTCGATCACGGCGGACTCCACCAGCTTCACCAGATAGGTGTGGTTGGCATAGGCGCGGGCGCCCTTGGAAACCTGCAGGATCACAGGGGCCTTCTCCTCTTTACAGGCCTCGGTGATGCCCTGAACGATCTCCATGTTGTTGACGTTGAAGGCGCCGATGGCGTAACCGCCGTTATAGGCCTTCTTGAACATTTCAGTAGAAGTAACAAGGGGCATGGGAATAACCTCCTTATAATTAAGTCCTTTTTATTTTACCACATTTTCTCCAAATTGCAATTGCCCAGCGGAAAAAAACTCCAGCGGGACAGGCAGGAGTTTTGTGGGATTTGTGAACAGCGTTCTGCGTTCCAAGGGGATTTTGCTTCCAAAAAATGAAGTCCTCCTCCATTAGCTGGAAACTGTTGGTGAGTTTATTTTGTCTAAATACACAATAACTTTATACGTTCCGACAAAATTATCACAACTGGCGACCAGCGTATATGTGCCAGAACGTTCCAGCGTAAAATAGGCCGCCAGCTCTTTTGCGTTATCCAAGGTATATACGGCATTGCCAGCCCCATCATACAGTGTAATATCCAAAATTCCGCTCATAACATCCGATTGACAAACAAACTTGATCCTGCTGCCTGCTTCTCCTGTAAAGGAGATGCTAGAAGTTGTCGTGATCTGCGTTGAATACTTGTTGCTCATATTACCTAATACGGTGGGCCGGGCCAGCAAATAAACACCCGTGATTCCTGCGGTCACAGCAAGCACCGAAATGATGAGGATGATATATTTCTTCTTCATACCATTTATCTTATCCCTTCAAACCAGCGTCTGTTCGTCAATTTGCGAGAAAGCATTCCTTGAAAGTGGCGGTTCTTCTTTTTCATTGCCTGTTTCCACTCTGATTTTACCATTATCAGCGCTAAAATGCAAGACAAGGTAGGCTATTCTCCCCGTTTACAAAGGGAGAAGTTTTTGCTATAATATCCCTGCTAAAAATATTACCCATTCCACAAAGGATATTTTGAATTTGGAGGTAATCAACATGAGCAACACATTAAAGGGCGCCCTGATTATCGGTCAGTCCGGCGGCCCCACTTCCGTCATCAACGCCAGCGCCTACGGCGTCATCCGCACCGCTCTGGACTGTCCCGACATCACCGCCGTCTACGGTGCGGCCCACGGCATCAAGGGCGTGCTCAACGACAAGCTGTACGACATGGGCCAGGAGGACGCCAAGGAGCTGGAGCTGCTGCTCAATACCCCCTCCTCCGAGCTGGGTTCCTGCCGCTACAAGATCGCTGATCCCGACGCCGACGACACCGACTACAAGCGCATCCTGGAGATTTTTAAGAAGTATGACGTGCGCTACTTCTTCTACAACGGCGGCAACGACTCCATGGACACCTGCAACAAAATCTCCAAGTATATGCAGAAGGTGGGCTACGAGTGCCGCATCATGGGCGTACCCAAGACCATCGACAACGACCTGTTCGGCACCGACCACTGCCCCGGCTTCGCTTCCGCCGCCAAGTATATCGCCACCTCCTGCGCCGAGGTGTACAAGGACGCCCGGGTGTATGACACCGGCATGGTGACCGTCATCGAGATCATGGGCCGCCACGCTGGCTGGCTGGCGGGCGCCGCCGCTCTGGCCGGAGTGGTGGGCTGCGCCCCCGACCTGGTCTACCTCCCCGAGGTGGATTTCGATATGGATAAGTTCCTGGCCGATGTGGACCGCATCTATAAGGCCAACGGCAACTGTATTGTAGCCGTCTCCGAGGGCATCCACTATGCCGACGGCACTTTCGTCTCCGAGGCCAAGACCTCCGCTACCGACGGCTTCGGTCACGCCCAGCTGGGCGGTCTGGCCGCTCTGCTGGCCAACGTGGTCAAGGAGCGCACCGGCGCCAAGGTCCGGGGCATCGAGCTGTCCCTGCTTCAGCGGTGCGGCGCTCACGTTGCCTCCCGCACCGACATTGACGAGTCCTTCCTGGCCGGCAAGACCGCCGTGGAGGCCGCCGTGGCCGGCGAGACCGACAAGATGGTGGGCTTCGAGTGCTCCCGCGAGGGCGGCAAGTACGTCTGCCAGACCAAGCTGTTCAACCTGTCCGAGGTGGCCAACTTCGAGAAGAAGGTCCCCCTGGAGTGGATCAACGCCGAGCAGAACGGCGTGACCCAGGCCTTCATCGACTACGCCCTGCCCCTCATCCAGGGCGACGCCAAGGCCCCCACCGAGAACGCTCTGCCCCGCTTCGCCCGCCTGAAAAAGGTTCTGGCCAAGTAATTTTTCCAAGCGAAGGCCCGCCCCATTGGGGCGGGCCTGTTTTGTTAAAAAAATGCTTGAAATTCATTTTAATTGCCTGTATTATCAACTTATCTGGCCAGAAAATTAAATATAATTTGGAGGCAATTCATTTTGAAAATCGAGACATTTCAGAGCATTACCATAGCTTATATGCGCCGCACTGGGGCATACGGGCCCGAAAATCGTCAGCTAATGGAGAATTTGAAGGCCTTTTTAGCGCAGCACGGCCTGCTTCACGAGAAAAGCACCATATTAGGTATTCCGCTGGATGACCCGACTATCACACCGGCAGAACAATTAAGATATGATGTCGGCCTGATCGTCCCTGTGCATGCGGTCATTCCCCTGCCCACCCGCAGCATCGACGACGGAACATACGCTGTCTTTGAAGTTCAGCATACACAACAGGGCGTATCATCCTTCTGGCAAAATATTGGGCAGCTCACCTTGTCCATAGACAATACAAAACCGATCATTGAACGCTATTCTTCCCAAAAAATCGCGGAGCATTTATGTGAGTTTTGTGTTCCAATCATTCGTTAAAAAAGCTCAGCTGCCGGCACTGGAAGAAAGCAGCTCCTTATCGTCCCGCCGCAGCGGCAAAAGGCTCCTTTTGAAAGGAGCTGTCAGCGAAGCTGACTGAGGATTGCGTTTTGCGAAGCAAAACATACGGAGTAATCAAAGTTTCCGCCCCACAAAAGTCCCCGACCCCTCGTTTGCTTCGCATATTTTGGCTTCGCCAAAATGCAATCCTCCGCCCCAGTGTGCGCACTGGGGCTCCTCCTTTCAAAAGGAGGCTTTTTTGCGCTCCCAAAAACCTCAATCAAAAAAACTCAGCTGCCGGTCCTCATAGCTCCGGGTGGCGGCGGAGATGATGTGTTTCATCTCATAGAGCAGGCCCAGCTCCCGGCACCGGGCGGAGAACAGCTCCCACAGCTCCTTGGCCTTGGGGCTGGAGCAGTAGTAGCGGGAGCCGTACCGCTTGCGGTACCTCTCCCCCATCCCCGGAAAGGCCCGGTCCAGGCCGTTGAGGAAAAAATCCCGCTGGCCATCCCGCATGGTGACGCCGAAGGCGGCATAGACGAACCGCGCCCCCGCCTGGGCGGCACGATCCACCACAGAGAGGACATTTTTCGAAGAATCCTCCACAAAGGGCAGTACCGGCATCAGCAGAACCCCGGCAAACACCCCTGCCCTGGACAGCTTCTCCAGCGCCTCCAGCCGCTGACTGGGCGGCGGCGCATGAGGTTCCAGCTTGGCGGCCAAAGTGTCATCCGTGGTAGTGATGGTCAGCTTGCAGATCACAGGAGAGTGCTCCTGAATCAGCTGGTACAGGTCGATATCCCGCGTAATCAGGTCGCTTTTGGTGGCCGCCGCCACCCCGCATTGGTAGGCGTCGATCAGCTCCAAGGCGTGGCGGGTAAGCTGAAGCTCCCGTTCAAAGGGGTTGTAAGGGTCGCTCATGGAACCCATGGTGATAAAAGCGGGCTTCGCCTTTCGGGCCAGGTCGTCCCGGAGGATGCGCAGAGCGTCTGCCTTGGCCGTCACCCGGTCAAAATCCGGATTCTGGTAGCAGGAGCTGCGGCTGTCGCAGTACAGACAGCCGTGACAGCAGCCACGGTACAGGTTCATGGTGTGGTCGGTGCCGAACCACTCCGTGGATTTGCTCCGGTGGAGCAGATGCTTGGCGGGGACATAGTCCATACTGCCTCACCTCTTCCTCATCTTACCATCCGCCACAAAATTTGTCAAGGAAAATTAGAACAAAAGTTTGACTTTTCAAATGGGACGGTGTATAATAACCTCGCCAACAGGAGGTGCGGACGGTGGACCGGGTTATTTTTCACTGCGATCTGAATAGCTTTTACGCCTCGGTAGAGCTGCTGTCCCACCCGGAGCTGCGCCACAAACCGGTGGCGGTATGCGGCGACCCGGCCAGCCGCCACGGCATTATTCTGGCGAAAAACGAGCCCGCCAAAGCCTTTCAGGTGAAGACGGCAGAGACCATCTGGCAGGCCAAACGAAAGTGTCCCGACCTGGTCCTTCTCCCCGCCCATCACGGGCTGTATCGGGAACTTTCCCGTAAAGTGAATTCGCTTTACCATGACTACACCGACCTGGTGGAACCCTTCGGTATTGACGAGAGCTGGCTGGATGTCACCGGCACCCTCCATCTTTTTGGCGGGGACGCCAAAGCTCTGGCCAACCACCTCCGGGACGAGGTCCGCAGCCGCTTCGGACTGACCATCTCAGTAGGGGTATCCTTCAACAAGGTGTTTGCCAAGCTGGGCAGCGACTACAAAAAGCCGGACGCCACCACCGTTATCACCCGGGAAACGTTCCAAAGCATGGTCTGGCCCCTGCCAGTCACCGATCTGCTCTACGTGGGCCGAGCCGCCGCTCAGACCTTTCAAAAATTTGGCATCCATACCATCGGTGATCTGGCTACCTTCGACCGGGAGCAGCTGTTCTCCCTTTTAGGCAAAAACGGCGCTCAACTCCACGACTTTGCCAGCGGAGCGGACCACTCCCCCGTTGCCCCTGCCGGACAGTATACCCCTCCCAAGTCGATAGGCAACGGCTATACCTTTCCCAAAAATCTGCAAGGCCGGGATGAGGTTAAGGCGGGCGTCTCCCAGCTGGCCGACCAGGTAGCTGTCCGCCTTCGCAAGCACGGCATGATGTGTCAAGGAATATCCCTTGCCATTCGAAGCCCCGAATTCCGTGACATCAGCCGCCAGATGCGGCTGGACCCGCCTACCGATCTGGCCCGGGAACTGACACAGTCCGCCATGGAACTGGCGGATTGCTGCTGGAATATGGCTAACCCGGTCCGGGCGCTTACTGTGACCGCCATTTATCTGCTCCCCGCCGAGGTGGCCGGTACCCAACTGGACCTCTTCTCCGCCGACCGGGACAAAAAGCGCCAGCGTCTAGAGCGGTTAGAGGAAGCCATGGACGTGATCCGGGCTAAGTACGGCGCCGGAGCTATTGCTCCCGCATCCGCGCCCCGCGACCCCAAGCAGGAGCGTCACGCCCCGCCGCCGGGTGGAGGAATGTGATGACGGCTTCCTTTTTTGTAAAAAAATTTCATTTTCTCAACGCCGCCAATCCTTGCGGGCATGGTGCTTTCGTTGCTGTTCAAAAAGAAAGCATGAAATAGGAATCCAGCCGCATAATCTGGGGTATGGAGGTGTTGTCCATGCCCCTGTCTTTTTTGGATTTTTTAGGTCAGTTAAGTGGGAACTTTTCTCTGTTTGAAACCGTTATGCTGATCTTAGCCGTCCTTCTTGTCAACGGCTGGACAGACGCGCCTAATGCCATCGCCGGAGCGGTTGTGACCGGAGCGCTCCCCTTTCGGGCCGCCGTACTGCTGGCGGCGGTATGCAACTTTTTCGGGGTGCTGTGCGTCACATCGGTGAACGCCTCCGTAGCGGAGACGGTCTACTCCATCGCCTCCTTCGGCGGCGGAAGCAAGGCGGCGCTCACCGCTCTGTGCGCCGCTATGACAGCAATCGTCCTCTGGGCGGGACTGGCCTGGTGTTTCGGCATCCCTACCAGCGAGAGTCACGCTCTGGTGGCCGGGATCTCCGGTGCGGCAGCGGCGCTGGAAGGCTCTTTTACTTGCATCCGGTGGGACTGCTGGGCGAGGATCGGGCTGGGATTGATCCTGTCCACCGCCGCTGGATTTCTGGCGGGCAGAGCGGCCTACAACCGCCTGAAGACTGTAAAGCTTTCAGACCGTACATTCCTTCTGACGCAGCTGCCTGGAGCGGCTCTGACCTCATTTCTCCACGGCGCTCAGGATGGCCAGAAATTCATTGGCGTCTTCCTTCTGGGCACAGCCCTGGCCCAGGGGCGGGCGGACGAAGACGGCTTTCTGATCCCTCTGTGGCTGATGGCGCTGTGCGCTCTGTTCATGGCGCTGGGCACCCTCATGGGGGGCCGCAGGATCATTGAAACCGTAGGCCGGGACATGGTCACCCTGGGTCCCTGCGAGGGCCTGTCTGCCGACCTGGGCAACATTGCCTGCCTTCTGGGGGCCACCCTCCTTGGACTGCCCGTCTCCACCACCCATACCCGTACTTCCGCCCTGCTTGGGGCCGGTTCCGCCGGACACGTCCGCCCCGACTGGCGCGTCGCGAAAAAGATTCTGCTGGCCTGGCTGCTCACCTTTCCCGGCTGTATGGCCATCGGATACTGGATGGCAAAACTCTTTCTTGCTGCATAGCCTAATCTGGAAGCAGCCGTACAGGCGTTGTCTGCGAATCTTCCAGAAAGGGTTCTTACATCGTGTTACAGGCACTTACTTGGGCCGCCGGAGGCACTGGCTTCACCGCTCTGATGACCGCCGCCGGGGCCGCTGTGGTCTTTTTGTTCCGCAAAAAAAATTCCATGACGCTCCACCGGGTCATGCTTGGGTTTGCGGCCGGGGTGATGATTGCAGCCAGCATGTGGTCGCTGCTGATCCCCGCCATCGAAAAGGCTGAGGAGCTTGGTATGGTGGGATGGCTCCCCGCCGCAGGAGGCTCCATCCTGGGCATTGGCTTTCTTCTGCTGATGGACTATCTCCTGCCCCACTTTGGACCGGAGTCCTTCCACCGGGGCGCGTCTCCCAGCCGCACGGCGCTGCTGGTGCTGGCGGTCACCCTCCACAATATCCCGGAGGGCATGGCGGTGGGCGTCTCCTTCGCCCTGGCCGCTCAGAGCGGCGACGCAGCCCTTCTCACCGCCTCCACAGCCCTGGCCATTGGGATCGGCATTCAGAATTTCCCCGAGGGCGCGGCCATCGCCCTGCCTCTGTACCAGGAGGGCATGGGCAAGGGCAAGGCATTTTGCATCGGAGCCGCCTCCGGACTGGTGGAGCCGGTATTCGCCCTGCTCACCGTACTGGTGGCCGGGACGGTTCAGCTGGTCCTCCCCTGGCTGCTGTCCTTCGCCGCCGGAGCTATGCTCTATGTAGTGGTGGAGGAGCTGATCCCCGAGGCCAATCTGTCCCAGGGAGGGCATTCCGGAACTCTCGGCGTGATGGCAGGGTTTCTTATTATGATGATCCTGGACGTGGCGCTGGGATAGCGGAAGGGGCTTCCGCCAGAGGAAGAAGCCCTGAGAAAAGAAAATGGTTGACAGGCCGAACATCTTTTGATATACTGGCTCCACAATCCAAGGGGCGCTGGCGCATGCCGGCTGAGATGTGACGTATTGCCGTCTGGTCCCTCGAACCTGATCCGGGTAATGCCGGCGTAGGAATGCGATTTGCAGCGGACTGCCAATTTTTGATCGTATGCCCACGCTTGCGGGCATACGATTTTTTTCGTTCCCGCGGGCACTTCCCACCACACATTTTAGGAGGAAGTTCATATGAAAATCACCGTAGACACAGCTATGAAGCCCACCACACAGCAGAACGTCCTGCTCCTGTGCGAGGGAGCGATGATGGTCGCCCTTGCGCTGATCCTCAGCTACTTCAAAATCCAGTTCCTCCAGGCCGGCTCTATCAACTTCTGCATGGTGCCTATCATCCTGTTTGCCGTCCGCTGGGGGCTGGGCGGAGGTCTTTTGGCCGGCGCCGCCTTTGGGACTCTGAAA
The DNA here is from genome assembly GCA_910584605.1 of uncultured Oscillospiraceae bacterium. Lineage (GTDB taxonomy): Bacteria > Bacillota > Clostridia > Oscillospirales > Oscillospiraceae > Lawsonibacter. The sequence goes on from CAJUAW010000004.1 coordinate 29,714, forward strand.
TTCTTTTGGGCGGAGGGCTTTGCCATCAATATCTGGTCCTTCCTGCTGGACTACTCTGCGGCCTATATGTTCGTAGGTCTGGCGGGTGTTATGCGCGGACGGAAGCACGGCCTGCCCATCGGCTGTCTGGTGGGCTGTTTTGGCCGGTTTCTCATCCACTTCATCTCTGGCCTGACCATCTACCGCATCCTCATCCCCACCGAGCTGTTCGGCATCGTGTTCAGCAGCCCCTTCACCTTCTCGGTGGTCTACAACGGCTCCTATATGCTGCCCAGCACGGTGGGCTGCTTTGCCGTCTGCCTGCTGCTGGAGAAGCCGCTGGCCCGCTTCCTTCCCCTGAAGGACAAGCAGGAGCTATGATCGACACGCACTGTCACCTGGACCAGCTGCCCGAACCGGACCTGGACGGCTGGTTCTCCCAGGGACTGGATATGATCGTGGCCCCCGCCATGGGGATGGACTCCCTCCAGCGGCTGCTGGCTTTTGCGGAAGAATGGCCCGGACGCATCTTCCCTGCCGCCGGAATCCACCCGGAGCATGGCCCCGCGTGGAAGCAGGCGGAGGAGATGGCCGGCTGGATCGACCAGAACCATGACCGCATCTTCGCTGTGGGCGAGGTGGGCCTGCCCTGGTATACCTTGCCTTCCGGCTCCCCTATTCCGCAGCAGTCCTTTGCCATCCTGGACCTGTTTCTGGATCGGGCCGTCCGGTGGGATCTGCCAGTCATCCTCCACTCGGTCCATGGAGCGGCCGCCCCCTGTCTGGAACGGCTGCAAAGCAAAGGCGTCCGCCGGGCGGTGTTTCACTGGCTCAAAGCTCCGGAGGCGGTCACCAAAGAGATCCTGGCGGAGGGCTATTTCGTATCCGTCACTCCCGAGGTCACAGTCCTGGAACGGGACCAGCGTCTGGCGGACCTGGCCTTCCCGAACCAGCTTCTGCTGGAGACCGACAGCCCGGAGCCCCTGCGCATCCAGCGGGAGGGTTCCCCTAACCCCTTGTGGGCGGCGGATAGCATCCGCTGGCTGTCCGCCCGCTTTGGACGCACTGAGCAGGAAATCGAAGCGCGCCTGGACGCCAACGCCCGGAGCTTTTTCCGGCTGCAGCGGTAAGGTCACATCTCCTTTCGGATCTGCCGCAGGGCGTTTTTCTCCAGGCGGGACACCTGAGCCTGCGAGATGCCGATCTCAGCGGACACCTCCATCTGGGTTTTGCCCTGGAAAAAGCGCATTGAGAGGATTTTCCGCTCCCGTTCGGTCAGATGGTCCACCGCCTCCTTCAGGGCGATGCGCTCCACCCACATCTCGTCGTTGTTTTTGTTGTCCTTCACCTGATCCATGACGCAGATTGTGTCCCCGCTGTCGGAGTACACTGGCTCATAGAGGGACACCGGCTCCAGGATCGCGTCCAGGGCAAAGACCACGTCCTCCCGCTTTACCTCCAGGATGTTTGCGATCTCGTCCACGGTAGGCTCCCTCTGGTGTTGAGCCATGTAGGCCTCCTTGGCCTGGAGGACCTTGTAGGCCGTGTCCCGCATGGACCGCGATACCCGCATCGTGCTGTTGTCCCGCAGATAGCGGCGGATCTCCCCCACGATCATAGGCACGCCGTAGGTGGAAAATTTCACATCCAAATCGGTGTTGAAGTTATCGATGGCCTTGATCAGGCCGATGCACCCCACCTGAAACAGATCATCGGCGTTCTCTCCCCGGTTGGCAAACCGCTGGATGACCGACAGCACCAGCCGCAGGTTGCCGGCGATGAGTTCCTCCCTGGCCTGCATGTCCCCCTCCTTGGTCCTGAGAAGAAGCTCCCGTGTCTCGTCGCTTTTCAACACCTTAAGCTTGGCGGTGTTCACCCCGCAGATCTCTACTTTATGCTGCATGACTGAAAAAACCTCCCGCCCGGATTACTGGTAATTCCAGTATCTCCGGCGGGAGGTCTTTCATACGGTTTTGGGCGGTTCGAAATTTTTTATCGTTGGACCGTTTTCGATGGATTTTTTGGCTTTTGTCACTGGCCGCTCTTCCAGAGGCGCACCAGCTCAACAGGGTGCTGGGTCCGCTGAGCCACCTCCTCGTCGCTCATACCCTGGGCCAGATACCGCAGCCCCACCGAACGCATGGACTCTCCCAGCTCGATGAGGTTGCCGTCTGGGTCGAAGAACCGAAACACCCGCTGTCCCCAGGGATACTCCTTCACATCGTGGACCAGCTCCACACCGGACTCCCTGATCCGGGCTGCGTCGGCAACCAGGTCCTCCGTCTCAAAGTACAGCTCCCCGTTCCAGGGCTTCCACCGGACGTTGTCCTCTGGGAAGCCCACCAGCCCGGCAAACCCCTCCTGGAGGGCAAAGCCCCCCTCAAAGGTCACGTTGGTTCCGTGATCCAGGACGATGTTCTGGCCCAAAACCTGCTGATAAAAAGCCTTGGCCGCCTCAATGGACCGCACCGCGTACAGAGCAGAGCAATATTTCATGATCCGATACCTCCATCATTCAGATGGCAACAGGATACGCTAAAATTTCAGCGGTTCATTGTAAAAATCGGACAACCTGGCCTGGTAGGCGCCCGGCGTCACACCGCAGACCGCGCGAAAATCGTGGATAAAATGGGCTTGATCAAAGTAGTCCAGTTCCTGGGCCAGGCGGGTCAGGGAAAGACCGGCCGACCGCTGCATCAGCATGGCGGCCGTGTTGATTCGTACAATCCGCTGCAAGCGTTTGGGAGAAAGCCCGCACCGCTCCCGAAACAGCCGGGTCAAATGCCGGGAGCTGTACCCGGTCTCAGCCGCCAGTGCCTCCGGACTCTGCCGCCCATCCAAAAACCGGGCCAGCAGGCCGGTAAACGAGTGGCCGCTCCTCAGCCGGGCGCAGAGCCCTTCATCCACCGCCTTCACAAATCCGTCCAGATCCTCTGCGGCGCGCCAGCAGTCCCGCACCAGCTGATCCAAACCCTGTTCCCCATCGGCCAGAGGAAGGATCTGGTCCTCCAGCTCCCACAACGGTATCCTGGAAAAGGCGGACAGTCCGCCGGGACGAAACTCCACAAAAAAACGCAGCGGACACACGCCCAGGTCGTTCTGTACCTGCACCGCCCGGCTGGAGGGGCCGTAAAGCACCCCGTCCAGCCCGTCTCCCCTCAGCGTAAAGGTCAGACAGCCGCTGGCGTCGGGCAGGATGGTCAGCGGAGAAAACTTCTGCGCTGCAGAGGCAAAGCCGCTTCCCAGGCAGAAGGTGTAGTGGGCCACAAAGGGCCGCAGAGGGTCAGAGGGCCAGAGATACAGGTGTGTAGACGTCTGAGCAGCCAGATGGTTTCCGCGGTTTTGAAAGGCCCACCCCCACGCGGCGGCCTTCTCAGAGATCATACAGGCTGGCCTGCAGGTGTTCCTCGTCCATGACTTCAAAACCGGCCTCCTCCAGCAGTCTGGCGGTCACTCCCCAGCCTGGCTTGACGGTGTGGGTAAAGGTGCCGTCATAGACCTCCCCGCAGCCGCAGGAGGGAGACCTGGACTTCAAAATGGCCACCGTACAGCCGTTCTCCCTGGCGATGGTCAGCGCCCGCTCCGCCCCGGCCTGGTAGGCAGCGGTGACGTCCACCCCATCCTCCGTCAGGACCCGGCCGTCCGGCTGGATCTCGGCGGGCGTTCGAGGGACCGACAGCCCTCCCAGCACCTCGGGACAGACCGGGATCAGGTTGTGTCC
>CAJUAW010000004.1:33423-49618 GCA_910584605.1 uncultured Oscillospiraceae bacterium
CTCAATGATCTGCCGGTCCAGACGGCTGGCCCCGTCGTACCGGCAGGGCTCGCCTAAAAAGCAATGGCTGACTAAAATGTTCATGCTAGTTCTCCTTCGTTTTTGTTCAGCTTCAGGAAAATCCCCTGCTCCTGTCTGGCGGACTTCAGAATGGCAGCAGCTGGCAAGGTTTTTTCCTTCACAGATAATTCAAGCCGCATTGAGAAAACTGGGGATGTGCTCTGTAAAAATCCTTCATAACCTTCTCCCGCAAAAAAACGGCCCGCTGCTGAGCGGACCGCTTATAGGCACATGAAACTCAGTTGTTTAGGTAGTACCGAACCACAGTCTGGAGCAGTTCATCCCGATCCACCTTGCGGATCAAAGCCCGGGCATTGTTATGGTTGGTGATATAGGTGGGATCCTCGGACAGGATATAGCCCACAATCTGATTGATGGGGTTGTATCCCTTCTCCTGCAGAGCCTGATAGACCGTGGTCAAAATCGCCTTGATCTCCAGGTCCCGCTGATCGCCCAAGCTGAATTTACGGGTAAAGTCCATATCCTCCATAGTAGCACCTCCCATATGGACAGTTTCCCTTCTGCTGCAGGCAAAAGGGCCGCTTTTCACATAGTGTACTCCAAAACCTTGTCAATGTAAAGAGATTTGCAAAAATTTAATATAAATGAAATATTTCTAGCGCTCCGTCATTGCGGCGGCCGCCAGCTGAAACAGCGCCGACGCCATCGCCAGGATAAACACGTACTGTACACCCCAGGCGTTCCAGATCAAACCCATCACAGGGGACGCAATAATGGCCATAATGTGGTCCACGCTCAAGCCTACAGAGAGGGTCCGGGTGACCTCGCTGGGGTCTAGAGCGATGGAACGCATCATGTAGGAATGGACCATGTTGAACTGCTCAAACAGGACGCACAGCACGTAGGCTCCAAAAACCAGCCAGGTCTGCCAGTCCCCCAGATGGAAGGAACCGTTGGCCAACATCCCGGCCAGCAGTCCCATAAACGAGAAGGTGACCGCGATATAGGCCGCCTCCACCAGCAGCATCCTCCTTACGCCCAGCTTGTCCAGCATGTTGCCAATGACCGGCGCAACCAGCGTCCCCGCAAAATGGACGACAATGGTGAGCAGAGCCACCGTATCCGCCCCCTGCCCCAACAGATTGATGATGACCCAGGGCGCAAACACAATTTTGATGCGCTTCTGACAGCCATAGGCCAGTGTCACCATATAGTAGGGCATGTACCGCTTGCGGAACAGCAGCTTATGGTTTTTGACCGTATCCTTTTGCGGAAGGGAGACCGCCATTGCCGCCAGCAGAAGTATGGCTCCGGCGGTGGCGGCGGCTCCAAGGGCAAAGGGCAGGATCATCCGGGTCTCAAAGCGGAAAAAGCCGGTCCGGAAGCCAAAGAAGACCATCACCGCCGCCACCATATTGAACAGGGTGTTGACCCCCTTGAAAGCTCCCAGAGTGGTCCCTACCCGGCCCTTCTCCGCCAGATCCATGGAAATTGCGTCGTTGAGGGGCATAAACAGGTGCATACCCAGCGAATGGATGAACAGAAATAGCAGCATCGTCCCGTATTCTGGGGAAAACCAGCCCAGGACGATAAAGCCGGTCAGGACCAGGACCTGAGCCGCCACAGACATCCAAAGGTTGCCCAGCAGACCCAGCGCGGCTACCAGCACCATGCACAGGATGCCGGGGCTCTCCCGCGGAATCTCAATAAACCCCCGTTGGACGGAATTAATATGAAAAGCCTCGTTAAAATAGTTGGAAAAGATGTTGTTGCCCAGGCCGTTGGCCAGAGCGGTGAGGGCCAGCACCGCCAGGAACATTTTTACGGCCCACTGTCGCTTCTGTTCGGTCATGTTTTGTACGCTCTCTCCTTTATGGTTCCCTAAAACGCGATGCTCTGATATCCGCTCCCGGCGATCTCCTCGTCTAAAAGCTGAATACCCACTCCGTTATTATTCGGGTCCTCGGCCCAGTCTCGGCTGAACAGCAGGTAGAGACAGCGCTTTCCATCGTAAACGTTCCGCATAATGCCGTCCGACGGGAGCGCCACCGTCTCCAGGGTTACCCATTTGCGCATCTCCTCCACCGTCTCGATCTCGGGCCACCAGGCGGCGAACTCCTCCGGGTCGTCGGGGCCGTAAGCGAAGCGCTCCTCCTCGTTGTAGTAACGGATGACTTCCTGCATCACAGCCTCCTGCAGGCCCGGCCATTTTTTCAGGAAAGAATGATAAGCTGCATGCTGCAACTCCGAAACCTCTGTCTGCTCTCCGAAACTGGAATCGACTATCAGGTTCAGCTGTCTCTCCTCCCCGAAAAAGTCCAGATTTATATGGCCATTCCAGTAAAAACCGTCAAAGTCCAGTTCTCCAAACACTTGATCGATCATCACAGCGTATCCTCCTCCGCCCGGTCCAGAGCGTCGTCCACATCGAAGGGGGGCGCATCCTCCGCCGGGGCAGGGACGGGTTCCGAAGCGGGAGCGGCAGGCGCAAAGGAGTCACCTGGGGTGGTGATGCCTTGGCGGTACTTCATCTCCTGCCACTGCTCCTTGGTGATCAGCAGCTGCCGGGGCTTGCTGCCCTCAAAGGGACCTACAATGCCCTTCTCCTCCAACTGGTCCACCAGCCGGGCGGCCCGGGCGTAGCCCAGCTTCAGCCGGCGCTGGAGCATGGAGACAGACGCCTGCCCGGTCTCCACCACCACCTCGGCGGCAGCATCGATGAGCTCGTCGTACTCGCTGTCCACATCCTCCGGAACGGAGCCTCCCACCCCCTTGGAGCCCTTCTCCTTCTCTGCGGCGTTGTGCTCGATCTCCTGCATGACGGAGTCGTCATACTGAGCGGCGCCGCTGTTCTGCTTGACAAAGTTTACCACAGCGGCCACCTCCGGGTCGGAGATAAAGCAGCCCTGAACCCGGGTCGGCTTGCCTACGCCAAGCGGAGCAAACAGCATGTCACCCCGGCCCACCAGCTTTTCCGCACCCTGGGTGTCCAAGATAATGCGGGATTCCATGGCGGACGCCACGGCAAAAGCAATTCTTGAGGGAATGTTGGCCTTCATCAGGCCGGTGATCACATCGGCGGAGGGCCGCTGGGTGGCAATGACCAGGTGCATGCCGGCGGCACGGCCCATCTGGGCCACCCGGCAGATCGACTCCTCCACCTCCTTGGCAGCGACCAGCATCAGGTCGGCCAGCTCGTCGATGATGACCACGATGGAGGGCATTTTGTCCACGCCTTCGGTGCGCTCCGTGTAGGCGTTGTACTCCTCCAGCTTGCGCACTCCGACCTCTGAGAAGGTGCGGTACCGCTTCATCATCTCGGTGACGGCCCACTGAAGGGCGCCCGCCGCCTTTTTGGGGTCGGTGACCACGGGAATCAGCAGGTGAGGGATGCCGTTATAGATGCCCAGCTCCACCATTTTGGGGTCCACCATAATCAGCCGGACCTCCTCCGGGGTAGATTTGTAGAGCAGAGAGGTAATGATGGTGTTGGTACACACCGATTTGCCGGAGCCGGTGGTACCGGCGATGAGCAGATGGGGCAGCTTGCCGATGTCGCCAATGATGGCCTGACCGCTGATATCCTTGCCCACAGCAAAGGAGGTGTTGGACCGGCTGGCGGCAAAGGCGGAGGAGCCGATCACGGACCGGATACTCACCGGAGAGACCACCTTGTTGGGCACTTCGATGCCAACCACTGAAATTTTGTCGGGAATGGGAGCGATGCGTACACCGGCAGCCCCCAAGGCCAGGGCGATGTCATCGGCCAGGTTGGTCAGCTTGGTCAGCTTGACTCCCTGCTCCATAGACAGCTCATACCTGGTCACCGAGGGGCCCCGGACCACGTTGATAATGTTGGCGTTGATGCCGAAGGAGTGGATCGTATCCCCCAGCCGCTGGCGGTTGGCGTTCAGCTCGCTGAGGGCCTCGCCGCCAATGTCCCCTGCGCTCTCCTTCAGGAGGGACAGAGGCGGATATTGGTAGGGCAGCGTCTCCTGGTTCATGGCCTGCTGGATCTCCGCTCCCAGTTGAGCAGCCTCGCTGGCAGCCTCCTGAGCCGTCACCTTCGCCAGCGCGGGCTCCGCCGCAGGGGCCGCAGTATGGGGACGCTCCAGGACAGGGGCCGCAGGGGGAGGCGTCACAGCAGGCGGCACAGGCCGGACCGGAGACGCCGGAGCGGCAGACGGCTCCTCCATCACCGGACTCACAGGCCGCACCGGCTCCGAGGCAATGGGCTCCACCGGAGCCATGTGGGAGGGCGGCGTAATCGGCTCCGGTTTGGAGATGGCGGGGAACTCCACCTCCATGATTTTGGATGCTGGCTCCTCCTGGGGCAGCACCACCTCCTCTTCCTCCGCCTCCACCGGAGGCTCCTCCCTGGGACGAAGAATCTGGTCCGGCGTAGGCACCCGGGGGCTTCGGTTGAAAAATCCCTTTTTCTTGGGCAGAGGCGTCTCTCTGTCCACCCGAGGGCCGTCCTCCATTGGGATGTCAATGGAGGCGCGGGCGGTCCTGCGGGAGGAGACCGGCTCCTCATACCGCTTCTGGCTCCCGCAGCTCTGGGCCCGGCTCCGGCGGACCGGCTCGGGCTCCGGCTCGTACTCCGGGCGGTTGAAGACCCAGTCGGCCACATCCACGATGGAGCGGTCAAAGGCGGCCAGTCCCATAAACACCCCAACGATCACGAAGACGATGGTGGCTCCAAGAGCGGTAAACAGAGAGACGCATACCTGAGCCAGAAGACCGCCCAGGGCTCCTCCAGACTGCAGCGCCTTTCCGCTGTCCAGCAGGCTCCCCCACAGATCTCCGTTCCACTCCATAGGCTCGATCAGGATGGCGTGGAGCATACAGGAGAAGATCAGCGGCAGGACCAGGGCGCAGGTCAGCCGCAGCTGAACCGGGCGTCCCCGGTGGAAGCCCAGAATGTAAGCCCCCAGCAGCAGGGCCGGAGGGGTGAGCAGAAAGCCGTAGCCCAGCAGGCCCTTGAGCAGAGAGCAGAACCAGCTGATAAAAATGGCCTCCATATTAAAATAGCCCAGGGCGGAGAAAATGGCCAGCAGAAGGCAGACCACTGCCCCTACCTCCCGGCGGACAGGCTTCTGCGCAGACGCCTGACGGCTCTTGGAGCCGCTTTTGGCCCGGCTCCCGCTGGAGGAGCCGCTCCTCCCTCCGCTGGACGCGGAGCGGCTCCCCCCTGTTTTCTTTTGTGTTGCCATATGTAAATCGTTCCTTTCGGATGGTAAACTCAGGCCTTATGCTGCCACTGGTACGAAGGTCCATCCCATAACGGTCAGCAGGATGAACAGCGCACCCGCGCCCCAGCAGTAGAAGGCGAATGCCCCAAACCGGCCCCGGCTGGCCAGCAGCTTCACCAACTGGATGGAGAAATAGCCCACCACAGCAGCCACAATCATACCCACCAGATATTTGGGGATATTTTCCGGAGGAACGCCCCCCTCCAACTCCATCACGTCCAGCACCTCCAGCAGAGTGGCACCCAAGACGGCTGGCAGAGACATCAGGAAGGAATACCGCACCGCAAATCTCCGGTCAAAGCCCCGGACCATGCCCGCAGAGATGGTACAGCCTGACCGGGACAGCCCCGGAATGGTGGCCACCCCCTGGGCCGCGCCGACCAGCAGCACATCCAGCAGAGTGGCGTTTCGCGCGGTCTTGCGCCCCGATCCCATCTGATCGGACAGGAACAGGATGCAGCCGGTGACCAGCAGGGCGCCGCAGACAAAAAAGGGATTGGTTCCAAAGGCTTCCACCCGGTCCTTGATGGGGAGCACCAGAAACAGGGGCAGGGTGCCCACAATGATCAGCAGCACCATCCGCCGGGCCTCAGGCGGGTTGCCCCGGTAGGACCGGTGGGAAAACAGGTTGCCGATGAAGCAGAAAAACTCCACGATCATCTCCCAGATGTCACGCCAGTAGACTACGCACACCGCCAGCAGTGTGGCAAAATGGAGCAGGACGTTAAAGAGCTGGTCCGGCTCCGGCATGCCGAAAAAGTGTTGGAACAGTGTCAGGTGTCCCGAGCTGGAGATGGGCAGAAATTCAGCTACGCCCTGGACAAAGCCCAAGATGACGGACATGAAATAGGTCAAAATAATGTACCCCCCAAAAAATGGGCAAAAGCCCATAAAGTCACTGAATATTATATTAGCACAAGGCGGGGGAAAATTCCAGTGTTTTTATCACAGATCTGCTGCGGCCAGGAAGGGCTGAACCGGAGGGGGGAGATTCCCCGCCGGTTCAGTCCTGTTCCGCCCCTCTTACTTCGATCATCTCGTGGAGGCTGCACAGCGCATCGGACAGCCCACCGATCCGGTCGATGAGTCCCAGCTCCACCGCTTCCTCCCCGTATATGACGCTGCCCACGTCAGCGGCCAGCTCTCCGGTCTGGAGCATCAGCTTTGTAAAAGCTTCCCGCTTGATACCGCTGTTGGCCGTCACAAACTGCAGAATGCGCTCCTGGATGCGTTCAAAGTAGTAAAACGTTTGAGGCACGCCGATCACCAGGCCGTTGAGCCGGACCGGGTGGATGGTCATGGCCGCCGAGGGCGCGATGAAGGACCGCTTGGCCGATACCGCCAGCGGCACCCCGATGGAGTGGCTTCCGCCCAACACCAGGGAGACGGTAGGCTTGGACATGGAGGCAATCACCTCCGAGATTGCCAGCCCGGCCTCCACATCTCCCCCGCCGTTGTTCAGCAGGATGAGCAGGCCGTCGATCTGCTCGCTCTCCTCGATCATGGCCAGCAGGGGCAGGACGTGCTCATACTTGGTGCTCTTGCTGGTGGGGGGCAGCAGCTGATGGCCCTCGATCTGCCCTACAATGGTCAAAACATAGATGGTCCCGCGCTCCGTGCGGATCAGCGAGGAGCCCAGGTCAATGATCGGCTGGACATCCCCCTCCTGGGGCAGCTGGTCCTGGTTTTCGTCCATGAATGTTCCCTCCTTTTGGCTTAGTCTTTGCCAAACAGGAGGCTTTTACACTCAAATTGCCGCTCTACTTTTCGTAGGTTGCCTTTTTCTCCAACGGGCCTTACAATAACGGACAGAAAGGAGCGTGTCATATGGACAACATACAATTCGGGGCCTTTGTGGCCCAGCTGCGAAAGGAGCAGGAACTCACCCAGAAGGAACTGGCCGACCGGCTGAACGTCACCGACAAAGCGGTGTCCAAATGGGAAACCGGCAAGGGATTTCCCGACGTGAAGCTGCTGGAACCGCTGGCGCAGGCCCTTGGGGTATCCCTGGTGGAGCTGATGCAGGGCAGGCGGCAGGAGAGCGAAACACTGACCATGGCCGAGGCGGGCGCAGTCGTGTCCCAGGCCATCGGGCAGTCGGAGCGGATAGCCACCAGGCGGTATCTGCGGCTGTTCCGGTGGTTTTTGACGGCCATCTGCGGACTCTGCCTGCTGATTGGGGGGCCCTTTTTGATCTTTGCCTTTGTCGTGCTGACCAGCGCGGATTTCCTGTTTGGCGCCGCTCCTCCGGGAGTCATTGGCGGCGCGGACGGTCCCACCGCAATCATAACCGCTTCTGCCCCCAGCAGTACGAGTCTGTTTTGGATGGTTGGCATCCTCCTCATTCTGCTGGCTGTCTGCATCGTTCTGGCCGTCAAGGTGTGGCGGCTTGAGAAAAAGCTGAAATAAAATTTCTCCAGGGTCTGCCGGCAGCGGACCCTGATTTTTTGTTTTTTTACGAAAAACTTCGAAAAAGATTGCATATCCTGGGATAATGTGGTATTCTTACTACAACTGCTGGGCGGATCTGTGTGTGTTTCGCCCCACAGCCAGAGAGCTTATCTCAGAGAGGGAGAATCGTCATGAAGAAAAAAATACGACGTTTGACCACCACGCTGCTGATGGCGGTCCTTCTGTGCTGCGTGCTGCCTGTCCTGGCGCTGGCGCCGGATCTGTCCATCGCGGCTCAAATTACGGTCCATTTTCATAACAGCGGCTCTGCCAGCGCGGCCCCTGACCCCATAGCCATCGGGCAGGGCGGCCAAGTGATCCTGCCGCAGACCAAGCTGTCCAGCCCTATAGGAGTCCAGGGCTGGTATTTTGCGGGCTGGTCAGAGGATATTTCCGCCTCCGCGCCGCAGTATCTGCCCGGTGAAGCCATCTACTTGACTCGCAGCATCGACCTCTATGCGGTATTCACCCAAACACCTCCGGATACCTCCTCTGGTCAGCCGTCCCCAACCTCTCAGCAGAAGACCGCCGCCTTTACCATCCGCACCGGCTCCCACACCCGGTACATGAGCGGCGCGGACGACGGCCTGTTCCACCCCTCTCAGGCGCTGTCCCGTGGAGAGATGGCCCAGCTGCTCTATAATATTGTGGTGGAGCGTCCCAGTCAGAGCCCCGGCTTTTCCGACGTGCCCTCCGACAGCTGGTACGCTCCGGCGGTCAGCGCCATGGCAGGGCTGGGCATCCTGCCCGGTTACAGCGACGGCTTCTTCCGCCCCCTGCAGCCTGTCACCCGCGCGGAAGCTGCTCAGGCGCTGGCGCTTCTGATCCCCGCCAACGTCCAGACCCGATCCTTCCCGGACGTTCCCGCTAGCCACCCCGCCTATGCCGCAATTTCCGCAGCCGGCGGCTACGGCCTGTTCAGCGGCGACACCAGCGGGAACTTCAACCCCGACGCCAGCCTGCAGCGGGCCGAGACCGCCGTGGTGTTCAACCGCCTGCTGGGCCGCTCCCCCGACTCCACCGCCATATATGCGTCTGACCTGCGCTACTTCCCCGACGTCCCCACCACCCACTGGGCCTACGGCGCGGTCATGGAGGCCGTCACCACCCACAGCCACATCCCCTCCGGAAGCGGCGAGCTGTGGCGGGAGGTTCAATCGGAGCCCGTCCCCCTGGCGGACGGCTGCTATCGTCTGAACGGGCGGCTGTACTGCGTCTCCAACGGCCGGTTCCTGCGCTCTGAGACCTACGAGTGCTTCTCCTTCGACGCCGAGGGCCGGTACACCACCGGCGACTCCGCCCTGGACGACCGGCTCAACGCCCTGGCAGACCAATACACCAACAGCTCCATGACCCGGGACCAGCAGCTTCGTGCTCTCTACAACTACTGCCGGGACAATTTTTCCTATCTAAAGCGGCCGCTATTGGAAGCCGGAACCACCGGCTGGGAGCCGGAGTATGCCGCCAGCTTCCTGTCCATGGGAAAGGGCAACTGCTACAGCTTCGCCTCCCTGTTCTGCCTGCTGGCCCGGGAAATCGGCCAGCCCGCATACACGGTGATCGGTGGTCTGGGCAAAAACGCCTCTGCCCACGGCTGGGTAGAAATCAAGCTGGACGGAACAGTCTATCTGTTCGACCCCCAGCTGGAGTGGCGCTATGTCCACGATTACGGCTATAAGAGCCACAATCTCTTTAAAGTTTTTCCGCAGAATACCGGCCACACTTACACAAAGCTGAGCGGGGGCGTTCCCTGAACGAATACCATATCATAAACAGTTAGGAGTGACACGATGGTATTCAGTTCCCCAATTTTCCTGTTCGCCTTCCTGCCTGCAGTCTATCTGATCTACCAGCTGCTGCCCGGAATCCGCAGCCGCAACGTCTGGCTGGCGCTGGCCAGCGTGGTCTTCTACGCCTTCGGCCAGCTGGAGTACACCCTTCTGCTGCTGGCCAGCGTTTTGGGAAATTACCTCTTCGGCCTGTGGCTCATGTCCAGCCGGGGCCGGAAGCTGGCAATAGCCGGAGCGGTAGTCTGCAATCTGCTGGCCCTGTGCTCGTTCAAGTACCTGGACTTTTTCCTCCGGACCGTCAACAGTCTGGCCGGGCTGGAGCTGCCTCTGCTGGGCATCACACTGCCCATCGGCATCTCCTTCTACACCTTTCAGGGGATGAGCTACGTCATCGACGTCTATCGAGACCCCGGTGCGGGCACCCGCAGCCTGGGCAAGCTGATTTTGTACATCTCCTTCTTTCCCCAGCTCATCGCCGGTCCCATCATCAAATATCATGACGTCTCCCGTCAGATCGACGGGCGGAGCCTCACGCCGGAGCAAACCCTCTTCGGCCTGAGACGCTTCATCACAGGTCTGGGCAAAAAACTCCTGCTGGCCAACACAGCGGGACAGGTGGCGGACGCGGTCTTTGCCCTCACCGCCGTTCAGCTGGACGCCCGGCTGGCCTGGCTGGGCGCAGTGTGCTACACCCTGCAGATCTACTTCGACTTCAGCGGCTACAGCGATATGGCCATCGGGCTGGGCGCCATGTTTGGCTTCACTTTCCGGGAGAATTTTTCCCTGCCCTATACTGCAGCATCCATCAAGGAATTCTGGCGGCGGTGGCACATCTCCCTCAGTTCCTGGTTCCGGGACTACCTCTATATCCCGCTGGGCGGCAGCCGCATGGGAGCATTTCGGACCGGACGGAACAAGTTCATGGTCTTCTTCACCACCGGCCTCTGGCATGGGGCCAACTGGACCTTTGTGCTGTGGGGATTGTGGCATGGACTGTTTTCCACACTGGAGGATCTGGGTGTGATCCCAAAACGCCTGCGGGACAGCTTTTTAGGGCATATTTACACGATGCTGGTGGTCCTGCTGGGCTTCACCCTCTTCCGGGCGGACAGCCTTGAGGCGGCTTGGATCATGTTCCAACAAATGTTTGCCGGCTTTGCCCCTCTCCCCGCCAACACCCTGACGCTGATCGCCCTGCTGGACCTCCGGACCGTATGTGTGTTGACTGCGGCCATCCTGCTGGCCTTCGGCCTGCCTCAGCGGGCGGCCAGGCGGATCTCGGAGGTGGCCGGTCCCGCCCTGACCCAGGGCGGACAGATCCTGATCTACGCCGGGATCTTTGCCCTGTGTGTGCTGAATCTGTCCAAAGCGACCTTCAACCCCTTTATCTACTTCCAATTTTAGGCGGTGACAGCGATGGAAGCAAAAACAAAGGCCAGATTGGCTATGAGGGCTTTCCTCACCGTATGCATGGTCCCCTCGGTTGGCATGCTGGCAGTTCCGGAACAATCTGCTGCCGCCAACCAGCAGCTGTCTCCTCCCCCTGCGCTGGTCAACGAGGACGGCTCCTTCAACCGGGAGGTCCTCCAGGACACTGCCGACTATATTGCGGACCACTTCGCCTTCCGGCAGGAGCTGATCACGGCGGACGCTGTCCTGAACGCAAAGGTCTTCCAGGTGTCCGCCGAGGAGGACGTGGTGCTGGGCCGGGACGGCTGGCTGTTTTACGCTGAAACGGTGGACGGCCATCTGCGCACCGCTCCCCTCTCAGACCGGCGGCTGTGGGCTGGGGCCCACACGCTGGCTCTGGTCCGGGAGTACGTCCAGAACCAGGGCGCGGAGCTTCTGTTCACCGCAGCCCCCAACAAAGCCACCATCTATCCCGAATACCTCCCCTATGTGGGGACGCCGCTCTCCTCCAGCAGTGACTTGGACCGCCTGGTCCCTCTGCTGGAGGCAGAGGCTGTGCCCTATGCCGACCTGCGTGAGTCCCTTCAGGGGCAATCCGTGTTTTTGTACTACCGGCAGGACTCCCACTGGAACACCCTGGGTGCGGCACTGGCCCAGCAGACCCTGCTTCAGACCCTGGGCAAACACTTCGAGCCGTTCTGGCTCTCCCACGCCCAGGTGGTGACGGACAGTCACCTGGGGGACCTGTACGAGATGGTCTACCCCACTGGAACCGAACTGGACTGGGACGCAGTCTATGACAGGGAATTTACCTTTACACATATTCGTCAGCCCCGAGGCCCTGACGACCAGCGTATTGAGACCGAAAATCCTGCTAAGACCGGCTCACTGCTCATGTTCCGGGACTCCTTTGGAAACGCGCTCTACCCTTTTATGGCGGAGGAATTTTCTCAGGCGCTGTTCTCCCGGTCTATGCCCTGGCAGTTGAATCTGCTGGAGCAGACGGGAGCGGACACGGTGGTCATTGAGCTGGTGGAGCGCAATCTGGCCTATTTGACGGCCTACGCCCCTATGTTTCCTGCTCCGGAGCGTCTGCTCACCGGCAGCCCGCCCCAGGGGCAGGGCGGGGCACAGTGCGCGGTCTCCGATTCTTATCCGCTGGAGGGCCTCGTCCGTCTGGAGGGCTGGATCTCGGACGCGGACACAAATTCCCCCATCTATGTTCAGCTGGGGACGGCCCTCTATGAGGCCAGCCCAGCGGGGAGCGGATGGGACAAGGGGATTCCTTTTACACTCTATGTTCCCCAAAGCATTTCCCGGGAAAACATGTCTGTGCTTTGCCTGCAGCAGGGCGTGCTGTGTGCCCTGCCGCTTGGAAATTTGTAACACATTGGAAAGGACCGGTCAACATGAACAAAACACATATCCTCCCCTGGCTCCTGGCAGGTGCGATGGCGCTCACCGCCTGCGGCGGCGCTTCCCCCGCTTCGGGGGGAGCCAGCTCCTCGGAATCCTCCTCCCGGAGCGCAGTCTCGGAGCCGGACCAGAGTGCAATGGTCCCTCTGCCGGCCCTGCCAGACACCTCGGAGCACGCAAAGGAGGACCCCGTCGACAGCCCAGACATCTCTTCCCAGGGCGAGGCGGACAGCAGTCAGATTCCCGAAGCCCCTGCGGTGATAGTATTGCCCACCAATCCCCCGCAAACAGGCGATTCTTCGGTTTCAAAGCCCAAGTCTGAACCTAAGACACAGGAGCCGGACCCCTCCGGGGACGCCGGCAGCCTCTCGACCGCAGTGGATGACTCCCCCGCCGAGCCGGAACAGCTGGAGGAGCCGGAGGCCAAACCCGCGGCCACCAGGGAGACAGCCGCTGCCTACATCGGAAAAAGCGTATCCAGCCTGATCGCCGCCATTGGACAGCCCAAGGGCAGTGATTACGCCCCAAGCTGCCTGGGGGATGGTGAGGACGGTGAGCTGTTCTATGATGGCTTCACCGTCTACACCTACCGTGTCAACGGAACGGAGACCGTTCAGGATGTGCTGTAAAAGGGTGAACCCAATGCGAGAAAAACTGTCCATCCTGCTGCTGGCGGCACTGCTGCTCGGCACGCTGGCCGCCTGTCAAAGCGGACCGGCTTCCCAGTCTGATCCCAAACGGAACGAAACGTCATCCTCCCCGCCTTCCGCATATTTGGGGCCCGATTTCAGCGGCAGCGGATCAGCGGATTCCAGCGAACAGCCCGCCGCAGAGCCGGAGCGCGAGCCGGTCCTGGAATTTGACCCTGGCTATGCCCTGGACATTGACTATCCCAAGGTAGCTAAGGGGGCTCTGGAGCTGCCCGTCCGGGGCGCGACGGGGTACGCCTCCGTCCAGCTGCCTCTCTGGGAGAGCATCCCGGAACCGAAGCCGGAGACCGAACCGGAGCCGGAAGCTCCTACCGAGCCCGAAAACCAAACTGGAACGGACTCTGATCCAGGAACAGAGGACACCACCCAGCCTGACGCCCCTTCTCAACCGGACGGTTCCTCCCAGGGGGACGATCCCTCTCTGCCCGATGGCGCTTCCAATCCGGAAGAGGACCCCTCCGCCTCCAGCGAGCAGGAAGCAGCTCCAGTCTCTCCCCTTTTGCCCGACCTCGCACAGGACGGAGCCGACTCCTCTCAGCCCGCCACAGATCCCACCGGCGATGAGATCATCTACACCCCTGACGATGAGATTATCTACGCCCCCGGTGAGGAGCCCCTCCCCGAGGTAGAGTCCGAGCCAGAGGAGGACCCCTTTGAAGGAGCCTTAGCGGTGCTGGACCCTGGGACCGCCTTCACCGTTCTGGAGGAGGACGAGGAGGGCAGCTGGTGGTTGGTGGAGTGCAGGGACGGAACCGGCTGGATTGAGAACCGGTACTGCCTCATCAATCTGCCCGATGTGATCCCCTCCATGGTGTATAATGCCACAAATTCCTATGATTCCCAGTTCAGAACTCTTGGCAGGAAAATCCCCAATGTCACTGGCCAGTCCTTCTACCCCAGGGGCAGCTACAACTACCGCCTGGAACGCAACGAGTTCATGATGCCGGTGCTCTACACCATGTCCAAGCACATCTGTCAGGCCCAGCAGGCCGCTCTGGCTCAGGGAAACACCCTGGTGCTCTATGAGGGTTACCGCCCTCACGAGGTCCAGACCACGGTGTATAAAGCCCTCACAGCTCTCAGCCGGAACGACTCCAATATAAAGGATGCTGTGGCCAGCGCCCCCTGGAACATTTCCTGGTTTATTGCCGGAGGGTACTCCAACCATCAGCGGGGGTTTGCCATGGATGTGACACTGGCCAGGATCAACCGGGCCGAAATCCAGACCATTGGCGGACACCAGGTGCTCCGGGTACGGGAGTATGAGGAGTACACCATGCCCACCCCCATCCATGAGCTGAGCAAGGCCGCCGCCACCTACACCGCTCCGGTCGCCAGCCACTCCCCTACCGCCTGGAAGTCCGCGACCATGACGGACACCATGGCCAACTGTCCCCCCGCTCTGGCCCTCCAGCGGTACTGCACAGATGCGGGCCTCACCCCGCTGGCCTCCGAGTGGTGGCACTTTAACGATTTGAAAACCCGCACCTCGGTGCTGGACAACCTGAGCGTCGGTGGATACAAGATCAGCACATGTTTAAGCACAGCGCCATGACGCCATTCCTTCACTTTGATCAGGGAGGATTTCTTATGGAACCAAACTATTTGTTGGACACGGAAGAAAACCGGACCTTTTTGGAAAACATACGGCAAAACCTTCTGTCCTTTGGGAAGAAATTTCCCTCTCCCGGCGGCGGGGCCTACTATTTGGGCGACGACGGCACTCCCTGGCCGGAAAAGGGCCGGGAAACCTGGATTACCAGCCGCATGGCCCATGTTTACAGCATCGGACACATGCTGGGCGGCTCCGAATACGGTGTGCTGGCCGATGCGGCGCTGAAGGGACTGCAGGGCGAGCTCCATGACCGTACACACGGCGGCTGGTACGCCGGGCGCAATCTGGACGGCTCCATTATGCCCGCCAAACAGTGCTATGCCCATGCATTTGTGATCCTGGCCGCCTCCTCCGCCCTGCTGGCCGGCCGGGACGGCGCGGAAGAGCTGCTGAACGAGGCGCTGGCCCTCTATGACCTGCGCTTCTGGGATGAGGCGGAGGGGCTCGCTCGGGACACCTGGAACACAGAATTCACCATTCTGGACCCCTACCGGGGCCTTAACGCCAATATGCACTCTGTGGAGGCGTTTTTGGCCGTCGCTGACGCCCTTGGAGCA
The DNA here is from genome assembly GCA_910584605.1 of uncultured Oscillospiraceae bacterium. GTDB lineage: Bacteria > Bacillota > Clostridia > Oscillospirales > Oscillospiraceae > Lawsonibacter. The sequence continues at coordinate 48,649 of CAJUAW010000004.1, forward strand.
GAACCATACCGCATCCGCGCGGGATGCATCATCGACCGGGTGACCGGCTGGGCCAAACACAACAGCTGGCGCATCCCGGAGCATTTTTCCAGCGGCTGGGTCCCGCAGCTGGAGCAGAACCGGGACCGTCCGGACGATCCCTTCAAGCCCTACGGCGCGACCCCCGGACATGGCATCGAATGGGCCCGGCTCATCGTTCAGTGGGCGCTGTCCACCCACTCTGATCCCGAAAAAACCGCCCCCTATCTGGAGGCGGCGGAGCATCTATACGGCACAGCAATAAGGGACGCCTGGAACGCCGATGGCGCGCCGGGACTGGTCTACACCACAGACTGGACGGGCCAGCCGGTGGTCCACGACCGGATGCACTGGACCCTGGCCGAGGCCATCAATACCTCCGCCATTCTGTACCGAGTCACTGGCAGCAAACGATACGCTGAGGACTATGCTCAGTTCATGGCCTACCTGGACGGCCAGGTGCTGGACCACAAAAACGGATCCTGGTTCCACCAGTTAGACCGGAACAACCAGGTGATCGGGACTGTCTGGCCAGGCAAATCGGACCTGTATCACGCCTTTCAAGCCACCTTGATCCCCTATCTCTCCCCAAAGCTCTCCATCGCCGCAGCGGTAGCGAATGGGTAAACAAATCCCCCGGCCTGTGCCGGGGGATCGTTGTATTTATGGCTTGCACCGCCCGCAGGGTTCATAGCCCGCCAAAACAGCATCCAGCCGGGTCTCGAAGTCCACCCGGTTCGCATCCTGGATGCTCTTGACCGAGGTACAGTCAGGCAAATGGAATTTTTTCGAGTTCGTGTTGCCAATGTACGTCTGTAAAGTGGAATTGCCTGTCGGATTTGTCGCGGTGTCCGCCTCCTTCTCTGTGCGGAAGGTGACGGTTTTACCGTCGCTCTCGGCAATCACGTGGCCCTGCATATCGGTGCGGTAGACCTCCGTTCCCGCGTCACGG
>CAJUAW010000004.1:49628-59477 GCA_910584605.1 uncultured Oscillospiraceae bacterium
GTCACGGAACCGGCTGAGTACCTCCTCTGAGGGGTGACCATAGCTGTTGCCCTCCCCCACCGAAATGACGGTATACTGCGGCATAACCTCCCGCAGGAACTGGTAGCTGCTGGAGGTATCGCTGCCGTGATGCCCCGCTTTCAAGACGGTAGCCCTCAAATCGGCTCCAGAATCGATCAGATCCGTTTCAGCCGCCGTCTCCATATCTCCGGTAAAGAGAAAGGAGGTTTCCCCATAATCGATACGCAGGACGATGGAGGTATTGTTGGTGTCGCTGTACTCCTTCACTGGCCCCAAAATCTCCACCTGAGCAGAGCCTAGAGAAAATTGTTCGCCCGGCTCAGGCACTGTAAGGGATTTTCCCTGTTCACCCAAATACTTCACCATGTTCTGAAACACCTTGGTGCTGTATTCTGTCACCGGACAGTAAGCCACGTCCACGGCGGCATAATTCAACGCACCAGACAGACCGCCGATGTGGTCCTCATGGGCGTGGGTCGCAACCATGTAGTCCAGGTGGTCCGCCCCATGGCGCTCCAGGTAGGCATATATCAAATCAGAATCCTCAGCGTTGCCGCCGTCAATGAGCATGTAATGGCCGTCGCAGATCACCAGAGCGGAGTCCGCCTGGCCTACGTCAATAAAGTGGACCTGAAAGCGGCTTCCTTCCGTGGGAGAAGCCGCAGTGCGCTCTCCGGTAAGCTGATCGCAGCCGGCAAGCGCGCACAACAGCAGGATAGCGAGCAGTGCGCCTGTTAATCGCTTTCTCATCTCTTACTCCTCCAATTCCTCGGGCAGCGGACGGCGCCGGTGCTCCACAGGGCCCCACTCAGGCAGAGGCAGCCGCTGCATGGCGCCAAAGGTCCGGGCCTTCAGACCAGGGTACCGGCCCTGGAGTTCATAGATCAGCTCCTTGATCTCCTGGCGCTTGGTGCTGCCGTCAACCGGACAGGTGCTGTGGACCACAGGCAGCTCCAGCCGCTGGGCTGTGTGGCGGATCATGCTCTCCCCGCAGTAGAGCAGGGGGCGAATCTGGGTGATCCCCGTCCGGTCCAGATAGGTGACCGGCTGGAAGCAGGACAGCCGCCCCTCAAAGATCAAGGACATAAAAAAGGTTTCTACGGCGTCGTCGTAGTGGTGGCCCAGGGCGATTTTTGTGATTCCCCGCTCTTGAAGTGCCTCATGAAGAGCACCCCGGCGCATTTTGGAACACAGGGAACAGGGATTCTTCTCCTCCCGGCTGTTAAAAATGACCCAGCGTATCTGGGTGGGGAGTATGGTGTAGGGTACGTCCAGTTCCTGGCACAGCTGAGCCACCGGCCGGAAATCGTTCCCCTGGGCGAAGTTGGACGTGCCAAGGTCCACGGTTATGGCCTCTACAGTAAAGGGGACCGGGTAAAACGCCCGCAGCTTGGCCAAGGCCATCAGCAGTATCAGGGAATCCTTCCCTCCAGACACCCCCACTGCGATCCGGTCGCCGGACTGGATCATATTGTAGTCCTCCACACACCGGCGGGTGAGGGAAAGGATCTTATTCATCGTGCAAACCTCCCTTTGGATAAGTCATTTTACCATAAAACGCCGCTTTTCCGCAAGCCAAAAACAAAAATCAAACGAGAGATATCAGGAGCATTTTTAAGAAAACAAGAGATATCCAGAGATATTGAAGTTTTTTCAAAAATTTTCCCAAAAATCCGTTGACACCTGGCGGTCTCCGTACTATAATACAAAACGCTCCATTTGTACACTGTTCGGGGCAAAATGCTTGGAAAAAAGCATTTTTCACATAAATGGAAAGAAATTGGAGGTTTCACCTATGTCCACGTTCATGGCTAAAATGGGCAGCACCCAGCGGAAGTGGTACGTTGTCGACGCCGCCGGCAAGCCCATGGGCAAGACCGCTGTCATCGCCGCCGACCTGCTGCGGGGCAAGCGCAAGCCCGAGTTTACTCCCAACGCCGACTGCGGCGACTGCGTCATCATCATCAATGCCGAGAAGGCGGTGCTCACCGGCAAGAAGCTGGACCAGAAGTACTACCGCACCCACTCCGGCTGGGTGGGCGGCCTGAAGGAGACCAAGTACCGCACCCTGATGCAGACCAAGCCCGAGCTGGCAATGAAGCTGGCCGTCAAGGGCATGATGCCCAAGAACAGCCTGTCCCGGGATGCCCTGACTCGCCTGCACATCTACCGCGGCGGCGAGCACAACCACGCCGCCCAGAAGCCCGAGCTCTGGGACGCCGAGTAAGGAGGATTTAGAGTATGTATAAGAGCAAGAAGCCTTATTTTTATGGCACCGGCCGCCGGAAGTCCTCCGTGGCCCGCGTCCATCTGTTCGAGAACGGCACCGGCGCCATCACCATCAACGGTCGTGACATCGATGATTACTTCGGTCTGGAGACCCTGAAGCTCATCGTCCGCCAGCCCCTGGTCACCACCGAGCTGATGAACAAGGTGGACATCGTGGCCACCGTCTCTGGCGGCGGCGTCACCGGTCAGGCCGGCGCGATTCGTCACGGGATCGCCCGCGCTCTGCTGCTGGTCAACGAGGAGTACCGCCCTGCCCTGAAAGCCGCCGGTTTCCTCACCCGCGACCCTCGTATGAAGGAGCGCAAGAAATACGGCCTCAAGGCCGCCCGTAGAGCGCCTCAGTTCTCCAAGCGTTGATTTTCCTGCAAAACCCCGGAGCCGCAACGGTTCCGGGGTTTTTTCATGTAGCAAAGTCTGACAAAATGGAGCCAAGAAGAACAAGAATAATTGGGGTGCATCCGGGGTGCATTGGCCCTAAAACTGAGTTTTGGGGTGCATAGATGGGTGCATTTAGGCTACCAGTTTTTTACAAATTCAGCAGGTCACCCGTGCTATACTCCGGCCATAAGGAGAGCGGCTTGATTAGGATTCAATGTCCATCGGGCTTGGCGGGCCTGGATGGGCGCGGGGGCTGTATATGGACAGAAAAGCAGAGAGGCCCAGCACGGCCTCCCTGCTCCAATAGAATATGCCCCTGCTCTCCCCTCCCCGGACGCTCAAGTGTCCGGGGCTTCTTTTTTTGCAGGGATCACACAACCGGCCTTCCCCTAAATTTCGGTTCCGTCCGGGAGCGTGAACCGGATTTCAACCTGGCAGCCTAAAGCCCCTGCCAGTGCCAGAATATCCTTCTCGGTGAAGTTCCCCCGCGTCATTTTGTTAGACAGGTTCTGCCTGGTCTGCCCAGAGGCTTCAGCGATATCCCCCATCGTTTTATTTTGACGCTTCATAATCAGCCGGATTTTTTCGGCCACCGTGATGTCCATGGCGTCACCTCCTGCGATTACTATACATCAATCCGTGTCGCTTGTCAAAAGTTTTTTTCAAAATTCACGAAAAAATGTAAAACAACTATTGACAAGTGACACGAATTAGTGTAATATAAGGCTTGTAAGGCAGGGGCGGCCAGCCCCTTACGAAAGGAGGGAGGACATGGACGAGATGACCAGCGCGGAACTCAATCAGTACCTGGAGAACATCGCACGGCTGATTGAGGCGAACATCAAGGACGCCAAGGCCGCTGAAGAAGCCGCAAAGATCGTGCGGGACAGCAAGGTCAAAGCGTAAAAAGGGCGGCGGCCCCGACCAAGGAAAACCGCCACCCGACCCCGAACGGGGGCGACCGGGAGCCTTACCCCGGCCGCCCTCCATGATAACAAAGTAAGGCGAAAAAATCAAGGAGGCAATCAATCATGATGCTCGAAGAATTTGAACAGCGCACCGGCTTCTACCCCACACTGGTGCAGTATGCGGCCATTGAGCGGGCCTACATGGAATTCGACGGCGACAAGGACGCCTTTTGCAAAGCCTACAAGAAGAACGTTGACGGGATCGCCGAGCGCATCCAGCGTGAGGTCAACATGGACACCATCAAGCAGGAGCGCAGCCAGGCCGCCGAGCTCACCCGCCGCGATACCGAGATTGAGCGCCTCAAGAAGGAGCTGGAGCGGGAGCAGGAGTGGAAACCCTACGAAGACACCCACAACATCACCCAGGCTCAATACACCGACCTGGCCGAGAGCATCCCCAGCGGCGCAGCGCACTACATGAGCGATGCCGAGGCCCTGGATTGGATTTGCGATGAGTTCGGCTTTGAGCGCAGCAAGGTCACGATCCTGCATGAGATCGACGAGTACGAGGTCAACCGGCACCACCAGCTCCGCCGGACCGGGAAGAAGGTCGACCGCCGCCCAATCTACTGCGCCACGGACTACCACTACATCAGGTTCAATGTCGGGCGCGGCACCGGCTGGATGTGGGAAGCCTGGAACGGCCAGCTCCGCCCCTTCTACAATTGATACAAGGCCCGCCCCGGAGGTCACGAGGGCAGAAAGGAAACATACCCATGTTAGATTTGAAAAAAGTAAACTGGCGACAGGATGGTTTTACTCGTGACTATATTGAGAAACACAAGGCCGAGCTGACAGATCCATCGTCCATGAGCCCAGATTTGCTTGCCGAAACCACCACATATTGCCAGGATCTCACAAACCCCTATGCCGAAGAACTGGCAAGGCGAGCGGGGCTCTTAAAAAAATATTTGCTGACTTCGGATGTGGAACGTGCCGATGTTGTACGGCGGGCAGCAAAAGGCTTCAATATTCTGCTAATCTAAAACGAGGAACGCGAAAATGAAGAAAACACTGACGTTTTTCATCGAGGGAAAGATTATCACCGATGTTGCCAGAGAGCATTTTTATGTCAGGAATGACATGGCTAAGGCCCTGGACCTTCTATGCGCTGGGCTCCAAAGCGATAAGCTGAACGAATATGAACGGATGGCCTTGGCTCTCCGGGTGCTGGATGGGAAGGCTGAAATTCGTGGAACGTACCCCGGCGACAGCTATGGGCTCTACGACCTGGATGAACCGAACGGTCGGTTCAGTATCGCAGACCATATCGGTAAACTGGCAAAGAAACTGGAGGCTGCTGAGACTGAGTTGCATGACTTACAGATGCAATTCAATATTGTGGCGGAGGGCCTGTCTGATAGGCAGAAACGTGAAGCCAATGGAGCGTGGTTTGCGCTTGATTATGACCACAGAAGGCCGATTTTTGATGATGTCGAGTCCGTTCCTTTGATACCTGGCTTGACCTCCCAGCTCAATAGCTTCTTGGAGAGGATGAAAGGGCCGGAGACCACCACAGATGACTATGGGTGGCTGGAGCCGTCCGGTAAATTCCATGAAGTTCCGTTTGGGGAACATCAGGGATGGGCATGGAAGAAGGCGTTAGAGCTCGGATTTTCTGGTGAGGCATTTGACCGTGGCCTTGGAGGAGATGTCCTCCTTGAACACGGGTGGATTCTTCTGGATAATCCGGGCATGGGCCTTGCGAGGCCGACCGCCAGCGATACTAGACCCATGACTAAGGCGCAAAGAGAGTTCTTATTTGATTATTACACTGAGCGTAACCGGCAAGACCTCGCAAAAAAGTATCTGGAGGAGGGAGAAGTATGAGTAAATGGCGAAAGCTAGACATGGCCAGCAAGACCGGCCACCCGCCGGCTGATATGCTGGTGGCGTTGTACTTAGATCCGGCCAACGGGCGGTCGACGTACTACCGGCGCATCGAGTATGACATTGGGTGCTTCAAACCCGACAGCCGGGATAACAGCCGAAAACTCTGGTGGCATGGGACGCGCAGCACCCAGGACCCCACCCGCATGAAGAAGCACTACACAATCTGGTGGTGTCCCGTTCATGAGTTTGACGGTGTGTGATGGACGTACAGCGGGAAAGCCATCTCCTGGCCCCATACGCCCGTTGCAACACCCGGTCAGGCCATCGGGAGGGTAGACGCCCGCCCCAGTCAAAGAAAGCGCCTGATGGCCCTCTACGGCGGAAATACCAGAAAACGCAAAAACAGCCCCCTCACAGGAAAGAAATCCTGCAAGGGGGCTGTTTATCATTTGCTCTTGAGTGTCTTGATTTGCTCCAACGTCTGCCGGAGTTTGTCAAATCCAAACATAGCTGCATAGGCGACGAAGATTCCCAAGACTACGGCGCCGACTACCATGTACCAGGTGATGCGAATGCCGGCGATCTGGCACATAGCGAAAAAGGCCAACAGGGTCACAGCCATGGACACCAGGAACGCCAGCAGATTGGTGGGGATCTTCTCCCAGGTCAGCTTTTTCAGCACCTCAGTGATGATGTTGGTGACCACCATGAGTACCAACACCATGGGCAGGATGATGGAAATGGCGACGGGGATGTTGTTGATGATGTTCTCCATGATGTGTTCCTCCTCAAATCTTCTTACAGAAGTCCAGGGACACCCAACCGAGGCCGGACTTCAGCTTGCCCCAGAGCGTGGCGCCCTGGCCGGTAGCCTCAGACACGATGGTGTAGACACCGGGCTTGATGACGCTGACGATTGCGTTGTTGGTGCCGGGACCCTTGCGGATGCGCAGATCGGTGGCGGTGATGCGGACGGTGTACGGAACCTTGCTCACAGGGGCGGCGGGTACCTGGGCCGCACCAGCAGCCCCCAGTTTGGCGTTCACCTTCGCAGCGATGTCGCCGAGCCGCTGGTAGATGTAGTCTCCGGGGCACGCCTTATTGGCGAACCAGCGGTGAACAGTCATGTTCTGCTTGGAGGGCTGGCCCACCAGGTCCTTGTTCCCAAACCACAGCAGCTGCTTGATGCCGTTCCGCCGGCAGATGTCGGCACACAGCTCAATCAGCGCGGCCATGGCCTTCTCTGTGATTGCGTAGGGGTGCTTGGACTCACAGGCCACCTCAATGGTGACAGCCTGGTAGTCATTGGACTTGCCGGAAATTCCGTTGACCCGGATGGGGTTGCCATTCTTGTCGTAGCCCCCGGTACACCAAGAACGATCCTTCTCCTCGACACACAGGCCGATGGAGCCATCATAGCCCACAACATAGTTGCAGGACGCCTGCTTGCTGCTCGGCTGGAACACCTCGCACCCCCGCTTGGCGGTCACCTGGCCGACAAAGCAGTGGATGGTGATGGTATCGATGGAGTGGTTCCGGTTGGGTGTCCTGTTGGGAGAGATCATTGTCACGGTCGCCAGGGGGCTGTTCGAAAATCCCATGGTGTTGACACTTCCTTTCTGTGCATACTTGTCGAAATACTTCTGGCCATATCCGGCCCGCTTGACCTTCGCAGCCTCGCTCTGATCCGCAGGGCGTTCGAACTGGAGCAGGACGGCGTCGGAGGCGGCCTGAACGCTGGCGGCAGCTTTCAGCGTGGCCAGAACCGCCTTGTATCCGCTGGCCAGCTCCTGCATCAAAAAGCCAAGCTGCATCTCCAGGTCTCCGATGCTCTTACCGGCCTTTTTCGCGTAAGCCAGCAGGGCCTTCTTCCGGTTCCAGTAGGTCCACTGGCACAGACCGTAGCCTGCGCTATCCCGGACGAAATTGGTGTAGCTACCACTGTCCACCCTCTCGGTGTACTCGGCATCAGTCATGCCCAGCTTGCCCTCGTAGCTGTTCTGGAGGTTATTCGGGCGCAGGCCGCTCTCGGCGTAGAGGTTCCCCATCAGGCCGGCGGCACCGGCATCGGTGAGGCCCCGAGCCTTCAAAAAACTCCAGATTTTTTCTTCCGTGTTCATTGTTTATCCGATTCCTCCTTCTTCCCCGTCCTCATTGGACAGATTATCCTCAGTCCGGCTATGGCCGAACACCCTCCCATTGTTGTGTTCAAAAACGTTCTCCACCACCTTCAGAACCCCAACACCGAGGATGGTTCTGACGGCCTCCCTGGAGAGCTCCTCGGCGGGGAACGGCTGCATCAGCACAACGGTGGAGTAGGTAGCAATTACATACGACCACGTTACCCACACGATGGCAAATACCTGCGCAGTGACGAACAGAAACCTTGTAATTGACCGAATGATATTAGGGCGTTCCTGGCCAGCCCGCAGCTCCTTCAGCCGCCGCCGGAGATGCCGGATCGTGGCCGCGCTGAGTACAATGCCAAAAGCCGCCCCCACAATAAAGGCGGCAGCGGCGATTAAAATTGACCTCATGATGTCCGTTACGCATCATCCTTTCATAGTTTAATCTGCGTCCTCGACATCATGGGCCGCTTGGTTCAGGTGCTTTTCCAGCTTATCCAAGGCTGCTGTTACAGGGCCGTTACAGCCTTGTTCCTTCATGCCTTTGAGACAAGCGAGAACGCCATAGCAGATCAAGGTTTGTTCCTTCCGGATAGCCGCCAGCTCCTCGTCCTGCTTCTTGTTCCGCAGCACGAACCTGTGGCACCACAAGGCAACGCCGCCGATTACCCCCAGGGCGGTCAGTAGCGCCGCCAGTTCGATAAGCATATCCGCACTGATCGTTACTTCCATTTGCACATTTCCTCCGAAGAAAAATTGGGGGAGGACGGAAAACCGTCCCCCCATTTTCTTGCAGTCATTTGACCTTCGCCCCAACCAGGTCGGCGATGTGCCGCAGCTCCACCACCGGCGCATCATAGAAGTCGTGGTTCCAGATCCAGAAATCCTCATGCTCCAAGCGTTTGTACTCCTGGCACAGGGAGTCGCTCCACACTTTGTCCCACCGGGCCTGGATCTCCGTCCGGCACTTCTCCCCAGCATTGGGCGGCGTCTCCAGCCGGGCGAGGATGGCAGCCACCAGCTGGCCGCGCTCTCGGCCCTGGCCGTCATCGTCCTGGCTGAAGAAATCGTGGGCGTTCTGGCTGGTGTCCACACACAAGGGCTGGCCTTTCCACAACAAAAAACCATCCTGGGCCTCCAGGATGGAACCGTATGGAATATTGACCTGCTGGCCGTTGCAGCCCTTGAATCTCGCCCGCCTCCGGGCGACATACCTTTTGTGGATAATTTGCTCCATGGCTTACTCCTCCGTGGTCTCGGCGGGGGCCTTGCTGGGCAGCATCCCCATCAGCTCCGTGTACTCCTCGGCGGTAATCTTGCTGGACGCCAGAAAGATGTCCAGCTTCTCCTCCATGCCTTCGATCTGGCCGCGCTCGATCATGCGCTTAAGGGTCCGATACAGCATCTTCTACACCTCCCCTCTCAAACGGTCTCACTGCCTGCCGCCAGCCCAAGCTCCAGCAGGGTCAGCCGCAATTCGTGGTCTACGGTCAGGCCATCAATGTCGGCGGAGAGCTCGTGGGCCGCAGCGACCATCGGGCCGGCGTCCGTCTCCTCCAGCATGACGGCGTCCAGTTCCCCCATCCCCTCCGGGACCTCCCGGCCCAGCAGACGGTAGGGTGTCCCGGAAATAGCGATGCCCGAAGCCTCCGGCTCCGGGCAAAGGATGTAGCAGCCGTTCCCGGCCTGCTTGATGTAGGTGGGAGCCTCGGTCATGCCGAGGCTTTTCCCATCTCTGGTGTTGGTGATCCTGAACATTTTGCACCTCCAAAAAAGATAGCGTGGTAGAGCCGCCGCAGGCGGAGCAGGCGGCCATGGTCATTGAAATTGCGGTAGTAGGCGCTCTGGCATTCCATGTACTGCTCGATGTCCTTGAAGTCCCGCTTGCCAGCCTTGAACTCCCTGTGAAAGAGCTTCAGCTTTCTGCGGGCGCGCTTGATCCCGTCCCGGCTCCCATTTATTTTTATCTTCCCGGTCTCCGTCAAGGTGAACCGGGCCTTGCAGAAGCGGAAGGGCTTTGTGAGCGGGGTGACGCTGCACTTGCGCCGGTTTACCCGGATACCCTTTGCCTCAAACCGCCGCACAATCTCATGGCCCGCCCGCTTGGCCTCCTCAATGGTGGGGAAGGTCATCAAGAAGTCATCCATGAAATGGCACTCATATTCGACCCCGGCCTGACACATGATCCAGTTGTCGATGGAACTCGGCAATGCAGATCGGAAGAGCACACGTCT
>CAJUAW010000005.1 GCA_910584605.1 uncultured Oscillospiraceae bacterium
GAAAAACAACAAAATTTCTTCGGCGTTTTCTTACAATTTCAAATTGGCGTTGACAGACAGGGGCGCGGCCATTCTTCAGGAAAAATGCCCCAACATCCGCCTGCTAAACGTGACAGCGGGGGCCGATGGCAGTTACTCCTATTATGGGGGGCAGAAGGTGTTTGTCCCCGCCTGTAAGCTGGGCGGCGCCATAGAAACCACCGGGGCAGGAGATACCTTCTGTGCGTGTGTGCTGAACTATGTCCTGAAACACGGGCTGGATGGGCTGACTATCAGCAATTTGACGGAGATGCTCCACTTTGCCAACACAGCGGCCTATCTGGTCACGACCCGGAAAGGGGCGATCCGCTCGATGCCTGGGCGGACAGAAATAGCAGCATTATTGTGAACTGAAAACAGATGGAGCGATTCCAACCCAGACCACGGACGGTCCGCAGAGCCGTACCGGGATCACAAAGCGCCCTCTTTCGTTCGGAAAGAGGGCGCTTGATGGATGCGCTATTGTTTTGCTTCCCCTTCCGGGAAGATCATTTTGTTGATCACGAAGAAGATGACCATCGACACGCCGCCGGTGAGAACGGTGGTGAGGATATTGTACAGAAAGCTGGGGACCCCCAGCGAGCCGGCCACGCCGACCCAGATGCTGTTGATGGAGTTGACCACCAGGGTGACTCCCACCCAGCCCACAAAGTAGCCCGCGATCTGGGGCAGTACGGCTCCATGGCTGCGGAAGGTGATGTTCCGCTGGAGGGGGAAGTTGATGCACTGGGCGGTGAAGGTGGCGATCAGGTAGGCGATGAAGTAGGCCAGACCGCCGTTCTGGACGCCGTAGCCCAGCACGTTGAAGGTGAAGCTGGCCCCGAACAGGCTCATGGGGATGCCGGGCCACATCCACTCCACCACCGCATACTGGGAGAAGGCGGCGGGCAGGAACTGGATCAGCAGATACTGCCACACCGTGACCAGATTGCTGAACAGAAAAAACAGGCCGCCCTCCCGAATCCACTTGGCTGCGCCGGGATGTTTTTGGGTGAAATCGTTCCAAAGCTTCATAGCGGAAGACCTCCTTACTTGATGGCCTCAGCGGCCTTGTGCTTTTTTCCGGCCCGGAAGAAGCCGCCGATGATCTGGCCCAGCCCCTTGAAGAAGCGGCCGTTGACGATGGCCAGGATGCCCTCCGCCATTTCCATGGTGCAGATGCCGCCGGTCATCTTGGCGATGCCCCGGAAGGGCATGTTGTAGTTGAACATCAGGTTCAGGTTGGGGGTGCCCTTTGCCATACTCTTGTTCAGCATGCCGGTCAGCCGCCTGTAGACGAACCGGGCCAGACCGCTTTTGGCGTAGTACATCTGACAGATGGCGTCGTTCATGGCGAGGGTGCCGCTCCAGGCGCCGTCTGGGATGGGATGGCCCAGCAGGGCCGCAAAGGTCTGGTCGGACACCTCGCGGACCCTTCCGCTGTAATAGGCGTCCAGCTCCTTGGCGTCATAGGGCAGTTCCGCCCCGGTGCCCTCCACCGTTACGCTGCCGGACAGCTTCACGTCTGCCGCAGAGGCGGCGATCATCACCTGATACTCGCCGCCCTCGATCTCGAAGCGGTTGGTTTTCACGTTGAAGTATCGAAACGCCGTGCCGTCCAGGGGGATGGTGACCACTTTGCTCTCCCCGGCCCTGAGAAAGACCTTTTGGAATCCCTTCAGCTCTTTGGCGGGACGGAATACCTTGGCGTCCGCCTTGCCCACGTACAGCTGCGCCACCTCCGCGCCGTCCACAGCGCCGGTGTTTTTGAGGGTGAAGGAGACCTCCTTCTCGCTGACGCTGAGACCGGAGTAGGCAAAGGTGGTGTAGCTCAGGCCGTAGCCGAAGGGGAACAGAACGGGGACGTGGGCGGTTTCAAAATAGCGGTAGCCAACATAGAGGCCCTCCCGGTACTCCGCATTGCGCTGCTTGGAGGGGAAGTAGGGGGCGGAGGGCGTGTCCTCGTACTGCAGGGGGTAGCTCTCCGCCAGTCTGCCGGAGGGGTTGATCTCCCCCAGAAGGGCCTGAAGCATGGCTCCGGCCCCGGCCTGGCCGCAGAGGTAGCCGTGGATGACGGCCCGGCACTGGTCCAGCCAGGGCATCTCCACCACCGACCCGGCGGACAGCACCGCCACCACGTTGGGGTTGACAGCGGCTACGGCCTTCAGCAGGTCGGTCTGGCTCTGGGGCAGCCTCATGTGGGAGCGGTCCAGGCCCTCAGACTCGCTGATCTCGTCCAGGCCGATGTACAGCAGGACCACATCCGCCTGTTTTGCCAGCTCCACCGCCCTGGCCTGCATGGCGGGGTCGCCCTTGCCGGAGCGGGGATAGCCGGGCTCAAAGCCTACGACATTCAGCGGATACTTGCCGGTGAGGTCCATGGTGTTGTCCACCCTGGTGGGGTTGACCACCGAGGAACCCGCCCCCTGGTACCGGGCCCTCTGGGCGAACTCACCGATGATGGCCGCCTTGGTCCCCTTCTTCAGGGGCAGAATGTCTCCCTCGTTCTTCAGCAGGACGATGGACTCCCCGGCGGCCTTTTGGGCCAGCCTGTGGTGGGCGTCAATGTCGAAGGGCCGGTCCTTCAGGGGGGCGATGGCCTGGGTGACGGACAGGATCACGTCCACCAGCTCATCCACCCGCCGGTCGATGACCTCCTCGCTGATTGTGCCGTCCTTCACGGCCTGGACCAGCTCCAGGTCGGAGTCGCCGCCGGTGGTGGGCATCTCCAGGTGGGAGCCCGCCCGGACGCCCTCAATGTGCTCGTTGGAGCCGCCCCAGTCGGAGACCACAAAGCCGTCGAAGCCCCACTCGTCCCGAAGTATTTCCTGGAGGAGATGGTGGTTCTCGTTGGCGTAGATCCCGTTCACCCGGTTGTAGGAGGACATGATAGCCCTGGGCCGGGACTCCTTCACGGCGATCTCAAAGCCAGTAAGGTAAATTTCCCGCAGGGTGCGCTCGTCCACCACCGAGTCGGAGGCCATCCGCCGCAGCTCCTGGGAGTTGCAGGCGAAGTGCTTGGGACAGGCGGAGACGCCGTTTTTCTGGATGCCCCGGACGTACCCCGCCGCCATCTTCCCGGCCAGATAGGGGTCCTCGGAGAAATACTCAAAGTTCCGGCCGCATAGAGGGCTGCGCTTGATGTTCAGCCCCGGCCCCAGCAGGACGCCGACGCCCTGGGATGCGGCCTCCTCCCCCAGGCAGGCGCCGATCTCCTCCCCCAGGGCGGGGTCCCAGGAGTTGGCGATGGCGGCGGCGGTGGGGAAGCAGGTGGCGGGCAGGGAGGGGTTCAGCCCCAGCTGGTCTCCCGCCCCCGCCTGCTTGCGGACGCCGTGGGGGCCGTCGGACAGAGTCATGTTGGTCAGGCCCAGCCGCTCCACGCTCCGGGTCTGCCAAAAATCCTTGCCGGACAGGAGAAAGCACTTCTCCTCCAGCGTCATTTGGCGAATGATATCCTCATGCTTCATGGTTCAACGCTCCTTCCTGCCGGGGAGAGCCCGCCCGCAGGCGGGCCCGTTCCCGAACTCGTGTTTGACTCACTGGACCTTGCGCTTGCGGTAGTTCAGCAGCAGCAGGACCTCGACGGCCGCCAGGACCACGCCAACAGCCACGTCGGCCATGATGAAGGTCTTGGTCATGTTGTCCATGCCGCCGGTGGGATCGCCATTGGCGTAGTAGCCGCTGTTGCCGATGGTATACAGGATGTTCTTGCAGGACTCCCGCATGTTGAGAACGGCGGTGGCGCTCTGGTCGGTGAACTTGTTGGACTCCGCACTGCCGAAGGCCAGCATCAGATCGTTGCCGGTGCGGACGCAGTGGTCGGAGATCATATAGCCATAGGAGCCGTTGTAGTCGGACTCCACCATGCCCACAAAGCCCCACTCGTCCCGGAGGACGGTGTTCAGCAGGTTGGGGTTGGAGCAGGAGGGCTCGGTGCCGATGAAGTTGAAGGAGGACATGGCGGCCAGGCAGCTGCCGGTGTAGTCCTTCACGCACCGCTCAAAGGGCTTCAGGTAGATCTCGCGGATCGCCTGCTCCGAGGCGTAGGTGAGCAGCACGGCGCAGCGGTTGGTCTCCTGGTCGTTGAGGGCGAAGTGCTTGATGTAGGGGTACAGCCCCTTGGTGGCCGCGCCGTTGATCTCGTAGGCGGCCATGTAGCCGGCCAGCACGCCGTCCTCAGAGAAATACTCGAAGTTGCGCCCGGCGAAGGCGGAGCGGTGGGTGTTCATGGCCGGGCCGTACCAGCCGTAGTTGTTGGCTTCGGCGTACTCCTGGCCCATGGCCTCGCCCATTTCGTAGATCAGCTCCTTGTTCCAGGTCTGAGCCATGAGAACCTCGGAGGGGTAGGCGGTGCCGTACGCGCCGGTGACGAAGTTGGACAGGCCGGCGGGGCCGTCGCAGTCGGAGGTGGCGATCTTGCCGACGGAGCTGATGGCCGCAGTCTGCCAGCCGCCGATGTTGATCATGGTGGCCATGTCCTCAAAGGTAAGCTGATCCAGCAGCTTATCCCAGTCGGGATCGTCGTAGTCCTTGCCTGTCAGGTCGATCAGCTTCAGCCCGTTCTGGGCGCCGGTGGTGGGCATGACGTCGCTGGGATCGTCCAGGCTGATGGGGTCGTAGATACCGAACAGATTCTTCTCCACGGCGGCCCGGGTGCTGGCGCTCATGGACAGGGAGGCGGGAGCGGCCGTCGCCTGGGCGTAGTTCGCGAAGCCGTCTTTACGGGAGAGCTGAACGAACTCGCCCCGCGCGTAGTCCTGGAACTGGTTTGTGGCGGGGGTCAGGTCGGAGGGACGGCCGGAGCTGTAGTCGATGTCGGCGCTCTGGGTAAAGGTAGCGGCGTCCAGCACGGTGTGGGAGTCCGACCGGAGGGAGATGGTGTAGTCGCCCGCCTCCAGGAGGTAGCCGCCGTCCTTGAGCTTGATGCCGTCGTCATAGGAGGCCAGCTCCTCCTTGGCGATGTCGAAGTGGATGGTCTCAGAGCTGCCCGCCTCCAGCAGCTGGGTCTTTCCGAACTGGACCAGGTTGACGCTGGCCTTCTCGATGCCGCCGTTGGTGTAGGGAGGCTCGAAGTAGACCTCTACCACCTCCTTGCCGGCGGCGGAGCCGGTGTTGGTCACCAGAACGTCCATGGAGATGGTATCGCCGTTCTCTGCGAAATTGGTGATCTCCTGGGTGAAGGTGGTGTAGCTCAGGCCGTAGCCGAAGGGGTACTGGACATGGTCGCTGTAGTTGATCAGGCCCTCCTGGGCGGCGGTCTCGTAGAACTTGTAGCCTACGTAGATCCCCTCCACGTAGTTGACAAAGGCCATGCTGCCCTGATAGGCGGGGTCGTTCTGGACCATCTGCCGGCGCAGGTCGTCCACGTTGTCAAAGCCGAAGTGGCCGAAGTTGTTCCAGGTGGGCGTTTTGGTCAGATCCTTTACGTAAGTATCCGCCGTGCGGCCGGAGGGGTTCACCGCGCCGGAGATGATCCTGCCCAGCGGAGCCATGCCGGTGTTGCCGGTGCCGGGGGCCAGGATGACCGCACCGATGGAGGGGAACTGGTCCACCCAGCCCAGCTCCATGGCGTTGTTGGCGTTGATGACCACCACCACGTTCTGGAACTCCGAGCACACCTTCTCCACCATATTCTCCTCGGTGACGGACAGCTCCAGATAGTGCTCGCCCTTCTCGAAGTCGTCGTAGCTGCCGTTATTGGTGTAGGTGCCGTTGAAGTAGTCGTAGTTGTCGGGGGCGAAGGATGCCTGGTCCTTGATGTTGTAGGTGCCATGGATGACAGCGTTCATGTCCATGGGCAGGTCGGCGTTTTCGCCGCCGGAGCGGGAGATCACGATGACCGCTGTGTCGGAGAACCCCTTGGCCTGACTCATCACTGCGTCGGTGTAGGCGTCCGCGGTGGGCTCGGGCAGGGTCCAGTCCTGGCTGTGCATGTCGATGGTGGGGCGGTCCGCCCGGTAATCGGTGTAGAGCTTGGTCAGTTCGGCGTTGGTCTCATAGCCCGCATCCTTCAGGGACTGGAGAATCCCCACAGCGCTGGAGCCGTCGGAGGAGCCGGAGCCGGTGCCGCCGAAGATGGGGTTGGTGGAGGCCCAGCCGAAGACGTTCAGCGTCTTCACATCGCCGCTCAGGGGGAGCAGGCCGGTGTTTTTTATCAGGACCAGGCCCTCCTCGCCCACCTTCTCAATGGCTGCCTTGCTGGCGGACACCGTCTCTGTGGACAGGTCGACCTTGGAGGCGTTCAGCGCGCCGGAGACGTTGGTGTACATGGGGCCGAAGCACACCAGGTTGACGATCAGCGCCGCCGCGGCCAGAAAGGCTACTACGGCGGAGCCGCGCACCAGCAGCTTGGCGCCCTTCTTCACCTTGACCGCCGCGGCCAGCACGACGATCAGGACCACCAGGGCGGCCAGGATGGCGTAGACGTAGCCGCTGCACATCTGCAGATAGGACAGCAGATCGGCGGAGCTTACGCCCATAGGTCCAAAAATGGGGGACAACAGGTTTGCAAGCAGGTTGATCATGTTTACCTCTCCTTTTCCGTTGTGCCGGGCGATCCCGCTTCCCGGCCGTTCTGGATTGGATTGTAACAAATAAAACTGCTCCCGGCATAAGGGGGGCGCAAACTGCTCATTTTTCCGCGCAAACTGTTTTTGGCATTGTCATTTCTGTACAAAAGAAGGGCCGGCCGTTTGACATTTCAAACAACCGGCCTTGGAATGGGAATTACGATATTCAGTTCGAACCAGCGGTCCCGGTTGTGGATGGTCATGGTGCCGCCGTACTTCTCAGCGGCATAGCGGATGGACTTGACGCCGTAGCCGTGATACGCGCCATCCCCCTTGGTGGACACGGGCAGGCCGTCCTGGAACTCCGGCTGTTTCTCGCAGTAGTTCTCGCACTGGATAACTAGAAAATCCTTTTTGGCGTAGACCGCCAGGTGGATCAGCCGCTTCCGCTTGTCCGGAAGGGTCAGCGCATACTCGATGGCGTTGTCCAGAATGTTGCCGAAAATGGAACAGATGTCCATCACATCCATAAAGTCCAGCTGAGCTCCGTCGGCCACGCAGGTGAGCTCCACGCCGTGGCGGGCGCAGTACAGGCTCTTGCCGGTAAGGAGGGTGTCCAGCACCGAGTTGCCCGTCTTGTTCTGGGCCTCGTAGGTGCGGATCTCCTCCTCCATCCCGTCCAGAAAGTCCAGCCGCCGCTGGGGGTCCTGCTCCGCCCGGAGGACCGCGATCTGGTGCTTCAGGTCGTGGTACTTCCGGTTGACCACGTCGATGCTCTCCCGGGACTGCTTGTACTGGATGTACTGATTCTGAAGGATGTTCTGGATGGCGTCCAGCTCCCGCTGCATGTACAGCTCACACCGCTGCACGTGGTAGGCGTACAGCATGGCCACCCCGGCCAGATCCATCAGGGTGCGGATGTTATAGATGCTCTCAAGGACGGAGCTGCTGAAGGGGGTGTTGGAGGAGACAAAGGACAGATTGCTCATCAAAAAGCAGGCAATGCTGATCACAACCGGGGGCCACAGCTCCTCCGTCCGAAAAGCGAAGGCGGCGGGCGGGTCCTCCCGGCGGCTGGTCAGCCGGCGCATCGCCGCAAACACAAGGGCGTAGACCGCCGCCAAAAAGACCAGCGACAGGGCGGTGGTGCTCCAGGTGTTCTGGGGAAGGTTCAGGGTGTGCTGGGTGTAGGACCACAGCTGCCACTCCAGAGAGGCGGCGAACTCTGCAGTGAGGAAGGCGCAGGCGGTGAAGTAGCCCACAGTGGTCAGCGGCACGCTGCAGCAGGCGGCGATGAGGGCGAACATCAGCCCCACCGCCCCCATCATGCAGGGGAGCCACAGGGCGATATGCAGGCCGTCGGTCAAGCAGAGGAACAGGCACTGGACCGCCAGCCCAAGCCCCAGCATTCCCCACAGCCGGAGGCCGGAACAGCGCAGCGGCCGCTTGCGGAGAAAGATCAGACAGGCGCCCCACTCGGCAATGGCGGTAAACAGGCGGGGGATATCGGAGAGATAGACCTGATTCATCCGCTGATCCCTCCCACATAGTCGGCCAGGGCGTCCAGGAAGGGGGCCCGCCGGCCCCGGCTGATGAGCAGCTTATCCCCCCGGACCACGGCGCAGCCGTCCTGAATCCCCTGCACATGGGCCAGATTGACCAGATAGCCCTTGTTGCACCGCAGAAAGCCCTTGTCTTCCAGCAGCTCCTCCATCTGCTGGAGGGTGGCGGAGGAGGCGTGGATGCCGTCCCGGGTGTGGAGCATCAGCTGGTGGCCCAGCCGCTCAAGGTAATAGATGTCCCTGATCTCCAGCTTCAGAGCGCCTCCCTTTACTGCCACGGTGAGATAGGCGTCCTCCCGCTTCTTCACATAGCGCAGGCACCGGGTGAGACGCTGGGAGAAGGAGAAGTAATTCAGCGGCTTGAGGATGTAGTCCAGCGCGTTGACCGAATAGCCCTGGATGGCGTACTGGGCCAGGTTGGTGACAAAGACGATGACCACCTCCGGGTCTATTTTGCGGATGTGGCCCGCTGCGGTCATGCCGTCTACAAAGGGCATATCCACATCCAGCAGGAGCAGGTCGAACTCCGGCTGGTACCGCTCCACCAGGTCCTCCCCGTTGTCGTAATGGGTGATCTGGAAGGCCCGGCCGGTCTCGCCGCTGTAGTCCTGGATAAACTGTTCCATCTGCTGAAAGCACTGCGGATCATCCTCCGCGATCAGAACACGGATCATATGCTTCACACCCCTGTTGCCGCAGGCCGTCCAACAAAACGGAGCGGCCTGTTTTGCGGTATCAATGTAAGCTATTATATCAAAGATCGCCCCAATCACAAGCTATTTTTATCAAAAGCCTCGAAAAATGTTCAGGACCTGCCGGGGCGCCGTATGTTTGTGGGACCGCAGGATACCGGGGCGGGCGCGGAGCGTTAATTTTGCAGCTCTATGCAGCCAGTTAATTGTATTTCAGGGGCGGAAATGCTACAGTGATAGGCACAGTCCGGGCCTGTGCAGCAGTTCCCGGTATGAAATCTAGGAGGTTATAGAGATGAAGATGAGAAACACACTATCCCTGCTCCTGTCGGCGGCGCTGGCGCTGTCGCTGGCTGCCTGCGGCGGAGGGGGCGGCACATCCCAAAGCAGCAGCGGCAGCGGCAGCGGGACAGATGCAAGCGGATCCACCTCCGGCGCTTCCTCTTCCCAGCCGGAGGAGACCCAGGACCCCGGTCCGGCTGCCACCCCGGTCCAGATCGGCGGCAGCATCGACAACGACAACTTTACCATGACCTTTGACTCCATGGAGCTGCTGGACGAGTATGAGTACCGGACCAGCGAATACTCCACCACCTCTCTGTATGTGGAGGACGGCTATAAGCTGGTGGTGGTCAAGGGCCACTTTGAGAACAAGTCCACCGGAGCAATCTCGGACAGCTGCTTCAACCGGTCCGCCCTGGTGAACGGTACCTACGAGGTGGACGGCTACGATGTGCGGTTCAATTTTATCCGCGACAAGTACTTTGAGATCGACGCCTACACCGACCTGGACTATGTGATGTACATCAACATCCCCAATAAGCTGGCGGAGCAGTTCGAGACCGCCGAGTTCACCATCGCCTTCAACGACGATCTGTCCACACCCTCCACAGTATGGAGCAGCGACGGTGGCGAGACCATCGAGGCGGACCAGTTCTACACCCTGAGCGGCGCTGCGGGCGCGGCGGCTCCCGCGGATGGCGATGGCAGTGATACGGCCGCCGATGTCAAGGGCCTGTGGAGCGTGAACTATTACGTGGATGACTTCCAGCAGCCCACCGAGGAGTGGTATATCACCAACGAAACCAGCTTTACGGGCACCTTCAGCAACAGTGCGACCACCAACTCCAAGCTGCTGGTCCAGGTGGCGGTGGACGAGTTTGAAGGGGAGGGGAACCGGGTGGCCTTCTTCCTCTATGAATATGGCCGCAATCAGGTGAAAAACTCCTCTACAAACTATGTGGACGAGTATACGATCACCATGCGCGGCGCGGACGGCACGGATACCAGCCTCTCCGGAACGGTGTACTGCGGCGGCGACCGCCTGTTCATCGACGACAAGTATGTGGACACTGTGCTGAACGCCATGAAGGGCGAAGGTACCCTGAGCTTCCATATTGTGGAGGATGAGCACACCACCACCAGCTATTTGTTCTCGATGGAGACGGATAATTTTGGAAGCCTCTACGAGAGCGTAGCGGCTGAAGGCCGCTGACCCAGGCCGGCAGACGGCGCAAACGATCAAAACAGCATCAGGCGGAACGAGAAGGGCGGACCTGCAGGTCCGCCCTTCTCTGGAATTTACTCAAAGATTGTGTCGGCGATGCTGATCTCTTGGCCGCAGCGGTTGTCAATGTCGGCGCCGTTGCCGGAGAACAGCGACTCGGGGAAGGAGATGGCCGTCTCGGTGGGGACCCGCTCCAGCAGGACGGCGGTGGTGTTGTTCCGGAAAACATCCTCCATATAGCGGGAGTCCATGAAGCTCCCGGTGTCGGCGTTGAAGTGGATGCCGGTTTCGTTGTCCTCAAAGGTGCAGTTCCAAGCGGAGGCAATGTTGTCCTGCATCAGCAGGCCGGTGCGCCAGCCGGTAAAGCGGCATCCCTGGAGGAACACCCGGGAGGAAGAAGAGAAGCCCACGCCCTCTCCGCCGCCCACAAAGTCCAGGTCGTAGAGCCAGGAGACCCCGGTCGCCTGGCCCGTTATGCGGACGGGGCCGGTGAAGGCGGTGCGCCCTTCCTCCTCCCCCGCGCCGTAGAGGTTGACCCCCCGGGGGATGGTAATGCCTCCATCATAGGTCACCGGGGGCAGGTGGATCTCCACCGTGTTCATATGGTTGCCCTCTGTGATCACGTCCAGGCTGTCCAGGAGGGCCTGTACCTCCTCTACGGTGTTCAGCGGGGTATTCTCAGGGGTAAAGAGGTAGAGCTCCATAGGCTGGGCCTGCATGGTCTGATAGAGGCGGATAACGTCTCCATTTTTCATTTCAATGGTCCACCGGAGGGTCCCCTGACCGCTGCCGGCGTAAAAGTGAATGGAGGAAACCAGGGCGGCATCGGGGGCGTAGTCTTCCCGGGGGACCGGTTCGTCACAATACCAGGGCAGCTCTTCGTTCTCTGTCTCGATAAAGGCGGCGGTGACCTGCTTTACCTGATCCATAAACTCTTCCTTGGCGTTGGTGCTGTTCTCCATGCGGTTGATGTACAGGCATTGGGGGAAGGTGTACAGCATGTCCCCCACATCCGCCGGCTGGTTGACCTGATGGGCCGGATTAAAGCGGTCGTTTATCCAGCCGGCCAGCACCCGATAGGCCGTGCCGCCGTTGGTATAGATGACCTCGGCGGCGCCGTTGTCATAGACCTTGGGCCGGGTGTACAGCCAGCCCGCCACAGCCAGCGCCAGGATAAGAAGGGATGCGAGGGCGCTGTACAGCGCCCTCCTTGGCATACGCCAAGGAGAGTAGGCCTCAGTCCGCAAGTTGACGGTCCGGGCGCAGCAGGGGCAGAAGGACGCCTTTTCATGGATGGAGGCGGAGCAGTGAGGACAGGATTTCATCTCAGATCGCCTCCATCCAATGCAGCACATCCTTGTACCGCAAGCGCGATATTTTCCCCGTCCCGCTCCGCAACCTCGTGAATCAGAGGCGGATAGGGACCGGAGCGGTTCAGCAGCCTTTGGCAGGCCTCTCCATTGCCAGTGAACCGGCGGAGGATCAGCCGCACACTGCCACGAAAACTCTCCTTCAAAAGACGGACTTCCTCAAACCCGGTCCGCAGTTGTTCCAACAGCCAGGTATAAATAGCGATCCCCCCGAAATTTCCAACCCTATGCAGCCAGCATATTGTATCTGACAGCAGAATTGGCTACAATAATAGACAATATTATATCAAGGCTCCAAACAAAAGTAAAGGGGATGACAGGGTATGCGGGAGAAATCCACCAGCGATCTGAATCAGGAGCTGATGAGCCAGCCCAACCTGGATCAGTACATCACAGAGAACGAGACGTATTTTTCGGACGCAGACATAGCCGGGCTTCTGGCAGGACTCTATGAGACCTGCAGTCTGTCCAAGGCGGAGCTGGCCCGGCGGGCCGGGATGAGCGAGGTCTACCTCTACCAGGTCTTTGCCGGACGGCGCAAGCCCTCCCGGGACCGGCTGCTGTGTCTGTGCATCGGCATGGAGGCCGGGCTGGAGGAGGTCCAGCAGCTGCTGAAACAGGTGGGCTATGCCCCCATCTATCCCAAGCGGAAGCGGGACGCCATCATCAGCCACGGCATCCTCTACCGCACCCCCCTGGCGCAGATCAACGACAAGCTGTTTTCTGCCAACGAAAAGACGCTGTTTTAGAGGGCACGCCGCTGGCCTTCCGCAGTCTTCCAGACTCAGGAGGCCAGCTCCCAGCTCTGCAGAAAGAAGGCGGCGGCCAGCAGGTCGGCGCAGCCGCCCGGCGAGAGGTTTTCCTGTATAAATTCCTGGTCGAGCCGGGCGATCTCCTCCGCAGCGGGAAAGGGACTGCGCTGGAGCAGCCTTTGGCATCGCTCCGCGGCGGCGGCGGCTCGCTCCGGCCCGCCCCGGCTGATCAGATTGGTATCCGTCCCCTGGGCGATCAGGCGGAGGAGGGCGGCGGTCCCGGCGTCGTTGCGGCTGAGCCCTGCGGCCAGCCCCGCCCGCAGCACAGGGAGGGCGGTCCGGGCTACGCTGGGGAAGCCCTGGGCCGCCTCCCCCCGGACGCCGGTCAGTCCGTGCTCCAGGTAGAGCCTCTGCCCTGCGGTGCGGGCGGAGGCCGGGTCCAGAGAGGCGAGGTCCTCGGTGACAGCGGCGGCTATGGAGGCGCACTCCGTCAGGATGCGCTCCGGGTCCCGGCAGGGGGCCTCCGCGCTCCAGAGGCGTCCGATGGCTCCGCAGAGGACCCCCAGGGTGAAAACGGCCCCCTTGTGGGTATTCACCCCGCCGGTGGCGGCGAACATCGTCCGCTCCGCCCCCTGGCCGGCCCGCCTCAGCGCCGAAAACGTGCTGGCCGGAGGCCGGTCCGCAGTCTCCTGGCCCAGCTGCACACAGTTGGCCCAGTAGGGGAACAGGGCGGCGGCGCTGGCGTGAAAGGTAAAAATATCCATATCCCGGTGGCTGCCGGTGTTGGCCCGGTCCACCAGGCCGGGTTTGGGGGTGGTCCCCACCTCGTCCAGCAGGGCGCGGGTTACCAGAGCGGCCGCCTTTTCCCGGTCGGCAGAGGCAAAGTGCCCCTCCAGCAGGCGGCGGGTGGCCGCTTGGAGCTCCTCCGCCGTGTGTATCCGCCGGGAGGCACAGCCCGTCCCAGGCGCGCCGCAGACAAGGCAGCGCCGGGGAGCGCCGCCCGCCGCCTCCCGGTCCAGCCTTCGGCCCTCCGGGGTGAGAACGTCCAGCTCAAAGAGCCGCCCCAGGGGGGAGCCGTCCTCAATGGAGACGCATGCCCGCTGCAGTTCCCGGACCGGACCGTCAACGGCATACTGCGCCTCACAGCCGGTGGGCGCCCGGCGCTCCAGACGGTCCAGCACGGCCAGTCCGGCGGCCCGCAGGCCGGCCTCCAGCTGTTCCAGCCCGGCCTGAAAGGCCCGGCGGATCAGGGGGGAGTCCTTCACCGGCCCGGCGATATTCAGTGTGAAGGAGACCGCGGCGGAGCCATGCCTGGTCCGCAGGGCCTCCAGGCGGCGCGCCCTGTCCTCCCTGGCCTCCAACATCTCCAATAAGGTGACGTCCCGTTCCATATGTCCCTCCTCAGTAGTGAATGACATTCTGCTCCGCCTGGATCGCGGCGATGACAGCCCCGGCCTCTGGGGAGGTGAAGTAGTCCCAGGCGGCGTCCGGTACCAAAGGGCGGATGTCCTCCAGCCGCCCATCATGGATGGCCTGCCGCACCGTGCTGGCGCTCACCGGCTGTCCGTCCCGCTCCAGACGGGGGACCACCCGGCATTCGATCCCCAGCTCGGGGAGGCGGCGGATCATCTCTTCATTGTATAGGGCGGTGACATGGCTGGTCCGCTCCTCCCCCACGTAGCGGCGGGTGAGGTTCAGGCAGGGCGCGATCCTGCCGAAGACGGCCAGGTCCAAGGCGGCGTGGGCGCGGATGACGGTATCCCCGTCCTTGAGAAAGTAGCTGGGGAAGGTGGCCCCGCTGATGATGTAGGGACCCGAGTCGTGGCAGATCACGTTGGACAGATGGGCGGTTCCCTCCCGTACCAGCCGCCGCCGGACCGCAAAGGGGATGGGACCCGCCTCCTCGCTGAGGACAAAGAGGTGGACCGCGTTGTTTTCCGCCGCCGCCCGCTCCACCAGATGGAGGTGGCCCAGGGTGAAGGGGTTGGCGTTCATGACGATGGCGGCGGAGGTCCCCTCCCGCCGGGTCCGTTCCAGGGCGGCGCAGTAGTCCGAAAAGCCCCGGCGGCGGTTTTCCATAAAGACCACCCCCTCCGCCTGGACGATCTCATAAAAGCCCAGGTCCCCGAAGAACCGGGCGCTCTGGGGCTTGGTGTACAGGAACAGGTGGGTGTTGCCCCGCTGGGTCTGGACCTCCATCAGGTGGGAGACGATCTGATTGAGCAGGCCCTCTCCCTGGCGGTCGCGGTCCACCGCCAGACAGCGGATGGTATTCCCAAAGCAGCTGCCGGTGGCCGCCAGCCGCCAGCTGCTGTCAAACAAGCCGCAGGTATAGTCCAGATTGCCGTCCCGGCGGATGCCCTCCTGCTCCAGGAGAGCGTCGACCTGCTTTTGCCCCCGGACATCCCTGGGGGAGATCGTAGTCAGCGTATCGCCCATGATGATCACCTCTTATGGATCAGTATAGCAGAGATTTTTCTTGAAAAAAAGTCCCCTGACGCTGCTGTTGGCAAACGCCAGGGAAACAGGTCACTCCAGAGTGAAGGGCTTGATCTTCCGGACCACATCCAGGATGGTGCCGTCCCGGGCCTCCAGGATGGCGACCACCTGGTCCTCCCACTCCAGATCATCGGGCCGGCCCACCAGGGAGTAGGCTTTTTCCTTGAGCGCCTCGATGGTGACGTGGGGGATGCCTGCCTCGTCCAGGCACTGGATCAGGTCGGGGCGCAGGGGGTTGACGGCGATGCCGTAGTCGGTGACAAGCACGTCCACGCAGTCGCCCGGCGTGGTAACGGTGACCACATGCTCGCAGACGGTGGCCATCCGCCCCCGGACCAGGGGGGTGACGATGACGCACACCTTGCTCCCCGCCGCCGTGTCCGGATGCCCGCCGGGCGCGCCCCGGAGGACGCCGTCGGACCCGGTGAGAACGTTCACATTGAAGCCGGTGTCGATCTCCAGGGCGGCCAGGACAACGAAGTCCAGCTTGTTGACAAAGGCCCCCTTGTTGGCGGGGTTGGCGTACTGGCTGGCGGACATCTCATAGTGATGCTCCGTGCGGTGGATGGAGTTCACCGCGTCCAGGTCGAAGTCCTGCACGTCGATGACCTTTCCCACCTTTCCCTTTTTCAGCAGCTCCACCATGGGGCCACAGATGCCGCCGATGGCCCAGCCCATTTTGATGTTCCGCTGGTCCATGTACTGCTCCAGAAACAGGTTGGCGGCCAGCGAGGGCCCGCCCACACCGGTCTGGAAGGAGAAGCCGTCCTGGAACCAGGGGGTGGAGGCGATGACCTTGGCCACGTTTTCCGCCATCATCAGGTCCCTGGGGTTCTGGGAGATGCGGGCGGCGGCGGAGGCGATTTTTTTCGGGTTGCCGATGGAGTCCACCACTACGACGGCATCCACGTCGATGGCCTCTACGGAGGCGGGAAAGTTGGGGAAGTCCACCAGACAGTCGGTGACCACCACCACATGGTCGGCGTACTTGGCGTCAGTCATGGCGTAGCCCAGGGAGCCGCAGTCCGACTTGCCGCCCACCCCCCGGCAGTTGCCCACGCAGTCGCTGGTGGGGGCGGCGATAAAGGCGATGTCGATGTGGACCTCGCCCGCTTCGATCGCTCTAGGCCGTCCCCCGTGGGAGCGGATGATGGCGGGGGTCTTCAGCCTGCCGGCGGAGACCACCTCGCCCATCCGGCCCCGGATGCCGGAGGTCTGAATGCCCACCACTTTGCCGTCCTCAATGTAGCCGGCGATGGGGTCGTGGGCTGAGCCCAGACTGGAGGCGGCGATGGTCAGGTCCGCCAGGCCCAGCTCCTCGATGGCGGCCTTCATCACCATGTTCACCACATAGTCTCCGTCCCGCAGGTGGTGGTGGAAGGAGAAGGTCATGCCGCTTTTGGCCCCGCAGTGCCTGAGGGCCTCCGCGATGGAGTCCAGGAGCTTGCTCTCCTGGGGCTTCTCATACCGCCGGGTGCGGGGGGCGGCCTTTTGGAGGTACTTGCCGTCCATATACTGCTTTCCCTGATAGACCTCTCTGCCGTTGACCAGCAGGGAGTCCGGGATTTCTCTTCCAACTGCGTTCTTCATACCAGATCCCCCTCATACATGCCGCAGGCCCTGGCCAGCCGGAGGGTGCGCTCCGCGCCGGGCAGGAAGGCGATGTCGATCATCTTGCCGTCCACTGTAAACACACCCAGGCCCTTTTCCGCGTTCTCCTTGATGGCCCGGACGATCTTTTCCGCCTGGATGACCTCCTTCTCGGTGGGAGCGAAGACCTCGTGGACAAAGCGGATCTGCTTGGGATTGATGAGGCTCTTTCCGTCAAAGCCCATGGCCTTATTCTGGAACACCTCGGCCCGGAAGCCCTCCTCGTCGTCCAGGTCGGTGAACACCGTGTCAAAGCACTGGATGCCCGCCGCCCGGGCGGCCAGCAGCATCTGTCCCCGGGCAAAGAGCATGTCGATGCCGTTGTGCTGGGGGGTGGTCTGCATGCACTTCCGGAAGTCGCCGCCAGAGATGGCCACGCCGAACATCCGCTCCGAGGCGGAGCAGATCTCGTAGGCGTTCAGAATCCCCTTGGGGCTCTCCAGGGCGGCCATGAGGAGAGTGCGGCCCACCTCGACCCCGAACTCTTTCTCGGCCTCCTCCACCGCCTTCTCCACGGTGTGGACGTCCTGAGCGGACTCGCATTTGGCGATGCGGATGCCGTCCACCCCGCCCGCTACACAGACGCGAATGTCCTCCCGCCAGTGGGGGGTGTCCAGGCCGTTGATGCGGACGATGACCTCAGTATCGCCGTAGTCGATGGTTTTCAGAGCATGGTACAGGGAAAAGCGGGCGGCGTCCTTCTGGTTTTCAGCCACCGCGTCCTCCAGGTCCAGCATGATGGAGTCACAGCCGTAGATGTAGGCGTCCTTGATGAGCCCCGGCTTCTGGGCGTTCATGAACATCATGGTCCGCCGCAGGCGGAACCGCTTCGGTTTGGGACGAGGGATCATTGCACCACACCTCCCCAGGGAATATTTTCTTCCGATTGGCCGCAGCTGCGGAACACCGCGCACTGCACCCGTGCCTTCAGGGTGCAGTCCAGCGCCCCCTTGTCCACTATGGTGATCCGGACATGCTGGACGTCCAGCCGCTCCAGCGTTTCCAGCACCGTGGCTTTGATCTGCCGTCCGTACTGGTTCATCACGCTGCTGGTGAGAGACAGCTCAATGCCGTCCTGCCCCGGCTCTACCGTCACCTGGGCGTCGCTGGACTCCAGGGTCCCGGCGATGGCCGGCTTTAAGATCTCCATACTACGCGCCTCCTTTGACATATTGTTATGATGGACCTTGGCATCTGTATTGTAACACGAAATACGGTTCTGGAACAAATATCTTTCCTGTCCTCCTCCCATAGGATTTTTCCTATAGGAGGACCTTTATTATTGACAAAAATAGAAGATATACTATAATAAAGATAGGATCATTCCTATGATATTTGGGGATTTTGCAAAAAGCAGGAGGACCGCTCCATGAATCTGAAACAGGCCCGGTATATCCAAACGATCGCACAGGAGGGCAGCATCACCGCCGCCGCCCGGAAGCTCTACATCAGCCAGCCCTCCCTGAGCCAGATGCTCAAGCAGGTGGAGGTGGAGCTGGGGACCGCGCTCTTTGACCGCAGCGTCTCTCCCGTTCACCTGACCCTGGCCGGGGAAGCCTGCCTTCAGGCGGCGGAGGCAATCCTGGCCGCCAATGACCGGCTGGAGCGCCAGCTTCAGGAGATCCGGGACGAGAGCCGGGGACGGCTCCGGCTGGGGATCAGCGTTCAGCGGGGGATGCAGGTGCTCCCCCTGGCCCTGCCCTGGTTTTTGGCCCGGTTCCCCCATGTGGCGCTGGAGATCACCGAGCGGGGCAGCGCCGACCTGGAGGAGCTGGTGCTGAAGGGCGGGGTGGACGTGGCCCTGGCGGTGATCGACTCCACCAGTCCCCGGCTGCGCTATGAGCTGATTGAGGAGGAAGTGACGGGCATTCTGGCCGGAGCGGGGTCCCGGCTGGCCGCCCGCTTTCCCAGCGGCACGCTGGTGCCGCTGGACGCGGCCGCAGAGGACACCTTTGTCAGCCTGAAGGAGGGGCACAGCGCCCGGGTGGTCCAGGACGCCCTGTTCCGCCGTTACGGTCTGCAGCCCAAAATTCTGCTGGAGAGCGATTCCTTCGAGGTGGCCCGGCGGGTGGCGCTGGGAACGGGCAGCTGTATGCTGTGCTCCAACCTGTATATGGACGATCTGGCGCAGCGGCATGGGGCCTTTTATCCTCTGAAAAATTATGAGAACCACCGGCATTTCTACGCCTGTTACCCAAAGGACGGGGAGCTGCCCCGGTATGCGGCGGAGTTCATCCGGATCACTGCGCAGGTGCTCAGCCAAAAGGCGCTGTCAGCACAGCTGTAAAAATCGCGCCGGCGGACTGCCGGCGCGATTGCGGTTTGACAGAGGGACTCAGGCGTTCTGCTTGGCCTGTTCAAAGTCCATCCACAGCTTGTCGATCAAACCGGGAGTTTGGATTAGGTCGCAGGCGGTGCCTGCCAGAACCTTCGCGCCGGTGAGGACGGCGTCGTGGGCCTCCTGACTCTTTCCGGCCTCCACGTAGGTCTGGGAGTGGCTGGAGGTCCCAGCGGGGACGAATTTCACCCGGATGCAGCAGCCGGGCATGTGGTTGGTCACGTTGCCGAAGTCGGTGCTGCCGGTCTTCTTGCGGGGGGGCGCGATGCCCGGCGCGCCGCAGGCGGCGGCGTTGTCCATGATGATCTCGTTGAGGGCGAGGCAGGGAATCTTGTTGTCCACATCCTTGTCCTTGGCGATCTCATACTCCACATCGGACATCAGGGCCGCGCCCTGGACGATCTGCTCAAAGCGGCGGCAGACGTCGTTGAGCACCTCCCGGGAGTAGCTGCGCAGGGAGAAGGCACCCACCGCTTTGGCGGGGACTACGTTGGCCGGGCCGGGGGTCTCGTTGATGGTGTAGTGCATCCGGGTGTCCTCCCGGACGTGCTCCCGCAGGAACTCCACGGCGTTGAAGGTGAGCAGCAGGGCGTCCAGGGCGCTGCGGCCCTGGTCGGGGGCCAGGGCCGCGTGGGCCCCTTTGCCGCGAAAGGTCACGATATAATTGGACAGGGCCAGGCTCTTCTCGTCTACGCAGGTGTCCGGGCCGCCGTGCATCATCAGGGCCACGTCGATGTCCCGGAAGCAGCCGTTCTCCCACATGGTGATCTTGGCCCCCCTGGTCTCCTCAGCGGGGGTGCCGTAGACCACCAGCTCAAAGGGCTGGTCGAAGCCGGCGTTCTTCAGGGCAACGGCGGTGCCGCAGATGCAGGGCCCCTGCATCTGGTGGCCGCAGCCGTGGCCCAGCTGGCGCAGGGCGTCGTACTCGCACAGCAGCCCGATCCGGGGGCCGCCCTCCCCCTGTTTCCAGGTGGCGCGGAAGGCGGTGGGCCAGCCGGTCAGGCCGCGCTGGACCTGAAAGCCGTTTTCCTCCAGGTAGTCCTCCAGCAGGCCGGAGGCGAAATGCTCCTCCCCATCATACTCGGGATTGTCAAAGATGCGGTCAGACATGTCCAGCAGCCGCTCGGACTGATCGAGGATGAGCTGATACAGTGTTTCCTTCATGATAAAACTCCTTAATTTGATGGATTTCGAGGCGCAAACCAGGCGAAGACCGGTCTGCGCCTCGGGTTAAGAAGCGTGATTGAGTTTCTTACATGGGACCGTAGTTGATCATCTGCGCAATGACGACCAGCACAGCGCCTACGGCCAGCCATACCAGGAAGATCTTCCACATGAAGCGCATCCAGCGGTCGTAGGGGACATCGGCCGCGCCCAGAATCCCCATCAGGGCGGTGGAGGTGGGCAGGATGTAGTTGCAGAAGCCGTCACCGAAGTTGAAGCTGAGGATACAGGTCTGGCGGGTGACGCCCAGCAGGTCGGACAGAGGGATCATAATGGGCATGACGGCGGCGGCCTGGCCGGAGCCGGAGGTAAGCACCACATTGATCAGGGTGTTGGCGGCCAGCATACCAACGCCCAGCAGGGCGGCGGGCAGGCCGGTGAGGACCACAGCCATGGAGTGCACGATGGTATCGGTGATGACGCCGGCGGAGAGCACGCTGCCGATGGCCCGGGCAAACATGATGATGAAGGCCGCGCTGAGCATCTTCTTGGCGCCGTTCATGAACTCGGCGCAGATCTTGTTGGCGTCAAAGCCGCCCAGAATGCCCACGGCGATGCTGAGTACCAGGAAGATTCCGCTCTGCTCGGCAAAGTCCCAGTCCAGGTTGATGCAGCCGTAGACAATGGCCACCAGGGCAATCACCAGGGCGATGATGCACAGAATCTTGCGGGTGTCCAGGGTGCCGAACTCGTCCAGGTTGGCGTTTTTGAACTGGCTGTTCTTGTCCAGGTCGTACATGGGGCTGAGCTCGGGGTTCTTCTGGATCTTCTTGGCGTAGCGCACCAGCAGAGTGCAGGTGATAACATAGAACACCGCAAAGCAGACCCAGCGGTAGCCGATGCCGGAGTAGTTGGGCAGCTCAGCGATCTTTTGGGCCACCAGCGTGGTGCTGACATTCAGCGTGCCAGTGGAGAAACCAATTGCGCCGCCCAGCAGGATGATGCCCACGCCCACGATGGAGTCAAGTCCCAGGCTCAGGGCCAGCATCACCGTGATGGGTGCGAAGGCGATCTTTTGGGCCACCAGCGTGGTGCTGACATTCAGCGTGCCAGTGGAGAAACCAATTGCGCCGCCCAGCAGGATGATGCCCACGCCCACGATGGAGTCAAGTCCCAGGCTCAGGGCCAGCATCACCGTGATGGGTGCGAAGGCGATAAAGGTGTTTACGCCCTGGGTGGTGCAGATCAAGGCGAACACCAGCATCAGGAGCGGAATAAAAACGCTCACCTTGCCGCTGAACCGGCGCACAATGGAGGCAACCAAAGCCTGGAGGGCGCCGGTGGCCGTCAGCATATGGATGGCCGCGCCGCTGAGGAGGATCAGGGTAATCAGGTCAGCGTTAGCGGAGAAAGCGTTGATGATCAGCATGGGAAGCTGAATTGGGCTGACGCGGACATTGTCCACATAGGTAAAGGAGGTTGCGTCCACGATTTTGCGTCCGGAGATGGGGTCCTCAATACGGGCGTATTCGCCGCTGGGAATCACCCAAGTGAGTGCCGTTGCAATGAGGATGATGACAACCAGGATGACAAAGGTATGGGGCATGGTAAAGCCTTTCTTCTTTGCCTGCGGGGAGGTTCCAGATGACATAAATTCCAACTCCTTTTACAAATTGTTTACACACACCGTCTTTCCGACGATCTTGACAAGTATCAGTATAAAAAGCTTTGGGCAAAAAAGCAATTCACTTTTTTTTATTAGGTGGTTAAAGAAAATTGACATCCCTTACAAAGACGGACTTTTCTTCTAGGAATATCTGTGATATACTATAAAATCAAAGAACAGTTCCAAGGCGTCAGGCAAACGGAGATTCCGAGCTGGAGGTATGACATGAATCTGAAAGAACAGACCTATATCTGCACCCTGGCCCGCTGCGGGACGATTACAAAGGCCGCCGAGGAGCTGTTTATCACAGCCCCTGCCCTGAGCATGTTTTTGAGCAATCTGGAGAAAAATCTGGGCGTGCGCCTGTTCAGCCGGACGGGCAAGACGCTGGAGCCCACGCCCATCGGCTGGGAGTATATCCAGCACGCCAGCCAGATGCTCCTGCTGAAGGAGGACTTTGACCGGAAGCTGAGGAAGGAAGACGACATGCAGAAGCGGACGGTCCGCATCGCGGTGCAGGAGCGGCGGGCCATCTCTGCCGTGCCCTGGCTGCATTCCAGGCTGACCAAGGCGCTGCCCGATGTAAACGTGCTCTTTCAGGACGGGAATTACAAAGAGCTGATGAAAATATGGGAGCAGCGGCAGTCGGACTACCTGTTTTACACCCTGGAGGACGCCATTCCCGGAACGGATCACGTGGTGCTGCAGCAGGAACCGGTGCTGGCGGCGGCGCCGGAGGGCCATCCCTTTGAGCAGCTGGCGCGGCACGATCCGGAGCTGGCCTATCCCTGGATCGAACCGGCGCTGCTGGGCGGCCAGGAGATGATCCTGCCTCCCAGGACCCAGAGCCTGCGGCTGACGATCGACCGGCTGCTGGAGGAGGCCGGCCTGCGGCCCGCCCGGATCACCGAGATCAGAAGCTTTGACACCATCATCGAAATGGTGGCCGAGGGGATGGGCATCGGGTTCAACCGGTTGGGGTATATCAAGGGGATGCGCCGGCAGAAGGGAGTCTGCTACTATTTTTTGGGCCATCCTCCTGCCTGTTCTCCGCTGGTGCTGCTGTACTCCAAGGAGAGGAAAAACGCCTTCTATCATGACGCGGTGGTAGAGGTGTTCCAGGCGTATGTAAAACAATGCTGAATTGCGGCTTCAAATAATTTGAATTGCTTTTTTCTCCCTGCCGGATATAATAAAATCAGAAATTTGCTGGCAGAGCAGCCAGGCAGTGGAAAAGGAGGAGTTTGTTTGGCACCGATTCTGGATCTTGTCGGCGTGCAGATGGATCTGGGCGCGTCAAAGCGGGGGGTCAGCATGGGGCCGATGGCGATCCGCTACGGCGGCCTGTGCGAGGGCCTGCGGCAGATGGGCTTTACCGTGAATGACCTGGGCGATATCGTCCCGCCGGTGACCGGCGCGACCGCCAAAAACATGCAGAACTACGAGCAGGTGATCGACGTCAACCGGCAGCTGTTTCAGCTGGTTTCCCGCACGCTGGAGCAGGGGCATTTTCCCATCGTGCTGGGCGGCGACCACAGTATTGCGGCGGGCAGCATCTCCGCGGCGGTGCGGCACGACCCCGGCATGGGGGTCATCTGGATCGACGCCCATGGCGACTGGAACAACGAGGACAGCACCCCCAGCGGCAATATGCACGGCATGCCCTTTTCCGCGGTGTGCGGGTATGGCCCCAGTTGCATGGTGGACTATGGGACGGAGCCGGTTTTTGTGGACGTCAAACGGTGCGTGCAGATCGGCGGCCGGGATATCGACACCATTGAGCGCCAGCGGATGAAGGCGGCGGGGGTCACGGTTTTCCCCATCAACGCCATTGACAAGCTGGGCATGGAGCAGGTGATCGCGCAGGCAATCGAGATCGCGGGTGCGGGCGGTTCCGGCATCCACCTCAGCTTTGACATCGACGCCATCGACCCCCAGGCGGCCCCCGGGACCGGGACGGTGGTCCACAGCGGGCTGACCGTCCGGGAGGCGTTTTTGGCGGTGGAGACGCTGGCCGAAGCCGGAAAGCTGTGCTCCATGGATATGGTGGAGGTCAATCCCATCCTGGACGAGCGGAATAAAACCGGCATCCTGGCCTCTGAGCTGATCCAGTCCGCGCTGGGGAAGACGGTATACTGAGCCGCTCTTGACAGCGGCCCTCTGGCCGCGTTCAAAAAGGAATGACAGGCGCTCACCCTGGTTCGGGGGTGAGCGCCTGCTGATGTTTGGATGGGTGCGTCGGGCTGGATCAGCCCTTGACCGCCAACAGGGGGGCGCCGGCCTTGATCTTGCCCTCCGCCTGGGGGGTGACGCTCTGGTAGTCGTCGGTGTTGCAGACGATCATGGGGGTGGTCAGCAGATAGCCCGCCGCCTTGATGGCCTCCATGTCGAAGGAGATGAGCAGATCGCCCTTTTTCACCTTCTGGTCCACGGCCACGTGGGCCTCAAAGTGCTTGCCGCCCAGCTCTACGGTGTTGATGCCGATGTGGAGCAGCAGCTCTACACCCTCGTCGGTGATCAGACCGATGGCGTGGTGGGTGTCGAACAGGTTATCCACCACCCCATCGGCGGGGGCGTACAGCTTGCCCTGGTCGGGCTCAATGGCCACGCCCTCGCCCAGCACGCAGGTGGAGAAGGCCTCGTCCTGGACCTCGGCCATGGGGATTACGGTGCCGGTCATGTGGGCGGCCATCAGGGCGTCCTGCTTCTGCTTAGCAGCGGCCTTGGCGGGAGCGGCCGCAGGGGCGGGGGCGGACAGGGCATCCAGACGATCGGACTCGGGGGAGTCGATGAAGTCCACCAGATTGGACTTGATCACCGCCACCTGGGGGCCGTACACCACCTGAACGCCGTTGCCCTTGTGGATGACGCCGGAGGCTCCGGACTGCTTCAGCATGGCATCGTTCACCTTGTCCGCGTCGATGACGGTGACGCGCAGGCGGGTGGCGCAGCAGTCCACGTCGGACAGGTTGGCCTTGCCGCCCAGGCCCTTGAGGATCAGAGCGGAGACAGCATCGGACACGCCCCCCGCCGGGGAGGAGCCGTCGGGGCCCACGCCGGTCTTGGCCTTGAAGTCGGAGCGGGTGAAGAGTTTGGTCTCCTCGCCCTCGTCCTCCCGGCCGGGGGTCTTCAGATCCATTTTGGTGATCATGAAGTAGAAGGTGAAGTAGTACAGCACGAAGTACACCACGCCCACAATGGGCACCCAGATCCAGTTGGTCTTGGCGTTGCCCTGGAGGATGCCGAACAGGGTCAGGTCGATGATGCCGCCGGAGAAGGTCATGCCCACGCCCACGTTGAAGATGTGCATCAGCATGTAGGACAGGCCGGCATACACGCAGTGGACGGCGTACATCAGGGGGGCTACAAACAGGAAGGTGAACTCCAGAGGCTCGGTGATGCCGGTGAGCATGGCGGTGAGGGCGGCGGAGATGAGCAGGCCGCCGGCCACCTTCCGCTTTTCCGGCTTGGCGGTCTTGTACATGGCCAGGGCCGCGCCGGGCAGGCCCAGAATCATGAAGGGGAACTTGCCCGCCATAAACCGGGTGGCGGAGACGGAGAAGACTTCCGTAGACTTGGAGGCCAGCTCCGCGAAGAAGATATTCTGTGCGCCCTGGATGGTAACGCCGTCCACAATGGCGGTGCCGCCCACGGCGGTCTGCCAGAAGGGCATGTAGAACACGTGGTGCAGGCCGAAGGGAATGAGGGCCCGCTCCAGGATGCCGTAAATCCAGGTGCCGGCGTAGCCGGACTGAATCACCAGATTGCCCAGCGCGGCAATGCCCAGCTGGACCACCGGCCAGATAAAGAACATGGCGATGCCCACCACCAGGAACACGGCGGTACAGACAATGGGCACGAACCGGGTGCCGCCGAAGAAGGAGAGCACCTGGGGCAGCTGGATCTTGTAGAATCTGTTGTGCAGCGCCGCCACGCCCAGGCCCACGATGATGCCGCCGAACACCCCCATCTGGAGGGTGGTGATGCCCAGCATCTCGGTGGTGGAGTTGGCGGCCATGGCCTCCACGCCGCCCCGGGCGGTGATCATGGCGGAGATGGCGGTGTTCATCACCAGGTAGGCGATGGCGCCGGACAGGGCGGCCACCTCCTTCTCCTTTTTGGCCATGCCGATGGCCACGCCCATGGCGAACAGCAGGGCCAGGTTGTTGAATACGGCGCTGCCGCACTGGTTCATGATGTCCAGGATGGTGTAGAGCACGCCGCCCTCGTAGATCACACTGGTGAGGCCATAGGCCTCCAGCATGGTCTGGTTGGTGAACGAGCTGCCGATTCCCAGCAGCAGTCCAGCCACCGGCAACAGGGCAATGGGCAGCATAAAGGAGCGGCCCACCCGCTGAAGCACACCAAAGATCTTGTCCTTCATAAAATGTCCTCCTCTTACAAAATAGTATGGCAGAATATAAAAAACCCATACCATGCGTACAAGGGCATCACTTGTATACACCGCATGGGTCTCGCCCGAATTGGTCACGATCCCGTATATGTTTCCCGCTCAGATGGCGGCTGTTTGCTGCTCAGATTGATCCGCTTCAGGTGGATGGTCAGATAGATCAGCTCCTCGCCGGAGACCTCCTTCTGATAGGCGTTCTGGATATACTCACCGATGCATTGGGCGCATTTGTAGTGCTTTTTGCAGCTGCGGATGATCATCTCCTGAAAATCCGCGTCGTACTCGTCCGGATGCCGGGGCGCGGCCTGGAACAGCCGCTGGGCAAAGTAGCGCAGGTGGACCACAAAGCGGTTGAAGTCCAGGGACTCCCGGTCGAAGGCCGTTTGATAGTAATACTCCACCACCTCCAGCGTCCCCTCGATGAGCTTGGTGATGTCATACATCACGGTCATGCTGGTGTTCAGCTCCGCGTTGACGATGTGCATGGCGATAAAGGCTGCCTCGGCGGGGTTCAGATCGGTCTGGGTCTCCTCCCGGATCACCCGCAGGCAGTGCTGGCCCAGGTGGTACTCGGTGGGATAGTAGCTCATGATGGGCCCCTGGAGGGGATTGGTGAATTCAATGCCCTCCTCCTTGCGCTTGATGGCGAAGCTGATGTGGTCGGCCAGGGTGATGAGCAGGGACTCGTTCAGCGGCGTGGTGATCTGGGTTTTGATGTATTCGATCAGGTCCTGGGTCAGCCGCAGATGCTCCAGCGGGATCTGCTCGCACAGCTCCCGCAGCTTGCGCTGCTCCCCCTTGTCCTCCATGTGGTAGGTTTTTTCGAACAGGGCCGGGTCTACCCGCTCTCCCACCTTGCGCTTGAAGCCCAGGCCCTTGCCGGTGACGATCATCTCGTTTCCCTTGCCGTCCACGATGCAGAGGATGTTGTTGTTGATCACTTTTTTAATGCGCAATCCTCTGCCCTCCCCACAAAAAACAAACCAACCCCGTCCAACATCCCCTTCAGCGGCAGAGGACAACTTCAGACAGAGCTGGTCAAGCCCGGCGGACCGGTAACATTCCAACATTCAACTTAACGCAATCATATCCTGATTGGAAAAAGAAGTCAAGACAAGGAGTGTGCGATCCTGGAAATTTCTGCTGTTCGTACAATTTTGGAGGCCGATTTTTGACAATTACGCCAAAGAAGCGGGCTGACAGCCCGCTTCTCGCTTATGGATCGTACTCCAAATAGGCGCCCTTCATCGGGGAGGCGGCCAGATCGGAGAACAGGCGCAGCACGCCCCGCTTGTATTTGACAGGCTTGGGCTGCCAGCGTCTTTTCCGTTCGGCCAGGATGGCCGCCACCTCCTGGGGTGTTTTCCGCTCCCCCTTGACGCCCACGATGTCCAACATGCGCTCCTTCACGTCCAGCCGGATCAGATCCCCCTCCTCCACCAGGGCGATGGGGCCGCCGGCCTGGGCCTCCGGGCTGCAGTGGCCGATGACCGGGCCGGTGGAGGCCCCGGAGAAGCGTCCGTCGGTGATCAGGGCGATGGAGCGGCCCAGCTCCTGGTCGGAGGAGATGGCCTCGCTGGTATAGAACATCTCCGGCATGCCGGAACCCTTGGGCCCCTCGTACCGGATGAACACCGCGTCGCCAGGCTTCACCCGATGGTGGAGGACGGCGTCGATGCACGCCTCCTCGCTGTCAAAGGGCCGGGCATAGAGGATGGCGGAGAACGTCTCCCTGGGGCAGGCGGTGTGCTTGATCACCGCGCCCTCGGGAGCCAGATTGCCCTTCAGAACGGCGATGGAGCCGTCCGCGCCGATGGGCTGATCGTAGGGGCGGATGATATCCGCACGGGTGAGAGATAAGCCGTATTTGGCATTGGCCCGGTCCAGCCACTGCTGGCAGCGGTCATAGAAGCCGTTTTCCCGGAGTTCCGCCAGATTTTCGCCCAAGGTCCTGCCGGTGATGGTGCGGGTGTCCAGGTGGAGGACGTCCCTCAGCTCCTCCATGATGGCGGGGACGCCGCCGGCGTAGTAGAAGAATTCAGCGGGCCAGCGCCCGGCAGGGCGGAGGTCCAGCAGATAGTGCGCCCCCCGGTGGAGGCGGTCGAAGGTGCTGCCGTCAATCTCGATGCCGAACTCGCGGGCGATGGCGGGCAGGTGGAGCAGGGCGTTGGTGGAACCGGAGATGGCGGCATGGATCAGGATGGCGTTTTCGAAGCTGTCCATGGTGACCAGGTCGGAGGGGCGCATGTGTTCCATGCCAGTCAGCTTTACCGCCAGCTCCCCCGCCCGGCGGGCGCAGTCCACAAGGTCGGGGCTTGCAGCGGGGAGGAGGGCGGAGCCGGGCAGAGCCAGCCCCAGGGCCTCGGCCATGATCTGCATGGTGGAGGCGGTCCCGATGAAGGAACAGGCGCCGCAGCTGGGACAGGCATTGCCCTTGGCCCAGGTCAGCTTCTCCTCGCTGATCTCGCCCCGCTCGTACTGGGCGGAGTACATGCCCAGCTGCTCCAGGGTGAGCAGGCCGGGCCCCGCCGCCATGGTGCCGCCGGTGACCACCACCGAGGGAATGTTCACCCGGGCCAGGCCCATCAGGCTGCCGGGCATCCCCTTGTCGCAGCTGGCGATGTAGACGCCTGCGTCAAAGGGGGTGGCGCTGGCTTGGATCTCCAGCATGTTGGCGATCATCTCCCGGCTGGCCAGGGAGAAGTTAATGCCGTCGGTACCCTGGCTCTCGCCGTCGCACATGTCGGTACAGAAGTAGCGGGCGCCGCGGCCGCCGGCCTGGGCCGCCCCCTCCCGGACGGCCTCCACCAGCTTGTCCAGATGCCCGGAGCCGGGATGGCTGTCCCCAAAGGTGCTTGCGACAAAGATCTGAGGCTTGGACAGATCCTCCGGCGTCCAGCCGGTGCCCAGGCGGAGGGGGTCCAGCTCAGGGGCCAGCCGGCGCATTTTTTGACTGATCAGCATAAGTCGTATCGGTCCTTTCATACGCAGAATCCAGAGGGCGGGAACGGCAGGGGAGATCCCGATGGATGAGATGATTGTATCATATGCCGCCCTGCACTGCAAGGCAGGGATTTTCTTCACAGTCACCGGAGGAGGACGGTTAGAAAAAATCCTTGACTTTTCTGGGATTTCCGGTATAATAATAAAGCCTGTCTCCAGATGGAGGCAGCCATATCCTTGCCCCTGGGGGTTTTCCAGGGGCCATATGTCCATAAGGAGGTGCAAAACATGGCAAAAATCAATGCGAACTACGAGGCGCTCTATATCCTGAAGCCCGACCTGAACGAAGAGCAGATCAAGGCTCTGGTGGAGCGGTTCAAGGGCGTGGTCGAGGCCAACGGTACGGTGTCCGAGATCGACGAGTGGGGCAAGCGCCGGCTGGCCTATCCCATCAACGACCTGATGGAGGGCTATTACGTGCTGATGACCTTCACCGCCGCCGCCGCCATCCCCGCAGAGCTGGACCGTATTTTCCGGATCACCGATGGTGTGATGCGTTCCATGATCGTCTGCAAGGATGAGTAAGGAGGACGCTCATGCTGAATCACATTGTTATTATGGGCCGTCTGGCCCGTGACCCTGAGCTCCGGCACACCCAGTCTGGGGTTGCGGTGGCCTCCTTCCGGCTGGCCGTGGACCGGGACTTCAAGGACAAGAACACCGGCGAGCGCGCTACCGACTGGATCGACGTGGTCGCCTGGCGCCAGACCGGCGAGTTTGTCAGCCGTTACTTCACCAAGGGCCGCATGGCGGTGGTGGAGGGCCGGCTCCAGATGCGGGACTGGACCGATAAGGACGGCAACAAGCGCACCAGCGCTGAGGTGGTTGCCGACAACGTCTACTTCGGTGACTCCAAGCGGGACGGCGAGGGGGGAGGCAGCTTCTCCTCCGGCTACCGCCAGGACGGCGGCTACTCCCAGCCCGCACCCCGGTCCGGCTCCTACGGCGGCGGCGATGCCCTCAGCGGCTACGGCGCCCCCCCTGCGGACGGCGACAGCTTCTCTGAGCTTACCACTGACGACGGCCCTCTGCCGTTTTGACTTTGACCAAATAAGGTCGTAAAAAGGAGGTTACTTCCATGGCTATGGAACGCGATAACAAGCCCATGCGCGGCCGTAAGCGCCGTAAGGTCTGTGCTTTCTGCGCCGACAAAGTGGAGCAGATCGACTACAAGGACGCCGCCAAGCTGCGCCGGTTCACGTCCGAGCGGGCCAAGATCCTGCCCCGCCGCACCACCGGCACCTGCGCCATGCATCAGCGCCAGCTGACCGAGGCCATCAAGCGCGCCCGTCAGGTCGCCCTGCTGCCCTACGTCACCGACTGATCAAAGCTTGCACCCCCACCGAGAGGCGGGGGTGCTTTTTTGTGTTTGAAGAAAAAGCAGTTTTGCTGTTCAACGGTTTGCCCCCGCCCGAAGGGGGACGGGCTGGGCGGCTGGTGTATCCTCGGGCGTATTGGGGTAGAGCCGGCGCAGCTTGGCGATGCAGGCGGCGCTGGCGGGCACCAGGAACAGATCGGCGCACACCCAGGCGGCGGGGGAGGCGAAGCAGGCGGCGGTGTAGCCAAAGGCGGGCACCAAAATCAGGCCCACGCTGGTGCGGGCGGCCATCTCCAGCACCCCGGCCAGGATGGCGAAGGGGCTGAAGCCCATCCCCTGGATGGAGAACCGGACAATGTTCACCAGGGACAGGGGGAAGAAGAAGGCGGACTGGATGATGATGTACCGGGCGGTCAGCTGGGTGAGCAGGAGCACATCCGCCTCCTTGGAGTCCAGGAACAGCATGGCGCACTGGGGCGCGAAGCGGAGCATGGCGCAGAAGGCGATGGCGGAGCAGCCCAGCCCCAGCAGGGCGCAGGAGCGGATGCCCCGGCCCAGCCGGTCCAGCTTGCAGGCCCCCACGTTCTGGCCGCAGTAGGTGGCCATGGTGGCGCCCATGGCGTCGAAGGGGCAGGCCAGCAGCTGGTAGACCTTGGCTCCCGCCGCCACAGCGGCCACGTAGAGGCTGCCCAGGGCATTTACCGAGGACTGAAGGACGATGGAGCCGATGGCCGTGATGGAATACTGCAATCCCATGGGGATTCCCATGGAGCACAGCACGGCGCAGGAGTGGAGGTCCAGTTTCCGCTCCTCCCTGGTCATGCGGAGGATGGGGTATTTTTTTCGCATGTAGAACAGGCAGGCGATGCCGGACACCGCCTGGGAGGTGACCGTGGCGATGGCCGCCCCCGCCACCCCAGCCTGGACGCCCAGAATCAGGGCGAAGTCCAGGGCGATGTTCAGTATGGAGGACAGCGCCAGAAAATACACCGGCGTTTTGCTGTCCCCCAGGGAACGGATGATCCCAGCCAGCAGATTGTAGAGGAAGGTGGCGGGGATGCCCATGAAGATGATAAAAATATAGGTGTAGGCGTTGGCGAAGATGTCCTCCGGAGTGAGCATCACTGTGAGAATCCGGCGGCACAGCAGGCCGGTGGCCG
Source organism: uncultured Oscillospiraceae bacterium (assembly GCA_910584605.1). Taxonomy (GTDB): domain Bacteria; phylum Bacillota; class Clostridia; order Oscillospirales; family Oscillospiraceae; genus Lawsonibacter. The sequence continues at coordinate 31,620 of CAJUAW010000005.1, forward strand.
CCGTGAGCACCAGGGCAAAGAGGATGGACAGCCAGGCGGCGTTGACCACGTAGCGGCGCATTTTGGAGGGCTCGTTGGCCCCCATCCGCTGGGCCACCGGGATGGCGAAACCGTTGCATACCCCCATGCAAAAGCCGATGACGAAGAAGTTGATAGAGCCGGTGGAGCCCACCGCCGCCAGTGCGGAGGCCCCCAGCAGTCTGCCCACGATCATGGTGTCCACCAGATTGTACAGCTGCTGAAACAGCATGCCGAACAGGGTGGGCAGGGCGAACCCGATGATCAGCCGCATTGGGCTGCCGGTGGTGAGGTCTTTGGTCATAGAGGTCCCTTCTTTCCGAGAATCTCGGATTATTATAGTCATCGGACCCCAGTCTGACTAGCGGCTTTTTGACGGTTTTCTCCCAGCTGTCTGGAAAATTTTCATCAAAAAACCCGAGACGCTGGGGGGCGTCCCGGGTTGTGTGTTATTTGGCGTATTCGATGGCCTTGGTCTCCCGGAGCAGGTGGACCTTGATCTGGCCGGGGTACTCCAGCTCGTCCTCGATCTTCTTGGCGATTTCCCGGGCCAAAAGGACCATCTGGTCCTCGCTGATGACCTCGGGCTTGATCATGATGCGCACCTCGCGGCCGGCCTGGATGGCGTAGGACTTCTCCACTCCGTTGAAGGAGGAGGTGATCTCCTCCAGGGCCTCCAGGCGCTTGATATAGTTCTCCAGATTCTCCCGCCGGGCGCCGGGGCGGGCGGCGGAGATGGCGTCGGCCGCCTGTACCAGGCAGGCCACCACCGTCTTGGGTTCCACGTCGTTGTGGTGGGCGTGGATGGCGTGGATAATGTGCTCGCTCTCCCGATACTTCCGGGCCAGCTCCACGCCGATCTGCACGTGAGAACCCTCCACCTCGTGGTCGATGGATTTTCCCAGGTCGTGGAGCAGGCCGGCCCGCTTGGCTTCGGTGACGTTGGCGCCGATCTCGGCGGCCAGCAGCCCGGCCACGTGGGACACCTCGATGGAGTGGTTGAGCACGTTCTGTCCGTAGCTGGTGCGGTAGCGCATCCGGCCCAGCAGCTTGACCAGCTCGGGGTGCAGGCCGTGGACGTTGGTCTCAAAGATGGCCCGCTCGCCCTCCGACTTGATGACCATGTCCACCTCCCGCTTGGCCTTCTCCACCATCTCCTCAATGCGGGCGGGGTGGATGCGGCCGTCCAGGATCAGCTTCTCCAGGGCCAGCCGGGCGATCTCCCGGCGGACGGGGTCGAAGCAGGAGACGGTGATGGCCTCGGGGGTATCGTCGATAATCAGGTCCACCCCGGTCAGGGTTTCCAGGGTGCGGATGTTCCGGCCCTCCCGGCCGATGATGCGGCCCTTCATGTCGTCGTTGGGCAGGGGGACGACGGATACGGTGGCCTCCGACACGTGGTCGGCGGCGCAGCGCTGGATGGCCAGGGAGATGATCTCCCGGGCTTTGGTGTCCGCCTCGTCCCGGAACCGGGCCTCGATCTCCTTGATCTTCATGGCGGACTCGTGGGTGACGTCCTCCTCCAGCTGCTTCAGCAGGTAGTTCTTGGCCTCGTCGGCGGTGAAGCCGGAGATGCGCTCCAGCTCGTCCACCTGCTTCTGCTTCAGCTTCTCTGCTTCTGCCTGGGTGGCGTCCAGCTTGGCCAGCCGGGCGGAGAGCTGCTCTTCCTTCTTTTCGATGTTCTCGGTCTTCCGGTCCAGGTTCTCCTCCTTCTGCTGAAGGCGGTTCTCCTGGCGCTGCAGCTCGCTGCGGCGGTCTTTTACCTCTTTTTCGTGCTCGTTTTTGGCCTTGAGGATCTCCTCCTTGGCCTCGACCAACGCCTCGCGCTTTTTGCTCTCGGCGCTCTTGTAAGCCTCGTTGACGATGCGGGTGGCCTCGTCCTCGGCGGACTTGATCTCCCGCTCTGCGGTGGCCTTCCGGCGGTTCCAGCCGAACACAGCCCCGCCCAGAGCGCCCACAATCAGCGTGACGATCATGCCGATGACTGCTAAAATTGGGTCCATTGGGTCTTGTTACACCTCCAAATTTTTTCGTAGCCGCGGCGGACCGCCGCGGCGTCCGCCTCCGGCGGATGGGCCGGTGCGGACTTGCAGTAAAAGGCCGCAGGGGGCGGGGTCTCCCTCCCATGCGGCAACTGAAAAACATCCCCACAGGTTTTTCATATTTGTCCACCTAATATTGTAAAGGGCAATCGCTTTTCTGTCAAGATTTATTCATATTTGAATGGGCAGGTTTTTTGAAAATTTTTTCCAAAAAGGGCCGTCCGGCGGTCCGGACGGCCCTTATCCTGCCAGGTTACCAAAGATCTCCCACCTGCGTGCCGGTGTAGTACCAGGTGAGGATGTCCGCAAAGGAGCTGCCGCTTTTGGCCATGGCGTTGGCTCCATACTGGCTCATGCCCACCCCGTGGCCGTAGCCGGTGACGTCGAAGAGGAACTGCGCCCCGTCCCAGGTGACGGTAAAGGTGGCCGAGCGCAGGGAGAACAGGGAGCGCAGCTGTCCGCCGGTGAGGGTGACACCCCCCAGCGTCATGGAGATCACCCCGCCGCCCTCGTTGCGGCTGGCCTCGCCAAACCAGTGGGACGGGGCCCCGGACAGGTCCGCGCCGGGATAGGCGTTCAGGGTGAGGGACTTGACCTCCTCCGCCCCCAGCGCCGCCTGGGTGTGGTAGTTGGGCACCTCGTCCCCCTCGGGGCTGTCCACGCTCTTCAGGTAGTCCACCGAGTTGCCCCAGACCTCCACTGCGTCCACCGTTTTTCCGGCGGCGGAGGAGAAAAACAGCGCCTGAATGGGCTTTCCCTGGTAGAGGACCCCCAGGCTGTCGGTCTCCGCCACCGCCCGGTCGATCTTGGCTCCGTACTCCCCGGCGTTCAGCCCCCATCGGGCCTCCGCCGCAGAGCGCTCAATGTAGGCCTGGCAGCAGCTGCTGTCGGCGCAGATGTCGGCGTCCGGGTGCTTTTGCGAGGCGCTGTTCTGCAGGATCGCCGTGTAGGTCCGGGCGGCGCAGGCCTGGGCCTTCAGGGCCTCCTCCTCAAAGGAGGCGGGCATCTCCGCTGCCACCACCCCCCACAGATACTCCGCCATGGTCAGCTCGGTGATCTCGCCCTCCCGGGTCTGAAGGCGCACCACCCGGCCCTTGTCCCGGCTCCCGGCCGGGGAGGCGGAGGGCGTGGGGTCCAGGGGGAGGACGCTCTCCCCGTTGGGCAGCTCCACCACATCGGTCCGCTGGTAGACCGGTTCCCCCCGCACCACCAGCGCCGGAAGAAAGAACAGGACCAGCGTCAGCAGCAGCGCGGCGTTCACCGGCTGGCGCACCCCCTGACCGGACCGCTTTCCCTTGCTGTTTCGTGCCATGTGCTCCGCCTCCCTTTCTCTTCATGGTATGGGACAGGCGGTTGGAATATTCCGGAATCCCCCTTGACGATGTTCCGGTGAATCTAGTATAATGTGAAAACAGAAATCAAGGTGCCAAACAGGGCACCTGACAGGGAGGGGTCTATGTGGAAACACAATTCGAATGGCAGGATGAATATAACATTGGAGTCGAGAGCATCGACAAGGAACACCAGCGCATCTTCAAGATCATTAACAAGCTTTTCACCTTCCGGGAGGAGGAAAAGGACAGCCAATGGACCTGTCAGGAGGGCATCAAATATTTTAAGGGCCACGCCATCAAGCACTTCTCGGATGAGGAGGCTTACATGGCGTCCATCGGCTACGAGGGGCTGGAGCAGCACCAGCGCATCCATCAGAATTTTCGGGAAAACACCTTGCCGGCCCTGGAGCAGGAGCTGGAGCAGACCAACTACTCCCCGGAGGCGGTGGACCACTTTTTGGGTGTGTGCGCCGGCTTCCTGATCGGCCACACCCTCACCGAGGATCAGGCCATCACCGGGGAGCGGATGAGCACCTGGAAGGACCTGCTGCCCAGTGAGGAGATCGCCGCCGTTAAGAAGATCATCACGCAAATGGTGTTCGATATGTTCCACCTGGAGTCCCAGGCCATCAGCGACGCCTACGGCGGGGAAAAATTCGGAAAAGGGGTCTACTACCGCCTGGTCTTCGGGGCCGGCCAGGGGGAGAAAAAGCAGGAGGTCATCATGGTGTTTGAGGAAAAGCTCCTCATCAACACCGTGGGCAAGATCCTGGGCCTCCATACCAATAAGCTGGACTCCATGCTGATCAACGCCGCCCGATACACGGCGCGGCAGTTCGTGACGCGGGTGATGGAGCACCTCCCGGAGGTGCACGCCTATGAGCTGAAGGAGGAGAACCTCCTGTCCTATGAGCAGTTCCGAAAGGTGTTCGACCGGGAGAAGCCCCAGATCAGCCTGCTGTTCAACACCGGCGGCGCAGGGTACTTTGCCTACTGCGCCATCGCCCCCCACATTCTGGAGAGCGGCATCGGCACCCCCATTGAGAACAACAACGCCGCAGAGGAGGTGGCGCGGTACCTGGAGCAGCGGGAGGAGCAGCTGCGGCAGGAGGCGGTCCGCCATCTGCCCAAGGTGCTGGTGGTGGACGACTCCATGACGGTGCGCCAGAGTGTCAAGCAGATGCTGGAGGGGAGCTATGAGGTGGCCCTGGCCGAGTCCGGAGTGGCCGCGATCCGCACCATCACCCTGAACCAGCCGGACCTGATCCTGCTGGATTACGAGATGCCGGTGGTCAACGGCAAGCAGACGCTGGAGATGCTCCGGCTGGAGGAGGCGTTCGCTCGAATCCCGGTCATCTTCCTGACCGGCCGGGACGACCCGGAGATCGTGCGGGAGCTGCTGGCCCTGAAGCCGGCGGGCTATTTGCTGAAATACTTAAAGCCCGCCGAGATCAAGGGCAAGATCGACAGCTTTTTTGAAAAGAGCAAGGCGGCCAAATAAGCGCCGCCAGGCAGGGCATATGGAAAACAGCCGGCCGGTCTGCAGACCGGCCGGCTGTTTTTATTCCTCGTCCAATTTCAAAACCGCCATAAACGCCTCGGTGGGCAGCTGAACGGTGCCCAGGGTGCGCATCTTCTTCTTGCCCTCCTTCTGTTTTTCCAGGAGCTTCTTCTTCCGGGTGATGTCGCCGCCATAGCACTTGGCCAGCACGTCCTTGCGCATGGCCTTCACCGTCTCCCGGGCGATGATCTTTCCGCCAATGGCTGCCTGGACGGGCACCTCAAAGAGCTGGCGGGGGATGTTCTCCTTCAGCTTCTCGCAGATCCGCCGGGCGCGGCCATAGGCTTTGTCCCGGTGGACAATAAAGCTCAGGGCGTCCACCTGGTCTCCGTTGAGGAGCAGGTCCACCTTCACCAGGTCGCTGGGCTCGTAGCCCTCCAGCTCGTAGTCCAGGGAGGCGTATCCCTTGGTGCGGGCCTTCAGAGCGTCGAAGAAGTCGTAGATGATCTCCCCGATGGGCATGGAGTAGTGCAGCTCCACCAGATTGGTGTCCAGGTACTGCATGTCCTTGAAGATCCCCCGGCGGTCCTGGCACATAGGCATGATGTTGCCCACATAGTCGGGCGGGGAGATGATGGACACCTTGGCGTAGGGCTCTCTGGCGTCCGCGATGGAGCCGGGGTCGGGGTAGTTGTGGGGGTTGTCCACCCGGACCACAGTACCGTCTGTTTTGGTGACCTCATAGATTACGGAGGGTAATGTGGTCACCAAATCCAAATCAAACTCCCGCTCCAGCCGCTCCTGGATGATCTCCATGTGGAGCATCCCCAAAAAGCCGCACCGGAAGCCAAATCCCAAAGCCACGGAGGATTCCGGCTCGAAGGACAGGGATGCGTCGTTGAGCTGGAGCTTTTCCAGAGCGTCCCGCAGGTCGGGGTACTTGGAGCCGTCCTCGGTGTAGATGCCGCAGTAGACCATGGCCTGGGCGGGGCGGTAACCGGGCAGAGCCTCGGCGGCGGGAGCCTCCGCGCCGGTGATGGTGTCGCCCACGCTGGTGTCCTTCACGTTCTTGATGGAGGCGGTGAACCAGCCCACCTCCCCGGCGGACAGCTGGGGGGCGGACTCCATCCCAAGGGGCTTGAGGTAGCCGCAGTCCAGCACCTGATAGCTGGCCCCCGAGGCCATCATCTTCACGTTCATCCCCTTTTTCAGGGCGCCCTCCATGACTCGGAAATAGACGATCACCCCCACGTAGGGGTCGTACTGGCTGTCGAAGATCAGGGCCTTCAGGGGGGCGGAGGGGTCTCCCTCCGGAGCGGGAATGTTTTGCACGATGTCTTCCAGCACGGCGGGGATATTGATTCCCTGCTTGGCGGAGATTTCCGGGGCGTCCAGGGCGGGGAGGGCCAGGACGTTTTCGATCTCCTCCTTCACCCTGGCCGGGTCGGCGGCTGGCAGGTCGATCTTGTTCACCACGGGGAGAATCTCCAAATCGTGCTCCATGGCCAGGTAGGTGTTGGCCAGGGTCTGGGCCTCGATGCCCTGGGATGCGTCCACAATGAGCACCGCCCCCTCGCAGGCCGCCAGAGAGCGGGACACCTCGTAGTTAAAGTCCACGTGTCCCGGGGTGTCGATCAGGTTCAGGTGGTAGACCTGACCGTCCTCCGCCTGGTAGTCCAGCCGCACCGCCCGGGCCTTGATGGTGATGCCTCGCTCCTTCTCCAGGTCCATGTTGTCCAGCAGCTGAGATTCCATCTGCCGCTGCTCCACCGCCCCGCAGATTTCAATGAGCCGGTCGGACAGGGTGGATTTGCCGTGGTCAATGTGGGCGATGATGGAAAAATTTCGGATTTTACTTTGGTCGGTCATAGATATGCCTCCTTGAGGTATCTCTCCCAATCGGGAAACTGTTTCAACAGCATAGATGTTTTTGCTTTCAGGGTGCTGTCCCCTGGCCGCTTCAAAAGGTAGCGGATGTATTCAAAGACCATTTTTTGCTCTGCACGATCCAGAGTCCCGATCCATGTGGAAGTCTCTGTTAAACACCGGAGCGTATAGCAATGAGGCGGGTCGGGAAGCTCCATTTTTTCTTCATAGAGCCAGATTAACTCCTGCATCCTGTAGTTATCCATATACCTCCACCTCCGTCCCCCGCAGGGCAAGGCTCCCCCCCTTGTGGGGGAGCTGTCACGCGAAGCGTGACTGAGGGGGGAACCGCCGCCCGCACCCCCTCCGTCTGGCCTCCGGCCAGCTACCTCCCCCATAAAGGGGGAGGCTTTTTGCGCGCTCCTGGACGTTATTTCTTTTCCTGTTTTGCCTTCCGTCCCGCGCTGAGGGCGGTGACCCGCTCGCCGGTATTGTGGACCACCTGGAGGATGGACTGGTAGAGGACGGGGTAGTCCCGGGCCAGGGCGTCGTTGGTCATCTCAGGCCAGGGCCCCTTGGCCTTGCTGTGGGCGGCCAGGGCGTCGGACAGCTCGGCCTCGCAGCAGCGCATGTCGGCCTCGGCCAGGCCGGCCTGGAAATGCCGGGGCGGGACGGAGAAAAAGTCCGGGTTATTGTCCGGGTTGGCGTCGTAGAGCCGGCGGTACATGATATACACCGCCGTGGACAGATAGCCCGAGGCGGCCTGGATGGCCTCCCGGCTGCCCGTTTTGCCCAGCAGGCCGAAGAGCACACCAATGGAGTTCACCAGCAGCTTTTTGCTCAGCAGGGCCAGCACGCCCCCCTTCAGCGAGTTGTTCTTCTCGTCGCTAAGATCGTACAACTCATCGGGGGTGATGGTGGTGCCGTCTCGGGTGAGGGTGCGGCCCAGGAGGAAGTCGGCTGACACGTTATAGTAGTCGCAGGCTTTTACCACAAAGACCAGGCCGGGCTCCCGGGCGCCGTTTTCGTAGTGGCTGAGCAGGGCCTGGGAGATACCCAGGGCCTCTGCGGCGGTGCGCTGGCTGACACCCTTCTCCTGCCGCAGCAGGGACAGGGTGCGGGGAAACTCGGGATTCTCTATCTTCATATCGCTTTCTCCACCTCAACACTGCAGACTGCCGGGGCCGGCCCTGTACAAGTCGGGCCCGCCCCGGAAGGTTTCATATACGCTTCGTATAGTATACCTGAACCATTACGATAGGTAAAGAGGAATTTTTAAAAAACCTGTGGAATTTTTCCCGGGCCGGAGGCAGAAAACTATCCTGTGGCCCTTGCATTTTTTGCCGGGAAATGCTACCATGATAATCGGAATTCTGGTGAGAAGCACCAACTTGATTTGGAGGAATGATGCAACATGTTTAAACAGCTCATTGACAGCCTGAAAGCTCACCCCCGAAAGATCGTCTTTACAGAGGGGACCGATCCCCGTATCCTGGAGGCGTCCGCCCGTCTGCTGTCCGGTACCTTCCTGACTCCTGTCCTCATTGGCAAGGCGGAGGAGATCCAGGCCGCTGCCGAGGAGGCCGGCTTCAACATCCGGGGCGCCGAGATCTACGACCCCGAGGCGTATGAGGACATGGACGCCATGGTGGAAAAAATGGTGGAGCTGCGCAAGGGCAAGATGACTGCCGAGGAATGCCGGGCCATGCTCCGCAAGGGCAATTACTTCGGCACCATGCTGGTGGCCATGGGCATGGCCGATGCCCTGCTGGGCGGCGCCACCTACTCCACCGCCGACACCGTCCGACCCGCCCTTCAGCTGGTGAAGACCAAGCCGGGCAACAAGATCGTCTCCTCCTGCTTCATCCTGGTGCGCCCCTACGCCACCGGCGGCAACATGGTGCTGGCCATGGCCGACTGCGCCATTAACATCGACCCCACCGAGGACGAGCTGGTGGAAATCTGTGCGGAGACAGTCAAGTGCGGCCGGATCTTTGGCATCGACCCCAAGGTGGCCTTCCTGAGCTACTCCACCTTCGGTTCCGGCAAGGGCCCCGCCGTGGACAAGATGCGCAACGCCGCCGAGAAGGCCAAGGAGGCCATGCCCGAGGTGCCCATCGAGGGCGAGCTCCAGTTCGACGCCGCCGTGGCCCCCCGTGTGGCCCAGACCAAGTGCCCCGACTCCAAGGTGGCCGGCTACGCCAACACATTTATCTTCCCCGACATCAGCGCCGGCAACATCGGCTACAAGATCGCCCAGCGTCTGGGCTCCTTTGAGGCCTACGGCCCCATCCTGCTGGGCCTGAACGCCCCCATCAATGACCTGAGCCGCGGCTGTAATGCCCAGGAGGTCTACTCCATGGCCATTATCACCGCCGCCCTGGCCTAAACGCTGCGTAATAAACCCTCCGGCTATGCCGGAGGGTTTATTGTTTTGCCCGGGGATACGGCTCAGACTGATCCGTCAGACCTGCCAGATCATCCATACTGGTGTCCAGCGCCAGCGCGATGTGCTTACATTGGCTGAACGACAGAGTTCGCGTTCCGTTCTCGATTTTGGAGTCATCACTCTGGTTTATCCCAGTCAAAAGCTGCATCTGCAATTGGGACAGACCCTTTGCGTTGTGCAGTTCCTTCAATTGGCTCGTACCATCACCATGAATGATAAGGAACTTCTTTCAGTGGAAGAACAGCTTTGTGCCCAAGCAATTGCCTGGGACGTTCTGCGCAAGGCCAAGGGGGATGAACTGCACGATTTAGCCCAGCAGGTGGACAGCGACGCAGCCGCCCCTACTTTCCCACGCAGAACCGCTGGAAAATCCGGTCGGTGACATCCTCCCGGACCGACTGCCCGGTGACCTCCCCCAGGGCGGCCAGGGCCTCCTCCACGTCGGTGAGGAGGGCGTCGGGGGTCATGCCAGCCTGGAGGGCCTCCCTGGCCCGGCGGACAGCCTCCCTGGCCCGGGAGGCCACCTCCTCCTGCCGGGCGTTGGTGAGTATTTCGCCGTAGCCCCCCCAGAGGTCCTGAGGAAAGGCGCAGGAGATCTCATTGCACAGCTCGTCCAGATACCTGGTTCTGGCGCTCACCGTCACCGCCGGGCAACGGATCTCTTCATAGCGTTTCATGGGACAGGGCTGGCCAGGCAGGTCCCCCTTGGTCCACACCAGAATGGTGGGGGCAAGGGCCATCGCCTCCTGGAGCAGAGAAAAATCCTCGTCCTCCGCGGGCCGGGAGGAGTCGATGAGCACCAGGATCAGCTCCGCCTCCTCCATGGCCCGGCGGGAACGCTCCACCCCCAGCTTCTCTACCGGGTCGGTCGTGTCCCGCAGGCCGGCGGTGTCGATGAGCCGCAGGGGCACCCCGCCCAGCTCGCACCGCTCCTCCACCGTGTCCCGGGTGGTGCCGGGGATGTCGGTGACGATGGCCCGGTCGTAGCCCACCATTGCGTTGAGCAGAGAGGACTTCCCCGCGTTGGGCCGGCCCACAATGGCGCAGGCCGCCCCGTCCTTCAGCAGCTTGGCCCGTCCGCAGGAGGCCAGCAGAGCGTTCAGCTCCCCCTCCTGGACGGACAGGGCCTCATCCAGCTGCTCCAGACGGAAGGGGTCAATGTCCTCGTCGGGGTAGTCCAGCACCGCGTGGAAGTGGGCCATCACGTCCACCAAGGCGGAGTAGATGTCTCCGATCCTCCTGGACAGCGCCCCGGCCAGCTGGCCCGCCGCATGGCGCGCTCCCTCCCGGCTCTGGGCCTCCAGCAGGTCCCCCACCGCCTCCGCCTGGGCCAGGTCCAGCCGGCCGTTGAGAAAGGCCCGGCGGGTGAACTCCCCGGCCCCGGCCTGCCGCGCCCCGGCGGCAAAGAGGGCCTCCAAACCCAGCGTCAGCACCATGGGGGAGCCGTGGCAGTGAAATTCCGCCGTATCCTCCCCGGTGTAGCTGGAGGGCCCCAGGCTGTAGGTACACAGCACCCGGTCGATGGGCTGTCCGCCGCTGTCCAGCAGATCGCCGTAGACCAGCTCACGGGGCTTGTGGTCCCGCAGGCCGCTGTGCCCCAAGGGCTTGAAGCAGGTTTCCGCAATGGAGACCGCCGACTGCCCGGACAGGCGGAGAATCCCGATGGCCCCCGCTCCCGGCGGAGTGGACATGGCGGCGATGGTGTCGGTCTGAGTGGTCATGGGAGGCTCCTTTCCGCATTGGACAGAGGCTGCACGGGTTCCTGCAAAGAGCCCCGGGCCGGAAAAGTTTGTGGATAATTTCGTCTTGACAGACATTATGGAAACCAAAAGGGAGGGGCTGAGGTCCCACAGAGCCGTTTAACAGATGTGGAAAACCCTGTGGATCATGTGGAAAACTCCTGCCGCAGCTGGAAAAGCGGCTGTGGAAAACTATGTGGACAAAGTGGATAACAACCTGCCAGCAAGCGTCAAACGGAATGTTATGTCTTACAGCCAGATGGCCCAGCCGTCATATTGGAAGGTGCCCGCGCCATGGCGGAGATTCCCTTCCTGCTTCAGCTGGCGGAGGGCGTCCCGCATCTGGCAGGGCAGCTCCGGGGAGACCTTCAGCGTGTGGTGGGCGGGCAGGACCCGCCGGGCGGGGAGGGCGGCGATCAGTTCCAGAGAGGCCAGATAGGCTTCCGGGTCGGTGGAGGGGTAGTAGGCGAAGAGGGTGTCCAGATAAACCAAATCGCCAGTGTACAAATCCCCCCGTGCCTCCTCCCAAAAGCACAGGTGCCCCGGGGAGTGGCCCGGGGTATGGAGCGCCTGGACCACCCGGCCGCCCAGGTCCAGCCTCTCACCGCCCTTTAAAACGCGGGCGGGCCTACCCTTGAATATCGTGTATGTACTTACATCAAAGTCCTCCGGCGGGTCGCAGCGGTCCATCACCATCTCTCGGACGGTCTCGGCGGACAGGGGAAATTCCCCGTTCAGCCAGGGCAGCTCCGCCTCATGGGCATAGAAGTCCGGAAAGTATTTGTGCCCGCCGATGTGGTCCCAGTGGACGTGGGTGGCGATGGCGGTGATTGGCTTGTCCGTCAGCCGGCGGACCTCCTCATCAATATTACAGATGCCCAGGCCGGTGTCGATGAGCAGGGCGCGGTCCTCGCCGATGAGGAGATAACAGTGGGTCTCCTCCCAGTGGCGGTACTCGCTGATGACCCAGGTGTCGGGGGCAAGCTGTTCGGTGGTAAACCAGGGGCGCATCCAATTATTCCTCCTTGCTATTATGATTGACCGACAGGAAATAAGCGCCCGCGCAGTAGATATCCTCAAAATCCGTCTGGAATACAGCTCCAAAGGGCGCCGCGGCCTCCTGATAGGGGGTGAGCTGCTTCTCCAGGGTCCCGTCCAGCTCGTCTATGTCAAGGACAATGGGGGGCAAGCCGCTCAGCGCTTCCAGCAGCGCCTCCGGGACTTGGCCCCTGAGGTAGTCCAGCACCTTCTGAGTGACATCCCCCTCGTAGCAGCCCAGCAGAAGCCGCTCTCCCCGCCAGGCCGACAGGTACAGCTCCAGCGGCTCCGCCTCCAGCCCGCCCTCCTGGCGGATGAAGTCCAGCCACTCCGCCGGACTCTGAACAAAGAGCATCTCCTGGAGCACCGGAGCGTACCGGTCGTAGACGGCCTGATACGCCTCCTTGGAAAGCAGCTCCTGTATGGTTTTCACATCCTGATCGATACGTTCGCTCATAACCGCGTGTCTCCTTTATCCGCGTCTCGTCCCCTCCCGGGACGGATTTTTCGGTTTCGCACCACAAGCCAGACCGCCCCCTCCGCCGCCAGGACGGCCAGAGAGCCGCCAGCCAACACCCAGCAGGACAGCTTTTGGCCGTCCACATAGTCCTGGACGGTTTTTGCGCCGTCTATGGTGATGTAGCCCTCCCCGTCCACCAGGGAGAGGACCCGGCGCTCCACCTGTTCGCCCTCTTGGACGGCCTGCCTGCCAATGTCCTGAGTGCCCTTGTCGTCCTGCCACTGCCAGAGGCCGCCGGCGGTCTCGTAGGTGACCCGGAAAATTGGGGCCGAGTAGCTGGATAGGTGGCCATGCCTTCTCAAGGCGGAGTGCGAGTAACGGGTGCGCTGTTCCCAGATCAGCTCATAGTCCACGGCGGTGAAGGTGTAAACCCCCTGGTCCTCATAGGCCTCCGGCGGCTTGATGGCCAGCCAGGTTTTGGCGCTCAGGGCGATCAGCATGATCGGTGTGACCACCGCCATGCAGAGAAGGCCCTGCAGCATACGTTTTCCGAATCGGTTTGCACGGCCCCGGGCCTCCGGGCTGCGGATCAGGTTTGCTGTCCACAGCCCCAGCCAGACCACCAGCCATACCGGGACCTGCACCGCGCCCAACAGGAGAAACACGGAAAAGGTAACGCCCCAGTCCTGGAGCAGATCCGGCTGCCAAAGCAGCAGGAACATCCAGCACAGGGCATACCCCATCAGGACCATCCACAGACACAGGGTCACCCGCCGCAGGCCCAGCTTTTTCTGAAAGATTCCGCCTGCAATGAGGAAATAGAGGGCAATCAGCAGCGGATAGCTCAGTATCCAGACCGGGCCGTCCGGCATAGCGGCCGAGGAGACCTGCCAGAGCAGGAGAAAGACGGCGGGGCAGAGCAGGACGGATACCAGCACTGCCGCCCCGCGGTTGAGTCTCACTGCTCCAGCCTCCTGCACACGGCCCGGGCTGCCTGAATCCCCGAGGCCCCCGCCTGAGCCAGTCCCCGGGTGACCCCCGCGCCGTCCCCGGCGGCAAAGAAGTTGGGCAGGGCGGTCTCCAGCTCCTCGGTGAGCTGGAGGCGGGCGGAGTAGAACTTGACCTCCGCGCCGTAGAGCAGGGTGTCGTAGTTGGCGGTGCCGGGGGCGATCTTGTCCAGCTGGTAGATCATCTCAATGAGGTCGTCCAGCTGCCGCTTGGGCAGGGTGAGGGACAGATCGCCGGGCACCGCGGCGGTGAGGGTGGGCCGGACGGTGGACTTGCCCATGCGGTGCTCGTTGGTGCGCCGGCCGCCCACCAGGTCGCCGAAGCGCTGAACCAGCACCCCCCCGGCCAGCATGTTGGACAGGGAGGCTACGTGCTTACCGTAGCGGTAGGGCTCATTGAAGGGCTTGGTGAACCGGTTGGACACCAGCAGGGCGAAGTTGGTGTTCTCGCTTCTCAGGGCGGGGTCGGCGTAGGAGTGGCCGTTGACGGTATTGATCCCCTCCACATTCTCCGCCACCACGTGGCCGTAGGGGTTCATGCAGAAGGTGCGCACACTGTCGCCGTACCGTTTGGTGCGGTAGACCAGCTTGGATTCGTAGACCACGTTGGTGATGTGCTCGAAAATGACGGCGGGCAGCTCCACCCGGACGCCGATGTCCACCTGGTTGTTCAGCAGCTCCAGCCCCAGCTCCTTGCACTGGTTGGAGAACCACTCCGCGCCGGACCGGCCTGGCGCGGCGATCAGATAGTTGCACTGCACCTCGCCCCCCTTGGCCAGGAGCAGCCGGTAGCCGCCCTCCGCCTGCTGGATGGAGGCCACCTCGGTGTTGAAGGCGAACTCCAGCTTGTCCATCAGGCCCTCGTAGATGTTGGTGAGGATGCGCAGGTTGTTTTCGGTGCCCAGATGCTTGCACCGGGCCTGGAGCAGATGCAGGTCATAGGCCAGGGCCTGCCGGGCCAGCTGGCGGGCCTTTTCGCTCTCGGTGGAAAAGACCTCGGTGGTGGCCCCATGGGCCACGTTGATGGAGTCCACATAGTCGATGAGCTCCATCACATGGGCGGGCTCCATAAAGTCGGTGAGCCAGCCGCCGAACTGGGTGGTGAAATTGAACTTTCCGTCCGAAAAGGCGCCGGCGCCGCCGAAGCCGCACATGGTGTGGCATACGGGGCAGCGGATGCACTCCTTGACCCTGCCCGCCACGATGGGGCAGCTGCGGTGGTAGATGTCCGATCCCTGGTCCAGGGCCAGGATCTTCAGCTGGGGGTGCAGGTGGACCAGCTCATAGGCGGCAAAAATGCCGGCCTCGCCGCAGCCCAGGATAACAACGTCGTATTTGGCGTTCATGGTGGCGCTCCTCTCTCCATTCCATAGGTTGGATTTGATCTTTGAAAGCAAAAGGGACCGTTTTCCCGCCTGTCAGTATAGCACAGGCGCAGGCAAAAGGCAACGGCCCGCCAAGCCTGGCAGGCCGTTTATGAGATGCGTTCGGATCTGGTTTTCGCCAGATGCAGGCTGCCGGTAGCCGCAAACACGCAGACGCTCAAGCGTGCAAACCAGAAACATGAGGCGTACAGGTAAATCGCCGGAAAGGACGGCGGACTCAGCTCCTACAGGATATCAGAGCGCAGGCCAAAAACCTCGGCCTTGCTTCCTCTTGTGCGTACGTTCAGCTTTTTTCCTGGAAGCTGGCGCCGCAGCTGCGGCAGGTGACGGTGATGCGGCCCCGTCCCCGGGGGACCCGGAGCTGCTGGCCGCAGCTGGGGCATTTGAAGTAGACGTGCTCCTTGTCCCGATGGATGGTGCGGCGCAGCCGCAGCCACTGGAGGACTGGGTTGGCGGCCCGCATAAACAGGGCGTTCTCCGCACGGCGCCGTTCCATGTTGCGGGAGAGGAGCCGGAACAGCGTGGCAAACAGGAGGACAAAGCTGATGATATACAGCAGCTCCACCCTGGTGAACATAAACACCAGATAGAGCAGCAGATAAAGGCCCATCAGAAACAGGTTGAGGGGGTCGTTTCCATAGCGGCCGTACATAAATCTCTGGATCGCATTGCGGATCATAGAGCGCCTCCTTGGGTGAATAGGGACGGCAGGCGAATACCGCCTGCCAATATACCTTATTATGATAACGCCTTGGAAAGGCTCCGTCAAGGCGTTATTCGTAAACAATATGTAAATTCGCTGCAAGGCCCCCGGCTCTCCGCCCCAAAACGGTCTTTTTGGCGGGGAGGCTTGCGGGCGCGGGGAAAATAGGATATACTGTCTGTAGAATTCAAATGACAGGGAGGGCCTGCCCATGAAACGCATCGACAAGGAAAACTACTACCTGGACATTGCCGCGACGGTACTGGAACGCTCCACCTGTATGCGCCGGTGCTATGGGGCCATCATCGTCCAGCACGACGAGATCGTCTCCAGCGGCTACAACGGCGCTCCCAGGGGGCGGAAAAACTGCATGGACCTGGGTTACTGCACCCGAGAGGCCATGAAGATCCCCTCCGGCGAGCGGTATGAGCTGTGCCGCTCGGTCCACGCCGAGGCCAACGCCATCATCTCCGCCGCCCGCAGTGAGGTGCTGGGCGCCACCCTTTACATGGTCTGCAAGGACCCCAAGACCGGGGAGCTCATCCCTGGCTCCACCTCCTGCTCCATGTGCCGCAGGCTCATCATCAACGCCGGCATCGAGCGGGTGGTGATCCGCAATACAGAAAAGGAGTATTCCGTCGTCCATGTGGAGGACTGGGTCCGGGAGGACGACTCCCTGCCCGCTCAGGTTTGATGGAGAGGGGGGAGAAGCTCTATGCCCTATGATCTGACCCGCCCGCTGGTGATCGGGATCAGCTCCCGCGCCCTGTTCGATCTGGAAGCGGAGAACAGGCTGTATGAGGAGCAGGGCCTGGCCGCTTATGAGCGCTATCAGGTGAGCCACGAGACTGTGGTGCTGCAGAAGGGGGCCGCTTTTCCACTGGTGCGGGCCTTCCTGGAGCTGAACAGCCTGCAGGAGGAGCGGCTGGTAGAGGTTATCGTGACCTCCCGGAACAGTCCCAACACCAGTCTGCGCATTTTTCACTCCATCCAGAGCTACGGGCTGGACATCACCAGGGCCGCCCTGACCGGCGGCGCGGAGATTGCCCCCTACCTGAAAGCCTTTCAGACGGACCTGTTTCTCTCCGCCAACCGGGAGGATGTGCAGCAGGCGGTGGACAGCGGCATCGCGGCGGGAGTGATCCTGCCCGGCGGTCCCCGCCAGGAGTCCAGCTCCGGGGTCCGGCAGATCCGCATCGCCTTCGACGGGGACGCGGTGCTGTTCGGAGCCGGATCGGAGCGGATCTTCCGGCAGAAGGGGCTGGAGGCCTTTGAGGAAAACGAGCGGGCGAAGGCGGACATCCCCCTTCAGAGGGGACCCTTCGCCCGGTTCCTGGAGACTGTGGCCCATATCCAGTCCACCTTCGCGGAGCGGGACCCGGCGCCGGTCCGCACCGCGCTGGTGACCTCTCGGAGCGTCCCCGCCCATGAGCGGGCCATCAAGACTCTGCGCAGCTGGGGAGTGCATGTGGACGAGGCTTATTTTTTGGGTGGCGTGAGCAAAAAAGAGGTGCTCTCCGCCTTTGGGGCCCAGATCTTCTTTGACGACCAGTACGTCCATGCGGACCCGGCGTCGGAGGTGGTCCCAGCAGCGGTGGTGCCCTATCGGGAGGGAGACGGCCCTCTGGTATAAGCAAAAAACCGGGAACCGTCCGTTTGGACGGCTCCCGGCTTTTTGTACAATCAGTTTTTCAGGCTCTGCATGGGGGCGGGGATGCGTCCGCCCCGGGCCACAAAGTCCTTGGCAGAGAAGGGGTGAACGGGCTGAATGGGGGCGGAGCCCAGCAGTCCGCCGAACTCTACCGTATCCCCTACGGTGCAGCCGGGAGCGGGAATGATGCGGACGGCGGTGGTCTTGGAGTTGACCATGCCGATGGCGGCCTCGTCGGCGATGATGGCGGAGAGGGTCTCGGCGGGGGTGTCGCCGGGGACGGCGATCATGTCCAGGCCCACCGAGCAGACGCAGGTCATGGCCTCCAGCTTGTCCAGGGTGAGGGCCCCGGACCGGGCGGCGGCGATCATGCCCTCGTCTTCGCTGACGGGAATGAAAGCCCCGGACAGCCCGCCCACCGAGGAGGAGGCCATCACGCCTCCCTTCTTCACCGCGTCGTTGAGCAGGGCCAGGGCGGCGGTGGTGCCATGGGTGCCGCAGACCTCCAGGCCCATCTCCTCCAGAATCCGGGCCACGCTGTCCCCGATGGCGGGGGTGGGGGCCAGGGAAAGGTCCACAATGCCGAAGGGGGTGTCCAGCCGGCGGCTGGCCTCCTGGGCCACCAGCTGACCCATGCGGGTGATGCGGAAGGCGGTCTTCTTCACCGTCTCGGCTACCACGTCGAAGGGCTTTCCCTTCACCTCCTGAAGGGCGTGGTATACCACACCCGGGCCGGAGACCCCCACGTTGATGACCCGCTCTGGCTCGCCCACCCCGTGGAAGGCACCCGCCATAAAGGGGTTGTCCTCCACGGCGTTGCAGAACACCACCAGCTTGGCGCAGCCGAAGCCGCCCCTGTTGGCAGTTTTCTCCGCCAGCTCCTTGATGGTGCGGCCCATGAGGGCCACCGCGTCCATATCGATGCCCGCCTTGGTGGAGCCCACGTTGACCGAGGAACAGACGATATCCGTAGAGGCCAGCGCCTCGGGGATGGAGTTGATGAGGATGCGGTCGGCCGCCGTCATCCCCTTCTGGACCAGGGCGGAGAAGCCGCCGATGAAGTTGACGCCGGTGGTCTTGGCGGCCCGGTCCAGGGCCTGGGCGAAGGGGACGTAGCTGTCCGTCTCCGCGGCGGCGGCCACCAGGGCGATGGGAGTCACCGAGATGCGCTTGTTGACAATGGGGATACCGAACTCCTTCTCGATGTCCTCGCCGGTGGCCACCAGCCTCTCAGCATAGCGGGTAATCTTGTCGTACACCTTGTCACAGGCGGTCTTTACATCGCTGTGGGCGCAGGAGAGCAGGGAGATGCCCATGGTAATGGTGCGCACGTCCAGATGCTGCTGGTCGATCATCTGGATGGTCTGCATGATTTCATGTTGGTTGAGCATAGTTACCTCCGCTTAAATCCGGTGCATGGCGTTGAAAATGTCCTCCCGCTGGATGCGGATGGACAGGCCCTGCTCCTGACCGGCCTGCTCCAGGATACCGGCCAGATCCCCGATGGACTTCTGGCAGGCGGAGGTATCCACCAGCATGACCATGGTGAAAAACTCCTGGAGAACGGTCTGAGTAATGTCCAGAATGTTGATGTTGTGCTGGGCCAGCAGGGAGCACACGGAGGCGGTAATGCCCACCCGGTCCTTGCCGATGACGGTAACAATGGCTTTCATACAAAATTCCTTTCTTAATTCAACTCATCCAGGGTCAGCTCGAAGCCGTCCAGGAAGTGTTCCATAAAGTAGTTCAGGGCGGGGATGGGATTTTGCACCAGAGCGGCGTAGGTCTGCTCCTTGGCCTTTTTGAACTCGGTGTTGCCCGCCTTCAGCTCCTCCACGCACTTGAGGTAGGCGGACAGCTTGTCCGCCGCCTTGACCAGGGCGCGGATATCCGGGTCGGGGATGGTGACCGCCTCCTCAAAGTCGGGGCGCAGGTCGGGAGGGAGCATGGACAGCAGCTTTTTCTCCGCCACCGCCTCCACATCCTTGTAGGCGGACTGGATGTCCGGATTGTCGTACTTGATGGGGGTGGGCATGTCGCCGGTGAGAATTTCGCTGGCATCGTGGTACAGGGCGGCTACCGCTGCCGTACCCGGGTCAATCTGACCGCCGAAATAGCGGTTTTCAATGACAGCCAGGGCGTGGGCCAGAACAGCCACTTGGTGGGAGTGCTCCTGAATGTTCTCCAGCCGGGTGTTGCGCATCAGGCCCCAGCGGTTGATGTACCGCATCCGGGAGATCATGGGGAAAAAGTTGTATGCCACGGCAGGTTTTCTCTCCTTTTCTGAAGTCCCCTTATTCTACCATAGCCGAAAGCGGTTGTAAACTGAAAAAAGGACGGCTTTTCAGCCGTCCTTCTCCAAAGATTTTTTCTTTTTCCACGCCCGCCAGGTGAAAAACGCGAGCGCCAGGATCAGCAGGCCCCGGACAATGCCCACCGCAATGGCGAAAACCGTGGACGGATCTCGAAACCCCGGTATTGTAGTATAATAGTACAGCCGCCGAAGTCCGCCTATCAGCCCCCGGGGCGACACACTAGTATATGGATTCAGGACGAGCAAGCTCAGCGCCACAGCCAGCCAGCCCGTAATAAGATATGGGTGCTTTCTCGCCAGCAGCAGGGGCAGGCCCAGGACGACCAGCGCCGCGCCGGGGAGTATCAGGACGGGCGCCCCCATCAGTCCAACTAGGCTCAGCCCCACCCCAGTTACCTCAACTATAACACCTAAGGTCTGTATTGGGGTCAGCCCCCGCTTTTCCCGTTCCACGTAAATCACCTTTGCTTCCGGCGGCTCCGGGGGCTGAGGGGCCTCCCCGTCCCGAACCAGCTCATCCACACTCACGCCGAACAGATCGGCCAGCCGGATGATCTTATCCAGGTCGGGGGTGGACTGGGCCGTCTCCCACTTACTCACACTCTGCCGGGAGACCTCCATTTTTTCCGCCAGGTCGTCCTGGGACATGCCCCGCTGGGTGCGCAGGGACAATATTTTTTCCGCCAATGTCATAGACCTTGACCTCCTCTCGATTTTCTTCTATTATACTGTCAGAGCGGCAAAAAGCAATCAAGTCCGCTTGGAAATCTCCGCAACTGACAGTTGCGGCCCGATTGAAGGAGGAAAAAACATGGCTTTTCACTACGATATCTCCGTTCTGGAGCTTCTGGACATCCTGGGCTGCCAGCCCAACCCCGACTACCAGCCCGACCCCCGGCTCCCCGCCCTGCTGAACGATTTTTTAAGTCGGGCCTATAAAAGTCCTCTGTTTAAGACGGCGGACATCTGGACCGAGCATCCCGCCTGGACCTCCTACGAGGTCCTTGAGGAGCGGATCGAGGAGGACCGGGAATTCTATGAGGAGCACCTGGAGGAGGACGACCCCCTCGCCCCCTTCTTTAAGCTGCCCAAGGAGCAGTGGTCCACACTGGTGGAGAACTATCTGGAAATTGGCAGCGACTACGCTGCCGGAGTGGTGGAATTTGGCATTCGGGAGGGGGACCTGGGCCAGCCGGACCCGGTCGTTTACATGCTCCATGAGGAGGACGCTCCCACCGGCTGGAAGCAGTTTGCCCCCAACCTGACCAGTTATCTGAAATATGTCCTGTGCGCCATCCTGTGCGGCGAGTGCTACCACACCGGGCAGAACGTGCTGGAGAAGGCGGGCTGGACGTATACAGCGTGCGAAAAGCCGGCGGACGCTCCCATGATTCCTTGTATTTTCGACCTGGCGGTTTGCTGCGGCTATGACCCGGACACCAAGACCGTCCTTGCGATTTTGTCCGACGCCAAGTGCAAGGCGTATCAAATTACCAAAGAGGGCTGACTATGGCGAAAAAAAGCACCCGGAACACCCGGGGGAAGATCATTGACGCGGCTTGGAAGCTGTTCTACCGCCAGGGTTACGACGACACCACCGTGGAGGAGATTATCGAGGAATCGGGCACCTCCCGGGGGTCCTTCTACCACTACTTCCAGGGCAAGGACGACCTGCTGTCCACCCTGGCCGACGTTTTTGACCAGAAGTACCAGGCCCTGATGGCGACCATCGACCCGGAGATGGACCGCTTCGACCAGCTGATGTACCTCAACCAGGAGCTGTTCACCATGATGGAGAACTCCACCCCCCTGGACTTGGTGGCCCGGCTGTACTCTTCCCAGCTGGTGACCCGAGGGGACAAGTCCCTCATGGACCACAACCGCATCTACTACCGGCTGCTGCGGCAGATCGTCCTCCAGGGCCAGGAGCGGGGGGAGCTGCGGCGGGACGTCACCGTCAACGAGATGGTGCGGGCCTACACCCTGTGCGAGCGGGCCCTCATCTACGACTGGTGCCTGTCCGGCGGGGACTACTCCCTCACCCAGTACAGCCGGACCATGATGCCCATGTTTTTGCAGGGGTTTCGGACCGGAACATGAAAAGTTTGTAGGAATGTACAAAACGGAATTTGATAAAATGTACAGCCTGTTTTCTTGATGATATCAAGGGAAACAGGCTGTTTTATCTTTTTAAGTACGGAGTACATTCTATGTTGTGTTCCGGTTTGCTTTCTGGTATGATGTTAGAAATCTGCCTGTTCCGGTCC